>NZ_PPDC01000002.1:0-95880 GCF_002959875.1 Veillonella sp. T14073-2
TGAACACCTACATTATACTTAAGCAAGGTGATTTTTTTGTATAACTTTCGTTGCCGCACCCGCATAGCGGGTGGTTTAATGATTCGCGACTACGTCGCGAACCAGTCTAAAGACAATAATAAAAAGCCGTGTTCTTACACGGCTTTTTGTTGTATCCCCACCAAAATGTATTATAAGACTATTATTAAATCTATAATGCAAAAAAAGAACCGCCCCCGAAGGAGCGGTTCTTTCACAATTAAACAGCTGTTACTATACACACATAATCGAATTCACACAGTTCGATTATTTTTTTGTTACATCATTTTGGCGGTCACGTAAGTTACCAACTGGTACATATACGGTACCTGCACTGTGGATTGTATCCATGTCTTGTTGCAATACCATTACAACAGAATAGTCATCAGTTGTGTAGAATTCAGTAGGCATTTTGTCGATGTTTACTTCGCCGCCCAATTGATTCTTCACATCTTGATTATTCTCGATAGCATTCACTAATTCTTTTTTGTTAAGTCCACCAAGGTCATACAAGGATAATTGACGACCTGTTGTAGTGTTGAATGTGAAGCCTTTTACATAGTTGACGCCATTAGCATCACGATCACGCATTGTGTACGTATGAATCAATACACTGAAAATACCATTTTTGTCTGTTTTAACATCGTAGTACATAACTACATTTGTTTTGTCAGCTTCTTTAGTATTCATTTTTTCTACGTCGTTTTGTACTTTAGCAACGTATTTTTTGATAGTATTATTGATTGCTTTTTCTACAACTGGACTAACAGATTTAACTGTTGGAAACACTAGATCAAGATGATCTGTAGTGGATTCCACTGGAGATACAGCCACCTCTTTGCGGTCCATATAGCGGTCTGCATTAGGTGCTACTACTTCAACTGCATCGCGATCAACCTTAGATGCTACAGAGCGTAACGCACGGTTTTGCTCCGGTGTAGCAGTACTAGAGATACGGTATGTTAAATCGTTACGATTAACTTTATTCGTATCAGCTTGAACTTTTTGCACTGTTGCAGTGTCTTTTGTGACAGGAATTGCTTCGCTTGCTGCGAAAGATACTACTGGCAATGCAGCAGCCATCATGATGAGTACAGACTGTTTTAATTTCATTGTTTAACCTCTTATTGTTGTTCTTGCTCAGCTTTCATCGCTAAAGCTTCTTCTTTATTGAATTTGTGTGCTACAACACGACGAATTAAGTATAGACCAGCAAAGATGAATGCAAGCAATCCTAACCATTGTGCTGTGCTTTCAAATTGAGGACCTACTAATTCAAGTGGAGATTCACCGCCACCAGTTGTAACAGACAATACAATAATAACAGCTATGATTACACCAATCAAGCTTTCACCAACAATCAAACCAGAAGCGAAGAGAACGCCACGGCGGTTAGATTGTTCAACATCGTACTCAGCGAGTTCGCCAGCACGCATTTTAGCACGAGCTACTAGGTAACGGCCTACAAAATAGCTAATGAAAGAACCTAAGATAAGAGGTACTTCCAATGTTGGAGGTAAGTAGATACCCATACCAACTGCCAATGGAGGCAATGTTAAAGAAGCTGTTGTGCTCTTAAGAATTAAGTTAACGATGATTGCTACTACGCCAACACCAACGCCAATCAAGATATAATCCCAATCCATGCTAGAACTGAAGATACCTTGAGCAATTGTAGTCATCAAAGTTGCTTGTGGAGCAGATAATGCTGCATTAGGATCCATTTCAGGACGTGGTAACGCACCTGTGAAGCCATATGCTTGGTAAAGCAAGTTAAGAACAGGAGCAATTGCAACCGCACCAGCTACAGAGCCAAGTAACAATGCAATTTGTTGACGCCAAGGTGTAGCACCTACGAGTTGACCAGTTTTCAAGTCTTGCAAGTTATCGTTAGAAATAGATGCAATGGCGATAACTACGGATGTCATAAAGATAGCCATAGCTGTAGCGAATTGTACGCCTGCTTCTGTAGCGAACAAGTTATTTTCAGAAGCGATGAAGTACACCACTAAGGAAGAAATAATAGTCGCCAAGATACCAATACCGGAGATTGGAGATGCAGATGTACCGATAAGACCTGCCATGTAACCACATGCAGCAGCTACAAAGAAGCCGATTAGCAAAGCTACGAGAACACCTACGATAACAAGTGTCCACATTAAGCCTGCACTAATAGGTACTGCAGATACGAAGTCCCAGAATGTAAGAACTAAACCTAAAAGGATGATACCGAACACGATGATAACAGATTTTGTGCTCATATCTGTATCCATACGATGCAATGCACGTTCAGTGGAACTGCTATTCATGGATTTAACAGAAATTTTCATACCTTCGATGATTGGCTTAATCAATGTAATCAAAGTCCAAATCGCTGCGATACCAATAGCACCAGCACCGATGAAACGAACTTTAGATTTCCAAACAGCCATTGCAAATTTAGCTGTAGCACCGCCGTCTGGAGCAAACATATTAGTTAAATAAGGTACGAAGCCAGCCCAAGCGATGAGTACACCAACTAGGATAGCGATACCAGAAGCAATACCGATAAGGTAACCAGCACCTAACAATGCTGTAGAGAAGCCCAATGGAATTTGAGTAATACCCTTGCTACCTACAGGAAGCCAGAAGCTCATGCTGTCGCCAAGGACTTTGAAACCATTTGCACAAAGACTGATAATACCAGCTACAAGACCACCGGATACGATGTCGCCCATACCGGAGCTAGATTGAGGGCCTTGGCCAGCATTGTGGGAACCAACCTTCAAGATTTCTGCTGCTGCACGGCCTTCTGGATATGGTAGATCACTATTTACTACCATGGCACGACGCAATGGAATGGTGAATAACACACCAAGGGAACCACCGCATGCGCAGAGCAAGAATGTTTGCCAGAATGGGAAGCCATTCCAATAGCCAAGCATGAGTAGACCTGGCAAGATAAAGATAATTGCGGACAAAGTACCGGCTGCAGAAGCCTGAGTTTGTACCATGTTGTTTTCAAGAACGTTAGAATCCTTGAAGAAACGTAAGATTGCCATTGAAATAATGGCTGCCGGAATGGATGACGAGAATGTCAAACCAACCTTCAAACCGAGATATACGTTAGATGCTGTAAAAATTACAGTAATCAATGCACCAAGTAGCATCCCACGTAGTGTCAGTTCCGGCAGATGAAGGTCATGGCTCATAAAGTCATGTTTCATAAGTACTTACCTCCTCTGTGAAACTAGAGCTTAAAACAATATAATAAGCTACTTCCATTTTAACGTGTTAAAGCGATGTTGACAATAAAAATCCCTATTTTCTGACTATGTATACACGGCAGAAAATACTATGTACAAAAAACTCCCCTTATGGATTGTGTCTCATTATCATTCAGTAAGTATAGACATTTCAGATCATTCAAGCTCTCATCTGTATAAGAATACTATGTGTAAAGGTAATTATACCCCTTTAATTATATCTAATTGGTATTTATTATCATTTTCTATTATATTTTTTCTTTTTTTAGCATATAATAAAAAAGAACCGACAGTAAGGTCGGCATGTCTTTTAAGGAGGTTGTAAACATTATGGAAACAAGAATTGAATACGATTCAATGGGACCAGTCGAAGTCGACGCTAGACGAATTTACGGACCTCAAACGCAACGCTCGTTCAATAACTTTAAGATCGGTGACCACCGCATCCCTATTGAACAAATCAAAGCTCTTGCGCTTGTAAAAAAAGCATGTGCTTTAACCAATGCAAAATGTGGCGCAGTAACTGAGGAAAAAGCGAAACTCATCGCTCAAGTAGTAGATGAGATCGTAGAGGGAAAATGGGATGATGAGTTCCCGTTAACCGTATTCCAAACAGGTTCTGGCACACAGACTAATATGAATGTGAACGAGGTAATCGCTCACCGGGCTAAACAGTTAGATGAAAGCAATCCGCTCCATCCTAACGACGATGTAAACCGCGGCCAAAGTACAAATGATACATTCCCTACGGCAATGCATATCTGTGGATACTTTGAAATTACAAAACGGGTAATCCCTGCATTGGACGGCCTTATCGCATCCTTTGAGAAATTGCAAGAAAAAGGGAAAGGCTTGCAAAAAGTTGGTCGTACTCACCTACAAGATGCGACTTTCATCATGGTAGACCAAGAAATCAGCGCCTTTGTGGACGGCTTAAAATCTGCAAAAACTATGCTCCTTCAAAACACTGACTACCTACTCGACGTAGCCCTTGGCGGCACTGCAGTCGGCACCGGTGTAAACACGCCTAAAGGCTATCTAGACGTTATGGAAACTGTATTGCCAGAGGTAACAGGTGCTCCATTCCGCGTGAAGAACAACAAATTCCAAGGGCTGGCCCTCAAAGATGCGTTCATGATGGCTCATGGTGCACTTAATACATTGGCGACTACATTATTCAAAATCGCTAATGACGTGCGTTTCTTAGGCTCTGGACCTCGTTGCGGTTACGGCGAATGGCATCTACCTGAAAACGAACCGGGCTCCTCCATCATGCCAGGCAAGGTAAATCCTACACAATGCGAAGCCTTGACCATGGTATGCGCCCAAGTATTCGGTCACAATACGACTATGACCATCTGTGCAGGTAGCGGTGCGTTCCAATTGAACGTGTACATGCCTATCATGATCTATGACTTTGTTGAAAGCTGTCACCTCCTCGCAGACGCGATGAATTCTTTCACAACACACTGTATCGACGGTGTAGAATTTGTGCCTGAAAAACTCAACTTCTTTGTAGAACAATCCCTTATGATCGCCACATCCTTAACACCATACATCGGCTACGATAAGAGCGCTAAGGTAGTAAAAGAAGCGTACAAACGCGGTTGCTCTATTAAAGAAATCATCTTAGAAGAAAAACTCATGACCGAAGACGAATTCGCCGAAGCAGTTCGCATGAAATAAAATCTCTCTCATCTCTATGACATATCTGTAACATCCTCTCATACCTCAAATGAACGGAAATAGCCCCGATACCAAATGTATTGGGGCTGTATTTTAGATTATGACTTCATTACATATTTAATAAAAAGAAAACCTAAAATGTAAAATATTACTATACCAAGATATACATATGGTAATGAGCTTAGTAATCCATCAATTGGGATACCTAAAAAAAATATAAAACATGAATTAATTGAGATACTACCAGTTAAAAATAAATACTTTTAACTGGTAGTATCTAAAAATATATAGGAAATATAATAGCTTTTTATATAAGTTCATATAATAAAAAGAGGTGTTGTATGTTCATATACAATACCTCTTTTACTTTGTACCTTATGGTTTTCTAATATTTCACAAGGTTTATAGTCATTAATACGACAAAGGATATGATAAAAAGCATATATTTCGTATTTAGCAGTTCATAGGTCTCGTCAAATGTATCATTCTCGAATGCTTGTACCATTAGTACCTCTTGTGTACTGAGTTCCAGGTATAAATCTAAATGGCATCCAATTGCCACTAGTATTGCTATTTTGAGATATCCCTTATATATATCCGCTGTCATATCATAGAGCAGAGAGATATCAAATAGAGCAAGTAGAATGGTACATATAAGAAATTTATGGATAAAGGATTTATTATACATGATTGTATCCCTATAAGGAGCATAACTTATGATTTAAGCCACTCCATCAAAGAATGTAATGACTGTAATTTCTCGTGGACAGTTGATACGGATTGGGAACCAGTGGCCTGTACCATTATTAACATAGCACACGCTTTGTTCTTCAACGTAGCGCCCTTTTGTATATGGTGTACCCGTTGGTACCAACGGCATGCCCATGAATACGATTTGTCCACCATGAGTATGACCAGAGAGGGTCAATGGAATTTTACGTTCAATAGCCTCTTCAAAGAATTCAGGATGATGCGCTAATAGGATAACAAAGGCATAGTCTGGAATACCAGATAAAGCCTTATCAATCATAGCTTCACGTTTTTCTTTTTCTCGATCATTGTCGTACGCAACACCTGCAATATATACAGGTTGTTTACCGCCCATAATTTGAATATTGCTATTCACAAGGATATTCATCGGTGTATTATGTTTCAATTCCTCTAACACCTTATTCACATCGTGATGGTATTCGTGATTGCCTAAGATGAAATCAACGCCATCAGGGATTTGTTTTGCAAAGGTTGTTAATCTTTCACAAACCTGTGGCAACCAAGCTAATTTATCGATCAAATCACCAGTGATAACAACGCGATTAGGCTTTTCTACAAGGGCGAGCTTTAAAATTTCATCAAGATCGTCTAAGTCGATGCTTGGCCCTACATGAATATCGCTGAGTTGAACGATTTTATAGTCCTTTAACCCAGGCGGTAAGTTTGTATAACCGAAGCTTTCATGAGTGACCTCAATCTCATGTTGACCTACATAGGCAGCATAGCTAGAACCACCAATTGTTGTCAACGGTACCACTGTGGCTGCCGTTCTAAAGAATGCGCGACGGCCCGTTCTATTTTCCTCTGGCGTTTTGCTCCAAATTTTATTAACCGCCCAATATAGTAAACCTAGGACAATGAATACAGGAATAGCCAAGAATAAGCCAAAGAGGAAACCGTAACTTTCAGTACGGAATAGATTCATCAATGGATAATACATCGTTCCGTATAGATCTACTTGATTGAGTATATAGTATCGGATGGCAGCAAACCACGCACCGATAATAATTATATAACCTACCCAAGCAGGCCATTTCTTTTTAGGCTTCCACAAGTTGAGGAAAAGCGCCCAAAATCCTACCAATCCTACTATGAGGATAGCAGAAAAAATGATATTAAATAGAATTCTCATTCATTGCTCCTACAAATTATTTTGCCATCTCCGTCAATTTACCATGAGGACCTGCCCAAGCATAATCAGCGAACTCATCGCGCTTGATGAGCATCCAGTCCTTTGGCAATTGCTTTTGGATAGCTCCGATTGTTATATTCTTAGCATCTCCTGCATACGTTAAATCACCGCGAAATGCTTTCATAAACCATTTTCGATGAGAGAAAATATGTGTTATTTCTTTTACTAATACAGGTTGTAAAGCTAGTTCAAAACCTAGGGGCTTAACTAATTCTTCAAGGCCTTGTTCACCTTCGTCAAAGGTGGATACCATTTCCACCGAAGGGAATTCCCACATGGACCGTAACAACCCACGATTAGGGCGTTTATGCAATAGATAATAGTCTTCGTATTGCAAGATACCTACAAATAGAGGCACCTCTACAACCTTCGTTTTCTTGATGCGCACAGGTAATTTGTCTGTATCCTTATGTTGGTATGCTTCGCACATGTTTACAATAGGACATTCCCCGCAGCGCGGCGTCTTTGGAATACATACGGCAGATCCAAAGTCCATCAAGGCTTGGTTAAAATCACCAGGCCGATCGTGAGGTAATGTTTCCTCTACAATAGCAGTTATAGCCTTCTTACCTTTAGTGCTCAAAATATCATCAAAGATGCGATATAAACGAGCGTAAATACGCAGCACATTGCCGTCTACAGCTACCTCTGGTTCGTTGTATGCCATAGATAGCACGGCCCCAGCCGTATAAGATCCTACGCCCTTCAAGGACTCCATCGTCTTGCGGTCACGGGGCACAATACCACCGTAGTTTTCCACCACGTCCTTCACGCCAAGGCGCAAATTACGAGCACGGCTATAGTAACCAAGCCCCTGCCAAGCGTGAACAACTTCATCCTCAGACGCCTTTGCCAAATCCTCTAAAGTTGGGAATAAACGCATCCAGTTGTCATAGTAGGGCTTCATTGCCTCAATGCGCGTCTGTTGGCTCATCACCTCGGACACCCAAACCTTATAAGGGTCTCCACAATCACGCCACGGCAATTCTCGCTTATTCACATCATACCACGCCAACAGCTGTGGCACCCACTTAGGGTTCTTTTTATCAGTCATATTACCTCAAAATATTATAAACTTAGGACTCTAGTACCACTTTCATGACTATAGGCATATGACAAGCATATTGCATATATGTTGCAGCCAATAAGGTACAGATTATCCATTAATATACAGATCAATGCGCACCAAGTGTTCGCTTTCAAGAACGGTGTCCACCGCGGTCAGATCCATCTTATCTACCGTACTGTTGTCTCGGCCAAATACGATAGGACCTTTTAACTTCTTGCCTTCTAGCAGCATTGGCAACCATTGGCGGTCACCATCCCACATGCGGTCGTACGGAATTTGATCTGGTTCTAGCCAATGAGGTTCCATTTCGTCTGTTTCCTCTACATTGCCTGTGAAAGCACGCAAAAAGTACACATAACCTACATGTGTTAAGCTTTCATCAAAAGGAAATTGAAAATCAAAAGCAGCCACACATTCTAAATCTTCGGGGCGACCATGAAGTCCAGATTCCTCAAATAATTCGCGAATAGCACAGTCTCGGAAGCTTTCACCAGCCTCGAGTTTACCGCCAAATCCATTATATTTATCAGCCCCGAAACCACGTTTCTTACGACCTAGCAATATGCGATTTTGTTCATCAATGGGAAATACGAGCGTCGTCGGTTTCATAGGGCCTCCTTTATCGTTAAAATAATACCCTATTATTATACCATTATTTCATGTACGAATGGGCTAATTATGGTATGATTAAGAGTATAGATTTTCTTATACGGAAGGAGGCACATGATGAATAAACCACTACGATTTAACATCGCACTAGGGCGCACAAAGCCTGTTAATATTCGCAACGAAGAAGTGCGCTGCCCCTTCTGTGATCGTTCAAAATTAACGGATATTCTAGATACATCAGGTCATATCATATGGCTCATGAACAAATATCCTGTATTAGATAAAACATGGCCAACAGTTATTATTGAAACAGAAACGGACGAAGGCGAATTTTCTACATTGTCTGCCGATGAAGCGGCTCGTATTCTTCAATTTGGTTTAGATAAATGGCGTGAAACACGGGAACGAAAAGAGTTTAAATCGGTACTCTTCTTCAAAAATCACGGATACATGTCTGGCGGTTCCATCCGCCACCCTCACAGCCAAATTATAGGCCTTGAGGATTACGATTACCACGAAGATATTACGGCTCAAAATATGGAAGGCTGGCTCTTGCACGAAGATCAAGATGTGCGCATCACCTTGTCTACCCAGCCCATCATTGGTTTCTTCGAGTACAACATTCGTTTCAAACCAGATGCGCCCGTTCGTTCTGTGGCCGTTCGATTGCAACAAGTGCTGCGTTATGTTTTGCGCAGCATCGCTAATTACAGTCAGTCTTATAACTATTTTGTATATAATCTTGAGGATGGTTACGACTATATCAAGGTAGTAGCCCGTTATGTCACAACACCACTTTACGTAGGTTACAAAATTCCTCAAACTTGCGACGAGGAACGAGCTGCAAAAATCATTCAAGACATTACGCCGTACTTCCACGCCTCTAAATAGTTTAATTATACAAATTGTATCTAAATAATTTTGATGATATATTTGAAAGGATGTTTATGAAAGTATTTGCCATCGGCGACCTCCATCTATCTGGCAATCCTCCCACAAAGCCGATGGATATTTTTGGTCCTCACTGGGATAATCACTGGAGCCGCATCAAAGAAGATTGGATGGCCCGTGTGACAGATGATGACATCGTCTTTCTCGTAGGTGACATGAGTTGGGCCCTTCGCCTTGATGAAGCAGCTTGCGATTTACAAGAAATTGCATCCATGCCCGGCAAAAAGTATATGATTCGCGGTAACCACGACTACTGGTGGGCCTCCGCTAACAAGATGAGAAACCTCATGGGTGATGCTATCACCTTTTTACAAGGCCATGGTACAGCAGAACTCATTCAAACAGAAGAAGGCCCTCACATTATTGCCTTTGGTGGAACACGAGCCTACCTCTGCCCTGGAGACTCCCATTTCACACCAGAAACAGACCAATCCATTTACGATAGAGAATTGATACGTACCGAATCAGCGCTGCAAGAAATGGATGCAGCTGTAGAAAGACTCCTACAACAACTCACAGCGGAAACAACCATAGAAACAACAGATTCTGAAACAACCATAGAAACAACAGGTTCTAAAACAACAGAGCCCTTAACAATAGATATACACAACATACCAGTAACAAAACTGCTATTATTGCACTACCCTCCATTTAACGAGTCCAATGCCCCTTCCGGTTTTACAGACCTCATGGAGCAATACAAAGTAGATACATGCATTTTTGGCCATTTACACGATCAAATATCCTTTAAGCGCATTCCAAAGGAATTTAGTTCTACTAAATTAGAGCTAGTGTCTGCAGATTACCTAGACTTTAGACTGAAAAAAATTATGTAAGGAGAGACCATGAGTCGCATTCATAAAGAACATTTACAAGCAGGATATATCTTTGGTGATACTATCAACCAAGAATATATTTACTTGCCCTCTGGTGAGGTAGGCACTGACCATCCTCTGGCTGTCCTCGAAACACCGACAAAGCGTGAGGACATCACATTGGATGAGGCAGTCCACATGATTGACACATTAACACTAAAACGTTGTAGTCACCCTACACTAGGGAAAAAATCATTTTAATAACAAATAGATTATAAAAGCACATTAATAACAAGAAGCGGATAGATATAAAATCTGTCCGCTTTTTGTATAGACTTATATAGTTTTTCGATCTTCTATAAAAGGATTAGCCTAAGAATCCGCCATGTCCCATACGAATGCAGTCTTCTTTAGTAATTTCATCATTTGCTACGAGGCGTGGCAAGATTTCATCAAATGCCGTTGGTTTACTAAATAATACGCCACCTGGAACGCCAAGAATCGGTGTACCATCAGCACAGTAAGCAATACAAACCATAGAACCTGGCAATACAGGTAATCCGTATGTCACTACGCGATCTGCATAACGTTTAATGGCCCCTGGGGTTAAATCGTCAGGGTCAACGCTCATGCCGCCGGTACAGAAAATAATATCAGCACCAGCTGCTTTTACCTTGTCGATAGCCGCCACAATATCGTCTGTATTATCCGTTACGATTTCATGGGCTACTTTATTTACACCAAACTCTGCACAACGTTCCTCAATGATTGGGGTGAAAGCATCTTTAATACGGCCTTCAAATACTTCGGAACCTGTAGTAACAATGCCCATTGTTTTGCGTACAAATGGTTTTACATGAAGTAAAGGCTTGCCATTAGCAATTTTCTTTGCATCCTCCACTTGTTGTTCCTCTAATAACAATGGAATACAACGCATACCCGCTAATTTATCGCCTACTTTCACCGGTGTATTATTAAATCTCGTTACGATAGTAAGCTCGCCAATGCTATTAATAGCATGTAAGCGATCTACATCAACTTTAAAGAGACCGTCTACGTCTGCAATAGCTTCGATTTTACCTTGCGCCATAGGTCCATCGTGCATATTTTCGCCACCTGCCATATTGTACAAAGCACGTGCCACGTCCTCTTCGTGCAAGAATCCTTCATCCTCAGGTTCCATCACAAAAATATGCTCTTTACCAAGGTCTAGTAATTTCGGAATATCCTCTTCCGTAATAACATGGCCACGACGGAATGGCGTATCTTTCACCTCTCCTATGACAATGCGTACCAAATCATGTATTAATGCATGCCCTACGGCATCTTGTGTTCTAATGGATTTCATAATATCTCCCTTTATAATCTAGAACTCTATGTAATGTATTATACTCAAAATTTTCTTCAAACTTTAAATTCTGAACTCTATACAATATAAATTCTAACAATTCTATGTATCTTACTAAATAATCATATAAAAATAGATGTATTTATGCTGTAACTCAAGTCACCTTATTCGGTAAGATCAGATTGCACTGAGTATACGCGCCAATAGTACACCAATCCAGCAAAGGATTAAGCCCCCTACAACTTGTACAGAGCCATAGAATAAAGCCTGTACATAAGACTCAGTCATCATGAGTTGTAACATTTCAAAGGCAAAGGTTGAAAATGTTGTAAATGCACCGAGTCCACCAACAACGAGGAAAAATCTCGCCAACGGCGATAATTCTGGCTTTTGCATATATAGACCTAGTACAAGGCCAATAATGAGGCAACCAATGAGGTTTACTACAATCGTTCCATATGGAAAGGAACTCACCTTTGTCATAACCCATTCGCCAAGAGCCATGCGACACAAAGCACCAACTGCGCCACCAATGGCAACTGCAATGTATTTTTCCATATTGCCTCCTATACTTACAGTAGTATCCTACGATTTTCACAATCCGTGTAATTATCTGAAATAACCGATAAATATCTAGTTTTCTATATTAGTCAACGACCAATAGTCTCAGTATACTATATTTAGAGAGCAGGGAAAAGAAAGGAATCCCTATGAAGCCTGCAACAACACCGTTAACTGAGCTACGAATAAATACCTACGAAGACCCATTTTTACAACATCAATATGTATGTTTAGGTCATAAAATTGCCAACATTCGCATATCTCTAAATATGTCCCAACACGAGCTAGCACGCCATGTTGGGATTAGCCGCAGTTATTTGAGCAAGCTAGAGTGTGGCACAGGCATATCCGGCATGTCTTTAGAAATTTTATTTAAAATCGCTCAAGCATTCCAAATTGATGTAGCTCAGCTAGTAAGGTTGCGCATCATAGATTATAAAAGTTGCAATGCTCATCTGACGTCACACTATAAACGATTAGAATTTCTAAGTCATACGAGGAACAGCGCGCTAACTAAAGTTAAGCCAAAGCTAAGTTAAGCTAATCAAATACAGTATTAACGCTCGTACAGAAAAAGCCCCGCCAACGGCGGAGCCTTTCATAAGCATGCCAACAATAGGCATTATACTTCATTAAGTTTTTTGTGTTGTACTTCAGCATTTGCTTTTTTGAAGATAAATGCATTATTAATATGCTGACGCATAGCAGTTTCTGCTGCCACTTCATCATGACGCTCAATAGCATCTACGATATGATCATGTTCATCATCGCAATCATGGGTACGCACTGCATTAAAAGAGCTAATGTACATGTCGCGGTTAACGCGTTCACGGAAGCTTGCTAAGTATTCTACAACGCGTTCATTACCAGAATAATGAGCAATCATAGTATGGAAACGACTGTTTACTTCAACGCGTTCTGTAGCTTCTTCAATTTCATGCATTTCTTTACAAATTTCACGCAACTCTTTAATTTGTTCATCAGTTGCATGACGGGCACAAAGTCGCGCACCAAGGCCTTCCATTACTTCACGCACTTGATACAATGCAATAATCTCTTCAGGAGTATCCGCCTTTACAGTAACACCCTTCCAAGGAACAATAACTACGAGATTATCTTTAGCCAATTTACGGAATGCTTCGCGAACAGGTGTAGCGCTCACTTGCAATTGTTCTGCAATTTTTACTTCGTTAAGCTTTTCTTGTGGCATCAATTCGCCTGTTAAGATAGCTGTTTTTAATGTTAAATAAACTTGTTCACTAAGCGGTAATCTTTCAATAGAGTCCACAGCGGACAATTTGTATTTATCTTTTGAATCTTGTCGTCCCATTAATATCCCCTAACCTTATATCCCTTCATCTCTTTCGTACTTTCAAAGAACGGCTAAAATGAGTATAATATATTGTACGATATATTTTATATCTTGAATAAATATGTCATATGTAATTTAGTGCATATAATATAATTATAGAGCTCACATCTAAGACTGTCAATTTAACGATAGATAATAGCTATATCTCATTTTTGAAAGTAAGGAAGTTAAATCATGAGCCGTTGTTTGGTAATCATAAACCCTGTATCGGGTGGCGGTGCGGCACGTCGCTATGCCCTCGATTTACAATGGAAATTGAGCACCTTATTCGAAACAATCGAGGTCAAATTCACCACCGGTGAAGGCGATGCTACACGTTTTGCAAAGGATGCTTGCGAACGCGGATTCGATGCTGTGTTCTGCATGGGCGGTGACGGCACCGTAAATGAAACCGTTAACGGTATTGCCCAAGGTGGCTTTAAATCTACCTTTGGTTTCATTCCTGTTGGTACTGTAAACGATATGTCTCGTGCCCTTGGTATTCACCAAAATCCAACACAAGCAATCAAACGTATTGATATTAATCAAACGCGTACTATTGATATTGGCCGGTGCAATGATAAATATTTCTGCAATAATATCGCAGCCGGTGTTATTCCAAAGGTAATCGAAGAGGTTACGCCAAAAGAAAAAAGCATTCTAGGCCCTCTTGCCTACTTTTTGCGCGCAGGACAAGCATTATTCACAACAAAGGACTACACATACCGCATCAAAACAGAGAATGATGATTTTATTTGTAAATCACCACTCGTATTGGCATTGCTTACCAATGTAGTATCTAGCTTTGAACGGTTTATGCCTGAAGCCTCTGTAGACGATGGTTATATGCGTATCATTATATTCAAGGAATACTTCATCCTTGATATTCTTAGCGTATTACCACTCATCATTAGCGGTGCTATATATAACTCCCGATATACAACAACCTTAACCGTAAAAAAAGCTCATATAGAACTATTATCTAATATTGGTGATCTACCTACTAATATGGACGGCGATCAAGGTCCATCGATGCCAGTAGATATCGAAGTATTACCGCGAGTACTAAAAGTATTCGCCCCATCAAAACATAAAAAGAAAAAGGCCTTGAATTTGCCTAAACTACCGCGTATAGACTTGTAAGATTCAATCTAGATAATTGATTTGAGATATACATACAGTTAACACAAAAGTTATATATACAGATAACACAAAAGCTCTCTATCCAAGGATAGAGAGCTTTTTGTATTTACTGGACTATAAGCTACCTCTGTACAGATTTATACACTAGCATACATATAGCCTTATGACAATCGTACGATTCTTATAGTCTAATCTATAATGATTGCATCGTGCAAGCGGAAGCTATAGATATAACATGCTTTCACAGGCATTCCCGTCAATCGCTGCAAGGCCTCTTTGTAGAGATCCATTTGTATTTTATAGCGCTTGATAAGGTCTTCTCCAGATTTAACACGATCTGTCTTGTAATCTACGAGAACCCATTCACCGTCCTCTTCAAAGGCCGTATCGATAATACCTTGGAGGAATAGATTCTCCCCATCCTCTAAGGTGTCGTATACACGTTTTCCTTCAAAAAGCATACTGAACGGCAATTCACGTTCGATGCGCTTTGCGTTGATAAGACGCTTCCCAAGGTCAGAACTAAAGAATTTATATAAACTTGTATCGCTCAATAGATTTCGTTCTTCCTCTGTGAAAGTCCCTTTCGTTACAAGTGCATCAAGCTCTTTTGTTAAAGAAGATTGGGTATACTGCGCAAGAGGTAGCCATTGCATGGCCTCATGCATCAAGGTCCCCCATTGAGCCCCCGTCAATACATCCTCTTCGGACTGTAGTGCTTGTGGCTTGCGGCCGAATACAGAATTAGCTAAATCATCAGCAGGAACTGTAATAGTTGGTACAGCAACATTACTTGTAGCGTCACGATCAACATTACAAACATCTAGCTTAATGGCTTGACCTAAGATTGCATCTGAAACGGCTCGTTTAGCCTCTGTATCTACCGTTACAATCGGTTCGTTTAGGGTATCAATAGTGCCTGCTTCAATTTCACGTTCTTGGAATCGTCGTTTTAATTCACTAACGGAAATCTTAGCCGTGCGCCGCGTAGCATCGCTGTACGGATAGGTATAGTTAAAGCGATCCACAATTTCCTGTGGTAGTTCCACAGAGTTAACAGCCTTTAACTCACGCACCTTATTGATAGTCGTTTCGTCAATATCCGCCTTGTAATCGAGGTCACCGTAGAGAGAGCCATCGTGGATTTCGACCTTGATGCGACATTTTTTATCTGGTAAGTCAAAATAGGTCGGTCCTTCGTACTCAATGGCTACGCGCAATGGATTACCACCGTCTAAATGACGGGTAAAGCCCATAATTAACCATTCTAGATACGTATTAGCTTGGGTAATAATATCCGTCGGCAATTGTTGACCTTCTACTGACGCTGTATTTTTAATGAGTTCACCTAAGGTACTCAACTTACCTTTAGCATTTTTAAAGCCTTTAAAATGACCTGTCATAATCAGCTTATCTCGTGCCCGTGTTAAGGCTACGTATAGAATCCGTTCTTCCTCTGCTTTGAGGGCCGCTTCCTTTACATCTTTTACATAGAACCACGGCATAGTTGGGAAGGATACCCGAATATCTGGGAAATATCCCTTAAGACCAAGTCCTGCATTCTTATCGATGAGTAGCTCTGAACGAAGGTCCATCATGTTGAATCCCTTTTGCACCCCGGATAAGAATACTACAGGAAACTCAAGGCCCTTACTCTTGTGGATGGTCATGAGGCGCACTACATTGTCCGCTTCGCTTACCACATTGGCAAGGGGCATATCTTGATTGCTATCGCGCAAGCTTTCAACAAAGCGCAAGAATCTAAAGAGACCACGGAAGCCAGAAGCCTCATAACCCTTAGCGCGGTCGTATAAGGCCAGTACATTCGCACGGCGTACGAGACCATTCGGCATGGCACCTACATAGTTTACGTAATCTTGAGATTCATAAATATCCCACAATAAATCGGTCACACCGTGACGGCGTGACAAGGTACGCCAACGCTCCATATGACCAATAAAGGATAATAAGCGCTCATCTTGTGCCTCTTCTGCATAGGCGGGCATGAGAGACCATAAAGAGCCCTCGCCAGATAGGCGCAAAGCACCTAGTTCGTTTGCATCAAGGCCAACGAGTCCGGAGTGCAACACCGCCGCCATCGGCAAGTCTTGTTCAGGATTATCTATAATGGATAATAATGCTAGTAAAAGCTGAATTTCTTGGGCTTCAAAGTAGCCATCCCGCTCGTTTACCACCGCAGGGATGCCCGCTTGGCGCATGGCTTCTACTGCACGAGTACCCCAGCCTGCCAAGGATCTGCGCAAAATAGCAAAGTCACGCCACTCGATTTGACGGAACGTGCCATCAGGATTTTGCACCTTCTTCTTAGCAGCATGGATTTCCTTAATCTTTTGGATAATGAAATCTAACTCACGCTCGTTATTTTCAGGGTCGTCCCCTTCATCTTCGTCGCTTTCACTAGCACTAAGGGTATCCTTACTTACATCGAGAAGCTGCAACTCCACGTCGCCTCCAACCCAATCTTCTGGTGCATCCTCTACGATACGGCCAGGAATGAGAGATTCTGCCTCCGTATAATTTAGCTCGGCCGCCTCTTCCGTCATGATTTGATAGAACAAGAAGTTCGTAGCGGCTAAAATATTTTCGTGAGACCGGAAGTTCTTTGCTAAGTCGATACGGCGTTCTACCGCATCAGTGTCGCCATAGGTATTATATTTCTCCATGAATAGAGAACTGTCCGCCATACGGAAGCTGTAAATCGCTTGCTTCACGTCCCCTACGTAGAACCGGTTATCAACACGAGAAATCAAGTTGATAATCGTCTCTTGCACGCCGTTCGTATCTTGGTATTCGTCGACCATGATTTCTTTGAACGTATCTTGCAGTTCCTTTGCCACGTCGGACGGCTGAGGATCATCCTCTGTGCCCGGTTCAACGAGAAGGGCTAAGCATAGATGCTCGAGGTCACTAAAGTCCATGATGCCCTGCTCTTGTTTCATATCTCGATACGCCTGATGGAACGCAATGGTTAGCTCTACAAGCCCTTCGATGATTGGATATTGTGCCTTGAACTGCTCTTGCAAGGTATCTTCTGGCACGGTAAACACAGCAGCTTGCATCGCTTTAAGGTCATCTTTATTTTGGGAACCTAAAGATTTAAACTCTGCTACCAATACAGGATCAAAGGCTTGTGCCTCTTTTGACCCCATGCGGAACTGGTCCTTAATAAACGTATCCATATGCTTACAAGCTTCACCCATGTTATCCCAAGTTTGAGCATTTGAAAGCATGCCTAGTGCGGCTAGTTGGTTATCGTATATGTTTTGCCATTTATGAGGACCCACTGGATCGAGCAAGATTTGCTCCATCCGTTCTAAGCGCTCGCGAATACGGTCAATAACAGCTACATGTTGATCCCACATATATTGGCCCCATAGGGTCTCACTAGGATTTACAGTCATAGCTTCTTTATAAGGCTCTAAGGCTTTACGTAACCATCCATCAGGATTGGCAAGGGACATGGCGTAGTTATATAGAGACATAATCTTCGCCGTTAAGCCTGCATCCGATTTATCATCACTAAAGAAGTCCGCCAATTCGTAGATATTATAAAGGCCTTCCTCATAGGATTTAGTTAATAAATCGGCTAATACCTCTTGTTGTAAGAGGGCCATTTCTGCTTCGTTGCCGATGCGAGCCGTTGGATTAATATCTAGCTTGTAGAAATAGGAACGAATTACCCATTGGCAGAAGGAGTGCAATGTAGAAATATGAGCAGACGGCAAGAGATTGAGCTGTCGTTCAAGACGCTCTTGCATAGCCTCGTCATCAGTAGACTCCATGGCTTTTGCCAAGGCAAGTCCGATACGGGCACTCATCTCTTGAGCAGCCGCCTTTGTAAAGGTTACAACCATGAGCTCTTGTACGGATAAGGGATTATCCATATCTTTAAGACGGGTAATAATGCGCTCTACGAGAACTGCCGTTTTACCTGAACCTGCCGCTGCCGCTACTAGTAAGGTTTGATTATCTAAGGACGAGTCCTTAGGAGCTATGATGGCAGACTCCTGCTCTGGCGTCCATTTAACACCCATGGTTTTCACCTCCTTCGTTACTATTATTTCTATCGCTACTGTTGCTTCCGTCGCTACTGTTATTTCCGTCGTTTAGAACCTCTTTCATCCGTTCTAATGCATCATCTTCAGATAAGCCAGACAGATAATTATATTTATTACGGCTAGAGTCAAAACGGCATACAGTACGATAGTCACAATATGTACATGGTCTAAAGCCATTCAATTGATATGGCTTAATCGGGAACTGGCCTTCCCCAATATTACGGCCCGTTTCAGCCATTACGTGGTTTGTATAACGGCACATTACGTCAAATTCGCCAGGATTCTTAACCTTACGCAAATCCCTACTAGAGATAGTTTGATCCTTTTTCGTAGCGATTGGTACATAAGGTCCTCTTTTAGATCCATAGGATAAAAATTTATTATCGATATGGGTCAACACCTCGATATCATCAGAGAAGTATCCACTGTTTTGCCATGCATTGCTTTCTTTAGCAAGTGATATGGCATCCTCATAGGATATAGGCGCATCGGCAGGAATTTTAGGGTTCTTCACATAGGAATACACCACAGCCGCAGGAGCTATCGATTCGCCCTTCGTTTTACCGTAAGCAGATTCTAAGGCCAACAGATAGGTCATAAGCTGCAATTTAAGACCATAGTATACATCTTGCGCCGTCACATGTGCGCCGCCCGATTTGTAGTCAATAACCATACCATAAGTTTGACCATCTCGGGTGTATTCATCGATGCGGTCAATTTGACCAATGAGGCGCAAATAACGGTCTTCTCCTAGAGGTACGCGAATTGGATCCCAGCCGCCTTGACGGCCAAAATCTTGCTCCAAGTATTTCGTATCAAAATCACTGCGCTTCGACCACTCTACGAGGCGGTCTACCGTCACATGTAATGTTCTTTGTACACGCTGCTCGATAGCCTTTTGGTAGGCATCGCTCGTTTCCTCGCCACCTTGATTTTCTTGTAAAATCTCTTCCGCTACCGTACGGCATAAGTTATGTTGGTCCTCTTCGTTAAGGTCACGCCATTGTTTATTGTTATCTAATAGATAATTACCTAAACGCTCTAAGTTAGCGTGAAGGAATGTACCAATTTCAGGAGCACCAAAGGAGCGCACACGACGCGGTTCTAGTTTCAAACCGTATTGAGCATAGAACTTGAACGGACATTGCTGATATCTCTCTAGGCGCGTTACAGAACCAGACATATAGCCTTTAGATAGGAACAATCCATTCACTAAATCCTTCGTAATGACAGGTACATCATTATTATCTCGAATACCACGAGATACCTCACCTAAACGAGGGCGGTAGGTATCGCTTTCACGAGCCCAGTTATAAAGGCCCCACCACAATGGATTGACCTCATGACCACTAAAGAGGGCGCCCCAGCGCTCTGACAATAGGGACAAACTCTGTAACGGTCGCCATACATAATCCGACTCAGTATCAGCTGCAATAGAGAGTGGAATATCTACCGCCTTATCTACATAACCAAGGGATTCTAATCGTTTCACCACGAGGGATGGCTCAAGGCCGGTTCCATCTTCGCCAGAACTTGCATAGGACAGCGTCAAGGAATGGGATGCCCGCGTCATAGCTAGGTATAATAGGAAATTTTCGTTGAAAGCCTTCGGCAATGCCCCTTCCGCCAAAGTAATACCGGCCTCCGCTAATTCCTGACGTTCCTTATCCTTGATAAGGCCTTCATCGCCCATGCTTTGTGGGAATACGCCTTGGTTGAGGCCCATGACGAATACCTTAGGCCACCATTGGCTATAACCACGTTCGATAGTAGTAATCACCACATGGTCCAAGGACGGAGGAATCATAGAATAATTCACATCGCTCAATCCTTCTTCGAGGAGCAACATCATCTCATCCAGTGTCAACACTTCATCCTTCATGACCATAGAGATTTCATCTATGAAAGAAATAACAGCATTATACATCTGTTCATGGCTGGCTTTAGACTCTTGATCCCCCACCGTTTCTGCATCTTTTGTCCATTCATAGAGACGCTGTGGCACTTGCAAGGTTTCTAAGAGACCATACAGCTGTGCACCCCACTCAGTGCCCGTATGTCCTTCGCTATGAGCGGCAAAGTCAAACCATGGGGATAGGATGTCCATAATGGTTTGCCTTGCTTGGTTGACACGAGCTCTACGAGGTGCATCAGCGTGACCTTCTTCATCTTGCCCTTCATGAAAGCCTCGTAAATACGGCCAGCTTTCACGTTCCCATTTATAATGGTCGATACCAAACTCGAGTACGTAGTTTTCTAATTCATCTACGGCCTCACGAGTAAGGGGCATCAAGTCTGTTTTAAGCAATAAGAACATGCTGTCTCGACTGTAGCTATGGCGCACGATATCAAAGAGGGCTGTCAACAATTCGCCTAATGGATGGTTTTTCATAGGCCGCTGACGGTCGATAAAATGCGGAATGCCATACCGACCGAAGACCTTTTCTAAGGTATCCCCGTACGTTTCCGACTCGCGAAGCATGATACATACATCGCGGTATCGAGCCTCTGGAGAGGATTCTACGTAGGCTAAAATACGGCGAGCCACCGCATCGGCTTCTCGTTCTCGATTATATCCACGAATAAGGGGAATAGTAGTATCAATAGAATTTTGCTTACTAGGACTAGTAAAGTAATTAGCCTCTAATTCTTGTACTATTTGAGGGCCCCGTTTCCCATCAAAACCAACCCAGTTAATACTAGAGCTATAACGAGCAACTAAAGTATCGTAAATCTCTAAAGGTCGGCTAAAGAGATGCTCCCCTCGACGAGCAATATTTAATACCTTTGGAGCCATTGGCAAGTCGATGGTAATAACTGCTTCCTTAGCCAAATCAAATAAGGTATAGATCAACTCGTAGTGAGTAGGCGTAAACCAATGAAAGCCATCGATAAAGACGTGGCTGTTTTCCATTAGTGGAGATTGAGGCAACACCTCAACGATTTCCATGATAGGATCAATATCGCGCTCCCCATGACGACTGATTTCCTCTTCATAGGCGGCCATACAAATGGCAAGCTCCTGCAATTTCTTTTGTAATACTTTATTTTTAACGGACTCCGCCCCACGTTCAAGGTCATTAGGACCGACGCGGAAGGCGCGAAACTCAGAAAAGAGCTGTTGTAATACAGAAGAAAACTCAGGACGTTTAGTAGCCTGTTCTAAGAGACCTAGCTCCTTTTGTTTTCGTTTCATAACAAGGCGCAACAACATAGACCGGCCAAAGCTAGATAAGCTTGATTGACCGGCCCCTTTGGAGCCTATCGATTGATATACTTGGTAACCCAAACGACCAAAGCCTACGACACGGACCGTAGTAAAACCTTTTTCAGGCATAAATTCTGCAAGTTCTCGCTCCACCCGATAGGTAGCTGGTTCGGGAACGAGTAAGATTATGGGTTCCCCTGGACAATCGGTCATCACTTGACGTATCCGTTCATATACGGCACGCGTCTTGCCTGATCCCGCTCGTCCATAATAGACGCTAATATTCATGAGACCTCCCTAGTGAAACGTTCACCATCTCAGTTTATATAATTTATATAATCAGCAAATTTCATCTTATTTATATATTTCTTGTTCTTAGGTATAGCCTAAAACTATTTTTTTCGATATAATATATTACTATACTAAGTATTATTATATAGTAATATGACATTCTGTGCTTAATTCTGGGGTTAATTTAAGCTAATTGTACAAAATTTGACTCATTTGATTATATTTGTTTATAATTAAGAAAAAAATTTATATTTTATTTACAATTAACAGAATTTCATATATAATACATGTTAGTATTTGTGTTATTTGTAAAAAATCATGTATTTAGGAGTGAATTATTATGAACAAAAAACATTTAGCAGCTGCTTTCGCAGTATTTGCAGCTACAACTATGTCTTTCTCCGCTTTCGCAGCATCTGTTGATGCTAATGCACGCGCTTACGAACGCGCTGCAGCTGAGCAATATACTTACGCTGCACCTCAAGCAGCTACACCAGCTTACCAATCTGGTTATGTAACAAGCGCACCACGCCCTGGTTACAAACCATTACCAGCGGTACCTTACACAGCAGGTGACATGGCTCAACAAATGCCTGTATCTAAAGAATTGGGTGATCCAATTTTCGTAGCACCTCAAACAACAGCTGTAGGTCTTCAAATCATGGATCCTATTGCACCTAGCTACCAACCTGTATACCAAGAAACGGTAACTTCTGTAACAGCTAATGGCAACGGCAGTGCATACGTTTCCCGTTATAAAACTAACCAATTAAATGCATTCGACTTGTTGTTGAACGGCAAATCCTACACTTACGACTTGCCTGCATACACTAACGGCTACCAAGTGAAAACTGCTAGCTCCTACAACCGTGCTGGTGATGGCGTTGCAAACGTATTCTCTACAAACGTAATCACTGAAGCAGTTGTAAATAACAACTCCTTGCGCATCACTGTTAACATGACTCAACCAACAGCTGTAGCAGCTGCTAAATTGCGCTCCATGCAACAAACTGGTCAAGTAGCAGGTGGTGAAGTAGCTGCATTGTTCGCTTACAATGAAAGCTATGATGGTGTAAAACAAGCTGCTCAATATGACGTATTCAACAACGGCAATCGTTACATCGTTGTAAAATCCGGTGCGGTAACAGTTCCAAACGGTGCACAACACCCTTACGCAACTGCATTGTTCGCAGTAACTGACGACACTGTAGCAGCTGTAACAGTATCTGGCAACACTGCTGATGCTTACGATTTAGTTAAAGGTACTGCATACGCAATTGCACAATCCGCTCGCGTATCCAATGCACGTACTCGCTAATTCTAACGACTAATTCGTAACGAATTAAATATAATGTGAAAGCTACAAGCCTTCACACATAAAGACTATATAAATCACCAAATCCCCTCATGAGATAACTCATGAGGGGATTTTTTATGGATCTTACCAATTAAATTCCTTACCAATTGAATTCTTAGATTTATTTTTTTACGATAATCTTGTAAATACTTCTAACGCTTTATAAGCCATCAAACGATAGCCACGCGCATTGGGATGCACTTCACCAGCAAAGACAATTTGGCCTATTTGGTCCGCTTCATATAAAGTTGTATAGAAGTCTATAACCTTTAAGTCATGCTCTGCTGCATAAGCTTTTAATCGGTCATTTACATCTCGCACAACAAGGTCTAACCCATCCATATCACTATCGATTTGTGTTTCCAAACCAATAATTACCTTTCCCTTTGTGCTCGCTAATTCAATAGCTTTCACCAAGGTCTTAAATACATACGCACTATCTCGACCTTGTAAAATATCATTGGTACCACACATTAAGAAGATATGACGTGTTGGATCAGCTACGGCTGTAGACGCCCATTCTTCAATATTATAAATCATGCCTTGCACAGAGCATCCATCTTCACCATAATTTGTAAAATGTACATTCTCTATAGATGCATCACAGATTTCAACCCACCCTTGGCCATAAGGCATATCATAACCACGGGTAATACTATCGCCAAAACAGATAATTTCCATATCAAGACCTCCTGTACTATGCAATAATCATATAACAAAAAGATGATTATACACAATATACATATTATGGAGTTTTATATGCATTTCTAATGGAATTACATGTATGACTATGGTATACTAATTCCACATAAGAGAGGTCTAACATGAGAAAACTTTATCCCTTTTTAATACTAGCATTAGCAACATTGCAATCTGCTAGTGCGATTTCACAATATGAATTAGAAAACAAGCCTACTCAATACCAAGTAGCTTATAATAGTCCTTCAGAGACTGTGTATATCGACTTAAGTACAATCAGTCTAGCACAGGCAGGTCCTACGTATAGCACGCTTCATGCTCGTACAATTAGTCTGTATAAAAATCAGAATATCATAGCCGATTATTCAACTAATTATACATATCATCGAGGTAACACCTCTAAAGATATTTATCTTATGGATTGGCATGTGGCACCAGCGAAATTCTACCAAGTAAATGGCGCCCCTATAGGAGCTGCTAACAATCAGCGTTCTGTTCTATCTACAGGTGCTCATGTCGCTACAAAGGGCTCTGCGGTTGCTGAAATAGGTCAATTTATTTTACATAATGCATTGGAATTGGAGCGTATTACCTATACCTTTACGAACCCCTATGTACCACCACGTCCATATAAACCACTAAGTACACCTCCCCCAACAGAAGATAAGCCATTATTTGGTGTTCAACCACCACCAGGCGTATACAAACCGCTCAACCAATTAGAATCACCTTATACATCTAATCAACCACGGTTAACACCTTCTAAACTAGGTGTATATGGTCCTGTCCCACCACTTTCTCCACAAGGTCCAAGACCGAGTGACTGGATTCTTGATATCCAAAATCAAGATATGCCAGATCCTAATACACCTATGAGTGAATGGAGACCGCAACCGGACTATCACGCACCACAAAAACCTTAGGCAATATAACTAATATAAAAACGAAAGAGACTGAACAGCTCCTTACCTTAGGAGAACTGTTCAGTCTCTTTTATTTCATATTTTGTTTCTATACAATCAGATAAACCTATTGTATGATGCTTTCACATTATTTAAGACGTACAAAGAACAATGCGATGGCACCGATAACAGGAGCGATGGCAAGAGTCATCAATGCAGATTGATAGCTACCTGTAGCAGTTAACATGCTGCCCAAAATCATAGGTGCCAACATAACACCGATTTGGTTAAACAAGTTTACAAATCCTGCTGTTGTACCACGTAAATGAGGTGCTGCAGATTGAATTACGAGAGCATTTGTTAAAGCACTATGCATGAAAGCACCAATACCAAGAATTGGACCTGTTATAAAGAGCATATCTGGATTTGTGGTGCTCGCAAAGAGGATCAATGCTGGTGCAAATAAGAACATAACAAGCGCCACCAAATGGTTCTTCTTAATCGGTAATATATCGGACAAAATACCGATAGTCGGTTTCGCAATAAGCGCGGCTAAACCAAAGGCAGACATTACATGACCTGCATAGATGGCATTAACGCCGAGCTGTTTAACCATGTACAAGTTTGACCATTGCGCCACCGCCCAAGTAGCACCGGTAGCAAAGAAGCCTGCAAAGGCAAGGCAACAAATGTTGCGATTCTTCAAAACATGTAACAAGTTTTCCTTTAAAGAAGTCTTTTCCCCTATATGAGCAGATGCAGCACTCACCTCTGCTTCTCGTTGAGCTAAGATATCAGCACTTGGCTTACGAACCGTAAAGTAGCTAAGAATGAAAACAAGGATTGGTAATACCGCTGTTAAAAGAAATGCATTTTGCCATCCATAATTAGTTGCCACATATGGTGCGTATAGGTTTACAGTGGTCAATCCAAGGGATGTACAGGACATAAAGATACCAACTGCAGCACCACGTTGATTAGGACCAAAGTAATCCCCAATAGCACTTAAACAAGATGCTTGTACAGGACCAGATACGATACCTAATAAGAATCGTAATACCCAACCATAGGTGTAATTATCTATGGTACTCATCAATGCCGTAATAACTGCCATGGCAAGCAAACTCACCAAAATAGTGTAACGATAACCTATGCGATCCGCTAAGATACCACCTGGTAGAACCATGATAGCATAGCCCATATAAAAGGCAGATAAATAAGCCGTCCCCATTTGAGGCGTAAAATTCAATGCCTCGTTAACGATAGGCATCAAAGATGCCCAAGATAAGCGCATAACAAAGCTAATCAAAAATGTTAGCCATACACTGACAAGAATTAAAATTTGAGTTCGTGAGAAACTAAGTCGATTCATACGAGCTCCTTTCTACAGAAAACCAAATAAACATAAGGCTAGCATATCATAGCGAGCACAGATTGGCTATATAAAACTGATATTATTTATTATATAAACTGATAAACAAGCCCTCTACATACAATCAGCACTACACCTTATCTATAAAATGAATTTTTTAGGCTACAGTCCGTTATAGTATTTAAATGAATGAATTAAAAAAGAAATATCGGATACTTCGTACAAATACGTTTGGATTTTATACAAGCAATTTTTATGAGTAAATTTTACTTCTATACTATCTTCTTTATCTTTAAAAGTGAAAGCACTATCAAATATAACCCATTCAACATCATTAATGAAAATTGATGTTTCTTCTAATGGTTGATATTTATGATGACCATCCACTATATTTTTTATATGAGTGTCAATGTGTGATTCATCATTAATCCAATAAGTTCTGAATATAAAAATCTCACTAGCATCTATTTTGTGTACTGCAAAAGTTGGTAAAGGTTCGTCTCCTAAAATAATAGTTTGCACACCTTCTACAGCTAAAACAGATAAATAGTTATGCTGAGAGCAAGCTAAAGAATAATGCTCTTCTGGTTTTAAATCTACACAGCCCTGCCATATATTGGCATCTGATTTTGGTAACATGACTAATGGACCACCATAAGTGTCAATATTATGTGTTTTAAAAAAATTCATTGCAAAACCTTTATGTATTAAAAATTTAAATTTTAGCTAACTAAAGTTACTTCAAGAAAAAATTATAGTTGATATTAAAAGACAGCAATCAACATACACTTGGAGGTTCAAAGTTTGCTGCTTCTTCTTGAGTGAAATTCCTTTCAGGTTCTCTAGCAGGAATGATTCTCCCCACCCAACAACCCAATCGGATCTTGATTAACAAACCAACCTGCATCAGAATCGTAATAACGCAACAAGTTATGCTGTGCGGTAGGCGAAACCGCGCAGTTTTTTCCGTCTCGTCCGTAAATGGCGGTCAGATTGCCCTAGCCAGAATCGACTTCGGCAAACAACAGCCGTGCACCGCCATCAGAGGAGGCGATTGGGTAGAAGTCGTCTAAAAAACAGAAACCGTGTGCGTGCGTACTCCACATACCCTACGTCAGAACTGGAGGTTTCATGCGGGCTACTGCTTGCTATTTATCATATATTTCCAAATTTTCTAATTCACCTTCATAAGTTATTTGAGCAGATATTTCCATATCCGGAAGAAATGAACCAGAATAGTATATAAATACTAATTCATCAAAATATGCTGTAATATTGACAATTTTTAAATCATCTGCTAATTCTTTATTATCGAATTCCGCTGGTTCATAATCACTTTGCTCATAACAAGCTTGATTAATCTCTATTGAAATGTCTCTTATTAAATCATCAATGTTTATTCGTTTAGAAAAGTTCTCTACCCTATCAAGAATTGAATAAATTTGGCTTTCTCTTTGTATATCTCCTGATTCATCATCAATAAAAATAGGTATATCATACGGTTGCATACCACTAGGAGATAAAGATATTAAAGCAGTAGCTTTACCGTCATTAATTTTTAAATTTTTAATCATTGATTAAATCCTTTCTAGGGTTGAAATTTAGAAAAAATAATTTAAATTAATCAACATTTTGACGATTTTCGTCTACGAGTAATCAAATTATAAATAAAAGCTTTTATCTTACTTCCTGCTTTTTCTGTTTGTAGAACCTTACCATCTGGCATTCGTTTCCATTTATAGGTTTTCCCAGTATTTGTTGCACGATATTCAGCTTTTACTCCTTTATCTCCCACAGAATCCCTAATAAGCTCCCCAAACACGGAATGTGCTAGTCCCAACGGGTCAACCCAAGTCTGTATATTAGATGCAAACGAATACAGATTCTCCCCACCAAACAACCCAATCGGATACTGATTCACAAACCGACCCGCATCAGGCTTATAAGATCTGAAAAAGTTGTAATGCAGCCCTATTTCTTCTTCAAGGCCGCCTGAAAAGTGGAAACCGCGTTCGTGCGTACCGCACATGCCCTACGTCAGGACTGGAGATTTCTACGGGCTACAGCTACTTTTCTAGAAACCTTGGCTTATGTATTCGATTGACAAAATAATAAGTAGAGTTAGGAATTATTTATTAACTTTTCGAGATATTCAATACTTCTGAATAAATAATGTTCACCTATTTGCTGTATCAAATTTGATGAGTCCCCAAATAATATTTTTTCTAAATACTTTTTAAGAATTATAAGCTCATCTTTTTTTAAGAGATTTAAAGCATGAGTGATGTTTTCTGCGGTAGGTATATTTATAATAAATTCTTCTATATTTACTGGAATATCATCATTTCTAATGCCATTGCTGATGGCATCAAAAATTATAGGCATTAAATAATTTATTCCTTCTGGTGTAAAAAAGATGAATGGTACTAAATTATGTTCATCAATAATAATTTTCTCTATTGGGGTATATTCGTAATACTTAAATTCCTCTTTAAATTCCTCTATTTTATAGATGTTTTCTCGATAAAGTTTTTTGAACAATCCTTCTTTAGGATAATCTCTATAGGAAATTTTCAGGAAGGGCATATTTATCTCCATTATGTTAGATAACTTTTACATTTATAGTGATTTTTCCATGCGGTGTATTCGCTAAACCACAAGAGGTTGCCTTCTTTATCGGTCATCTCTCTTGGGATGCCGATTTGGTCGCAGTGGAAGTAGTGGGTTTGTTGGTCGCTTTCTCCGGCTTCGTTGACCCGCTTGTATACCTGTGCCAGAGGTTCGTGCGTACCGCACATGCCCTACGTCAGGATTGGAGGGTTCATGCTCGCTACAGTTTGCTAATTACTTTAATTTAGATATGTATAGAATGCCATTTCCCATCATAACTATCAAATTCTTTTACATTATCTAATTTCCAGAGACCTGCCTGTTTTTTAAATTTATAAAGTCTTTGCGCTTCCATTCCAGCGTAAAGCACATCACTTTTTACAGTTATAGAGCTACCTTTTTCTTCTATTTCAATGATTTTCTCGTTGTTCGGATTGAATGTTGGAGATCAGAAAACTATTTAATACTGTCTCAATACTTTCATTCATAATTTAATCCCTTTTAGTTTTGTTTAAGTCGTTTGTACGAAGAATAATCCATCAGATAGATCTCGATTTATAAAAATATATCCGATGTTCTCAGTTAGATAAAAAATTTCATTTACTTCTTCAGGTAGATCCATTCCTAAGATTTGACCTATGAAAATATATTTTTCTAGAAAATCATCACTCTCTTGCTGTAAATATTCAGGTTGTCCTCCTAGAAAACTCATTTCATCTAAATTCTCAATAGGATTAATTGGATAAAATTTATCTAGGTTAAACTTGAACTGATTTTTATCTCCGATGATAACTTTCGTGTATCCTTGAATAGCATCGTCAATTTCAGTAATGTAGTCAAGAAAATAATCTTCTTTATCATAATAAGAAAAAACGTAAATTACTTTATCTTTATATTCCATATCCTGAAAATCTGTTTTAAATTGAGGTGCAATAGTTAATAGATTTTCAATTGGTATGAAAGCAACCAATGCTAACTCATGACCATCCGGCGCTATCACTTTATTTGAATAGTCTAAATCTAGCCCAACTAATATATTATTTATATTGGGTTTGCTATCTAAAAAGTTAAAATTAACGCATCCATTTTTTTCCATTTAAATTCTCCTAAAAATTTAAGGGCATTTCTTACCTGATTTTTTCAATTTTCTAAGAAATTTCTTGGCTTCTTTTCTTAATCCTCCTCCAGAAGTTTTGGGTTTGTAATGATAATCCGCTAAACCTTATTAATTAATTTATATTTATCAATATTTTTAATTCGTCTGGTAGTTTGGCACCATTTCTATATGCCTTTTTAGCCCAAAATATGGCTTTTTCTTTATTGCCTTGTGTGAAAAATAAATCGGCTAAATTGGATTGGGCAATTGGATGTCCATTTTTTGCCGCTATCTCTAGCCATTTAAATTCCGAATCTTGATCTAAAGATACAAACATATGGTATTGATATAATTTGAATGCTGAGTTTTTATCTCCATTAGTGGCGTTCTTTTCGAAAATTTGAATTTCTTCATCTGGAATCCAATAAGTATTACCTGTTGATATAAAGTTAGTCATTTTAAATTTCTTTCCGGATGTTGTTTACATGATATTAAAGGGGTTATTACGTCGGGATTGGAGGTTTCATACGGGCTATGGCTTGCTTTGAAATCTATTTTTGAACGTAAGAAATTTATCATATGAATTCAATTGCTCAGCAGAATAATTTTCCATAATTTCAGCATAATCACTATCTGCAATAGAAACAAAAAATATTACATTTTTTGTTTTTTCCTTATCTACGCTTGCTATCGCTTTTTTAAAACCTTCTATAATTGAATCATATACTTCTGCCTGATATTGCTCAAAATTATCTTCTGATATTAATGTATTTGCATCATTAAGAATATTTTGAATCTCATTATTGAATATACTATCTATTTTCTCAGGAACCTCTCCAAGTCCTATTGCAAATTGAGAGTAATACCATTTAATAAAAGGCTGGTCTTCTTTTGGGTAGTTTACTTTTTCTATTTCGTAGTGAGAAATAGTGTTAGCAGCCCAACCCAGATATGAACAATAGTCATCAATATATAATGTATAGGCAAAAACTTCATTAGAATTATATCTTTCTAATACAAATTTAAATGTCTCTGTAACTCCTTTAGATACATTCTGGATTAAATCTTGAATTATATAATTACTTAAAATACTCATTTTATTGTTCCTTTTATAAGTTTTTATTATCAATCAGTTTCTATGCACATTTACTACGTGATTCGTATTTTCCAAAAACCTTACCACCAATTCTAGTTAATTGCTTACTCATATATCTATCTGTTTGAGCTTTGTTATACTCAATTTCCTATTTTTTAATTAACATAGAAGTCCTTTGGTTATGCTGTTTACAGCATATCCTTGAATTATATTTGTTCATATAAAGATAAGTTCTTTTCTGTGCTTTTATATAGATCTGTATAGAAATAAATTCTATTATCTTTTATCTCTTTCAGATAAACCAAGTCTTCGATACCACCAATATACTCAATAGATAAATCATCTAAATTTAATATTGCAAGCCTAAATCCAACAACGCAAAATCGTCTAATGAAAACTGGGATATATATTTTTTTATTGAAATACAACAAAGGCCCTCCAAACCCCTGTTCTTTAATAATAACTTGACCGTTAATAGACAGATTTCCAACTAGGGGAGAACCTTGATTAACTTCCATCAAATCAAGGTAACTGACTTCCCATTTGTCAAAAAAATTTTTTTCTTGAAAGTCTAAAGGAGTTTCATTCAAAATTTTTAACTTAGACATTTTTATATTTTCTCTTGTCAAAGAATCGAAATCTTCTTCTAATTCTACAAGGAGTTTACCAACTTCATTATTAAATGGCCAAGAATCAATTACTACCCGAGACAATAAAAATTCTTTTCCTTTTTTTTGTTGAAAAATACTTTCTGAATTTAAATAATTAATCATGTCATATAGTTCATTTTTTATAGAAATCAACTGCTGTTTATTTGTATAACTATATTCATCACAATTATTAATCATTTTATCAATTTCGACTAAAACTATATTAGTCTTTTTTATAAATTGCTCCTGATTCATTGTCTTATTAACCTTTTTAAGTCATTAATATATTTTTGTGTTTGTCCACCAGGCAACCCAAATGCAGCTTTACCTTCAATAATGCAGCCACGTCTCACGGTCGACATATTGGTTCTGCAATTGGAACGGCTAGTATTTTGTGTTCAAATGGTACGAAGCATTTTACTTTCAGGATAAGCTTTGAGTTGGAATAGATCATTTGTTCTTATAGATGAGATTTTCAGGTTTTTTGTCGGGAGAGATAAGAAGTTTATCAAGGTATTCGGGGTCATGCCAGTCATCCCAAGGTGCTAGACTAAAATAAGCTTTAATAAAATCATCAATAATAGCTGAACCTTCGGTATTAATACCAATAATATTTCCTTGTTCAATTAAATCAATATTAGGAAAATATTGTTTCAGTATATTTTTATTTACTATACCTTGTTGAATAATTGGCCAGAATCCTTTATCTAACGATTCTTCAGTAATAAACATAGCAGCAATAACATCGTTTTTATCTATTTTTATATCTTCATATAAAGGAAGGTTTTTTGAGGAAATTTTCATTTTGGTAATTAAGCAGGCTACACCTATCCAATCATATCTTCCAAGAATCTGTCCAACAGCTAAAAAATCATCTTCTATGGGAATGCCAAAATAATCGCCTACCTGCCATTTCTGTTTTTTTCTTGCCATTTTTTAAAGTTTCTTTCTGTAATTCAATAAGACATGGGAATTTTTCCACCTAAAAGGCGGCCCGAATGCCTTATTCAACATTGTCATAAATTATGTTTTATTTGTAGAAAATATATTATCTTCTATATGACAATTTTGAAAAGAGCAGTTAGATATTAAATTATCTTGTATATGCGTTGATCTGAATACACAATTAATAAATGTACAATTAGTAAATTTTGTATTACAAACTATTGCCGTAATAAAAGAACAATTAATAAAATTACAATTAGTAAAGGAACTATAGCTTATGAAAGCACCACGAAATGAACAGAAAGAAAATTTGAGACTTTCAATTTTCCTATGGGATATTTCGTATCTGTGAAAATCAATATTATCTATATGGGTTAACTGTCTAGAAATTAAAGCATCTAACTCTTTTGTTTCGATTTTAATTAGAGACTTTGTAATATTTTTAAGTAATTCTTGAATGTCATTTGATATCATTATTATTACCACCAATCTATAGGGTCTGGTTGTATATCTTTCAAAGGTATTCTTGGACACCCGTTACGTTGGTTTCGCTCTTCAGTTTGCCCCAATTATAATAATCCCCAAACCAAACCAGATTGCCGTCCTTATCGGCAATCTCGCGTGGGATGTCGATTTGGTCGCAGTGGAAGTAGTGGGTTTGTTGGCTACTTTCGCCTTCTTCGGTTGTCCAGTTGCGTACCTGCGCCAAAGGTTCGTAACTGTCGGGATTGGTGTAGAAATAGGTATACCTGCCGTCCCAAACAAATCTGGTTTCTTCTTCGAGGCCGTCTGAAACTTCTTCGTTTTTCAGATGGCCTTTGCCTATCCTTCGGCCCAAAGCATTGTAGCTGTACACCCAAGTTTCTTTCGAACCATCTTTTTTAAAGAATTCCGCTTTAACCAGTTGGTCATGCAGGTCGTAGAAGTAGTTCTGCACTTTTCCGTTGGCTAGTTCCCAGTGGGTCAGGTCATCGAAGTAGCCGTAGTAATAGCTGCTGTCATTGGAAGCTTCTAAGTCGTTTTTCTGATAGCCGGTTATCTTAGGTCAAGTTTTCTTTAGACGTCAGTAGTATCTCAGCATAACGATATTTTGCGCAGAAATGTTATTTTTTAGTGATAACAATACCCTCTAGTCCAACAGATGAATTTATATAATGAAAATTATATATTTCTTTATCTTCTATAAAGGGATTTATACAAGGAAAAAGTTTAATAATTTCATTTGGAATATCTTCTTTTCCCCATTCATGTATATCAAAAATAATATTTTGGTCCGAAACGTTGTTAAAATGAAAAAAAATTACTGAATTAAAAAAGATATTATTTTCATCGGATGAAAGTAATACGAGTAATTGATCATTTTTCTTATATAAAAAACCAACAATTTCCTTGTCATGTATATTCATTTCTTTTTTGCCCCACATTTATCTAGATTTTTCATGGAAAATCTAAATCTTGACATTGGCTAATTGAATTAGGCAATAACAAAAGACTTACTCCACTTATAAATCTGGTTGTTAAGCTACTTAATCCAGGGAATACTTGTGCGCATTTGCCAAATTTTAAGTTGAATTTTTCCATTTTTGTTAATACTCGTCCTTCTCCTCGGACTTTATTTGGTGCTTTATCTGATGGATATTTCCAGTCACGTGCATGAAGGTCTCCAAAACCATGGTTATGATCAAAGTCGGTGTCTTTTACGGGGTTCCCTTTTGCATCATAGCTTCTAATTTGTATAGGTTTACCTGTTTTGGGATCTAATTTTGTTAAGTTTACTATGGCTTACTTGTGATTACCAGCTAGTAATAGGTCTATGCAAATTTACCCAAAATTTTAATAATGATTGTTCAAAAAACCGAAATTCGGACAGATCTTTTTCTACAACTAGACCTAATTCTTTGAAAAGATATTTAGATTTCGTTCTCTCAATAACATCATATTGACTTAATAACTCAGTAAGCCCTTTTTTTGATGATATATCCATTTCATTATAGTATATTGCAAACTCTACTTTCTTATCATTGAAAATTGTAACCTCAGTTAACTTTTCATTATCAAACCTTAGTACAAAATTGTTTATCTCTATAATATGTTTTACCTTCGGGATAACATTATTTGACATGTCATATTTTCTTATAACATCTGATAGAGAACAATTTAATTCAAAATCGCCTATGCTCTTATAAGGAATAAATATTAATTTATCATGATTTAAAGTTGGGTTTTTAAGTTTACTTTTTTGAAAGTCTGAGTACTTTTTACCTTTACTATCATATAAAGCTCTTATACTCTCATCGTAAATTAATATCTGCAGAAACAAATTATCCTTATAGTCAACATATAAAACTAAATTATATTTTGGAAAAATATAAAAATAATTTTCTTCATCCGAAACTTCTATTAGAGGATCCTCCTCTTCTAAAAATTTTTCAAGATTTGAAAAGTTAATAACTTTTCCATTTAAGCAAAATTCATCACAATTCCTCAAGGAAGATACAGTAATCAATTCTGAATCAGATTGTATCTTGTGTTTTTTATCAAACTCTAATGAATAATTAGGATTATTTAAAATAACATCATCAAAGTCAGCCTTTTTTTGACCCAATACAATTCCATCCAAAGAATTATTTAATATTTTCAACATAATATATATCCTTTCCTGTATTTGTCTATGTCAATTAGCTTCTCAGCCATCAGGAAAAACGACCTCTAGATAGAATGCCATTGCTAATGAGATTGTTAAAGAACAAATGTTTCAGACGACCTCAAAGAAAATAGTGAGGTCGTCTGAAAAATAGAAACCGCGTGCGTGCGTACCGCACATATCCTACGTCAGGACTGAAGGTTTTCTCCGGGCTACGGCTTGCTGTAATCAATAACAGGAATTGGGTAGTTTTGAATTACATAGACATCATCAACATTACAAGTCTCATATATCCATTTATTCCAGTTATCTATTACCCATTGTCTATCTATTCCAGCAAAGTTATTTGATTCAGCTTCCTTTGGAAGTTTAATTAAAATCAATCCCGCTTTATGACCAGTAGATACAACAAGACCAAATTTTCTATCACTATCTGGAAATTCAACTAATATCAGATCAACATATTTTTCATGTGGATATGAACCTGGAAATCTAAAAACGGTACCATGCGTCAAATTACTATGATAATTTACTAATTTCTGCATCATTTAATCCTTATATCGTGTTCACTACTAGAATCTTGTTTACCTTTTTCATTTAAACACATATCAACTTCACCCATGTGTTTACCCTTCTTATTTAGTTTTTCAAACCTTCCATGTTGTGTATCTAAAGAATAAAAGTTTGTACCATCAGTATATATTGTCCTCTTTGGATTTAATCTTTCAATATTTTTGCTCTTGTCCAAGTAGGCGTAGCGGCGGTTAAGTACGGTACAAAAAAGATCGTCTGAAAATATCGAATCTTACTTTTTGGTTTTTTTCTTAGAATTTAATTCTTCTTTACGTTGCTTATAAAATTGCCAATATTTTTTGTCTTCCATAGAGAAAGGTGTGTAACGTAGCTCATTATAAGTTAGGTCAAAATATTTATAGGCATTTTCCATATCACCCAATTCGTAATAAACGATTCCTGTCCATATAAACACACCTGCTGCAGGTTCATCTTTTCGTGCCTCAAGTGCAATTAACATCCACTCAAGGGCTTTTTGATAATCACCTAATTTTTTATAATTTTCTGAAATACCACAGGCGATTGCCGAAGTAGGCTCAACGAATTGAGTGGCTGGTTTGGGTAAAAGTTCCCATGCTTGATTGAGAATATCAATGCTTTCCTCCGGCGTAGTAGCATCATTTGAGTTACATACAAAATCATTGATTTTTTTGTTTAATTCATAATTTACTAGATCTAAATACATAATTTATCCTTCTTAGATTAACAACCTTTAGGTAGCTTACCGTTTTTAGGTTTACGGAGTTTCTTATAACGTTCTTTGCTCTTTGCCCCACGGGAACAATTTCCTGGTCCATATTCTAATCGATAATTATTAGAATCAAGCATCCATTTCCGTACTGTCTGAGATTTAGCTCCATGATATTAAGTGTTTTGAATAAAGAAAATACCTGCTTGACTTCCAGATAGAAGTTTTTTCTTAACATTTTGGTCATAATAAAAATAACCAATACCATTCTGAAAAATATGTAACTTTTTATCTATATCTTCTTCTAATAATTGCAAGCAAAAATTAAACTTAGGAGAAGGATATATTATATCTTGTTCAAAATAAGGATTGCCAAAAATTTTGGATACATCCAATCCCATTCCATTATCTTCAAAGAATAAATGTTCATCTTCATTGTATTTTGCATCAGCTTCTTTATCAATTTCATCAAGCCTTTCGAAAAATTTTCTTTCCAAAGAAATATTTCCTAAATCTTGCTTGTTGATAGCTTCTTCCCTTTCATAAAGGACAGCGCAACTAAAACCATCATTTAGTAAAATTAAATCATCCTGACAATTAACAGTATATTTAGATGAAATAGAGTCTTTCACCCCTCCTAGTGCATGCGCCTCTATGGAAATAAAAACAGAGATATAATAATTTCTACGAGGGAATACATTGTCAGGTAAAAAGTCAGAATAAAGAGTAAATAGATGCGTTTGATAGGTATCAGAATTTGGAACTTTAGGCCATAATTCTAACGGAATATGTTCAGCTCCTCCTCCAATATAACCAATACTATGTGGCGTTTTAGAAGAAGTAAAAAGTAATTTTGACATTTAAGTTTCCTTTTTATTATAATTTATCAAATCCAATAATTTCATAATCATTTTGCTCCTTCCATTCCTTCAAAGTATAAAGAAAAGGTAAGGAGAACATTTCTAATATTTTTTCTTTTAAATTTTCTGACACCATAAATGCTTCCATATACTTATATTTGGAAGACAGCAAAATATCCTTATCCGAATTAGTATATGCCTCCAGCGAAAAACCTTTTTCATCTCTTCCTAAATCCGGGTAAACAATTTCATCCTCAATTTCCCAGCTAACTATTCTTACCAAATAATAGACTTCATTTGTCAATAGCTCACCTTTTGTATTGACAATAATCGCTTCGCTCATACCAAAATTATAATTAAATCCATATTTTTTAATAAATTCCAAAAAACGCGCTGACATGATAAAGAAGTTGTAGCCATAAGGTAGAAAATCAAAAGTAACACCTCTTGCTTTCTTTAAGCAGACATAAACCTTTTCAGGCATTGGAGGAATTTCTTGTCCCTTTACGAACCAACTCCATGGAAAGTCAAAATCAGGATGCGTTTTTTTAGGGTTGAATTCCTCTGATATCCCTACTTCCCCTAAGGAAACCTTAGGCACTTTTCTTTTCGCTAACTCATCTAAACTTTGTGCGCTATATCCCCACACCATTAATTTCTTCATAATTTCCTCCTAATCTAATCGTTTGGGTGAGTTGGTAGATGAACATCCTCCAACAGATATGGACTTACTCAACCGTTTTTTCAAACTTTCTTGTAAATCTTGTACACGCTGTCGCGCTTGTGCCTGTAATCGACCATGACGTGGTTGCGGTAGGCGAAACCGTGCAGCTTTTTACCGTCCCGTCCGTAAACGGCGGTAAAATCGCCGTAGCCATCATCGGGGAGGTGATTTGGTAGAGGTCGTCTGAAAAATAGAAATCTCGTGCGTACCACACACACCCTACGTCGGGACTGAAGGTTTCATACAGGCTACAGTTTGCTTTTTTTCATTCAAAAGAAAATTTTAACATTTTTGATAAGCGATTTATAAAATATAGAATTGCCAAATGTTCATCGTGGCAACAATATTCTTCGGTTCTCAATCCTCTTTCAGAATAGAATATATGCCATTTTTTATTTTCTTCAACAATACATAATGATTCATCATTTACTTCATTGATTGAGTAACTATCTTCTGGTACTCCTTTATTTTTAAGATATGAATTCAATTCATTAATTCTTAACATTTTCCTATTTTCACCTCTTCCAGATGCCCAGATTCAATATGATTAAACAGATTTTGGTAATTCATACTGTGTCCCTAATCCAATCACTCCGAACAACGGCATAATTTTACTTGCAGCTACATTATCAATTGGTTTCAGAACCCTATATATAGTATAAGACTTTCGATTAGAACCAGGAGGTAAGGCTCTCATAGGGTATGGTATTCCTACTGGAGATACAGATTGTCTCCGCCTGAAAGCCCAATAGGGTCCTGATTAACAAACCAATCCGCATCAGGCTTATAATAGCTGAAGAAGTTGTAATGCAGCCTCGTCTCACGGTCGACATATTGGTTTTGCAGTCTGAACGGCTGGTGCACGTTCTTGTAAACCTGCGCATCCTTTTTCAGATGACCCCAGTCGGTGTAGTTGCCGAACCATAAGCGGTTGCCATCCTTATCGATCATCTCTCTCGGGATACCGATTTGGTTGCAGTGAAAGTAGTAGGGTTGTTGGCGATTTTCGCCGTCTTCGTTGGTCCAGTTGCGTACCTGCGCCAAGGGGTCGTAGCTGTCGTATTGTAAGTGTCGGTAATGGTTTCGGGCAGCCATCGGGCGTTGTAGCCGTAGCTGGTGGTGTAACCGGCGGAGTTGGTGATATTGATGGCGATTTTGTAGAGGTCGTCTGAAAATATCGAATCTTACTTTTTAGTTTTTTTCTTAGGATTTAATTCGTCTTTACGCTGCTTATAAAACTGCCAATATTTTTTGTCCTCAATACTAAATGGATAATATCCAGCATCATTATAAGCAATATCAAAATATTTATAAGCTTCATCATATTTTTCAAGGTCATAATAAAAAATACCAGCTAACAGATACGTCCCTGCATTAGTGGTTCCTAAGTCAGCAACACTTAAAGCAATACTCAGCCATTCCTTAGCCTGTTCATATTTTTGATTTTTATAATACAACTCAAACAAAGCAATCGTAACCATTGTCGTTGGATGAGCCCATTGAGTTACTGGCTTGGGTATTAGCTCAAATGCTTCTTTTAATAACTTTTCTTGTTCTAAAAAAGCTTTATTATAAGTCTCACAGACTAAATCATTAATCTTTGATTCTAATTCTGGATTAACTGCATCTAAATTCATATCATACAACTCCTCAATAAAAATGAAACAATGTCAAATGTAGATTTTATATGTCAATCATGACCATAATTAGATTTCTGTCTAGGTCCGATTGGATCAGTCATATCGTATCTACTTCGATTTTGTGCGCCACGAGAACAGTTTCCACCTTTTCCCGCACCTTTTTCAAGCCTATAGTTATTTAAATCTCTCATCCATGACCTGACTTCAGGCGATTTTTGACCAAAAAATTTTCCCCTTCTACTCCAGTAATTCACAACATCTTCTCCTACATGTCCCATATGGGTAGATCTAACAGGCGCTGCATTACAGCCCTACCTGTAGGACTTACTTTTGATGGTGTTTTTCCTACTGTAGCCAACCTATTACGAGAAAGGTCCAATGGGGATCAATCCAACCTTGAGCATTTACAGCGAACTTGTAAAAATTGTCCCCTCCGCCCACACCCTACGTTAGGATTAGAAATTTTGTGTAGGCTACGGCTTGCTTACTATCAAGAAAAGTTAATTATTCCACAGTTTCAGCAGCTTCTTTTAACCAAAATTGGATTGATTCGATAGGATTTAATTTTTTCGCACGAATAGTATTTGTATAATCGGGTGGTAATACTTCAACATTAATCATTATTTCTGAACGAGCTTGATTTAAGGAGAATATTCCCTTCATATCACACCGATGAAGTGCTTCCTCCATCACATTAATCCGGAAATTGAATTCTTTTTCATATTCCACTTCTGTTTTTAATGAGTGAATATCAATACGATCTAAGAAAGCTTGATTTACTTGATGGAAATATTGTGAACCAAACTCTAAGTAAGGACTATCTATCGAAGACCATTTAAAATCTGCAATATCGTAAGCATCCCAATTTTGAGCAATGCTTTGTTTTTTTAATGCTTCATATGACCAAGCACTCACAAAAGGAGCCAGTGCCTCACCTGTGGTACTTAACACAAAGAAGTAAAAAGTTTCATTTGTCGAATTGAACAAATCTATAGCCGCCTGACTTGTTGCCTCTTCGATTGTAGCAACTAACTTTTCAAATATATCATCAGAATAATTCATCCTGCTACCTCCTTAAGTGTTCCCACCGATTTACTTTACCACCAGATGCTACTATGTGACCTGCAGCCTGGCCTGACATAACTGACCGACCTTCCAATTCCATATTTCTACCAAGCTGTTGTGAGTTTGCTCTAGTACTACCAAGATTACCATCACCTAAAGGACTTTTTTTAGCAAGTCTCAAAACATCAACCCAAGCCTACACATTAGGCGCAAACTGATACAGATTGGCTCCGCCCGAAAGCCCAATCGGGTCCTGATTTACAAACCGACCCGCATCAGGCTTATAATACCTGAAGAAGTTGTAATGCAGCCCCGTCTCACGGTCAGTGTACTGGTTTTGCAGGCGGAAGGATTTGTAAGCAATTCCGGATATGATTTTTCAGTTTTTGCTAACTTTGTTAATAGTTTTAATTATTCCATTATGTATTCCATCCATGGCAAAATAAGAAATCTCTATTATCTTTAGAGAATGGGGGATTCATTGATGTTTATCGTGAGTAGTGCGGTTGGTTTTACTGGCTTTGAAGACGAAAGCAGGTTTGCAGATGAGGCGTACGTCAAGAAACTATTTAAATTCTTCTAATAATTTTTTTCTTAATTCCGCATATTCATCCGATAAATTATTTTTAAGTTCAGTATAAATTTCATCATCGATTTTACTTTGAGTGAATAGTGTCTTTTCAATATAAGGGATAACTTTTTTAGAACTAATTGAAATTAAAAATGCAATAATTTCATTGTAAATATAAGATTTTTCATTAAATTGGCTTAGTTTATCTATTAGTAAATTTTCAATTGATTCTGATTTATAATGTTTTCCTTTTAATCCATACAATACCCATGAAATAATTTTGTGATGCTTGCTATTTAAATTTTTTATAAGATATTCTTTTATATAATTTCTTTTTGGGAAATATGTAGAACTAAATGCAATAGAAATAATTATAGAATATCTATTTATATTCCAAATAGAACTAATATTATTTTCTATAGTGCGAAACTCTTCTTCTCCTAGATTATATTTTTTGAATAGATGTCCTAAAGAAGATATTGCAGATGATTTCACTTTAATACTTTTGTCATTTTGAATAGAATAAATTAATATAGAGAAAATTTCTTTCAATTCCGTGGTGCTAAGTTCTTCTTGCATTTGTCCCAAGATAAAATTTGCAATTTCTCTATGTTTACTATATCGACTTGTTAAGAGAATATTTCTGATTATATCAATTATCTCTTTATACTGAAAAAATTGTAGTCTTTTTGCTGCTTCATATTGAATAATAGAATTAGAATGTAGTATTTTCTCCAATAAGTCATTGATTGATAGATCTTTACATTCTAAAAAAGCGTCAAAACTTGAAATTCTATCATTTATCATATTATTTTTTCCTGTTACACCTATCTTTCGAATGCCAAGCCTTTAGGGTCGTTCCATCTTTGTATGTTCAATGCAAACTGATATAAAATTTCCCCACCCATCAATCCAATCGGATCCTGATTCATAAACCGACCCGCTTCAGGCTCGTAATAGCGCATCAGGTTGTAGTGCAGTCCGGTTTCTTCATCATAATACTGGTTTTACAGTCTAAACGGTTGATGCGCATCATTGTAAACCCGCTCGTTCTTTTTCAGACGCCCCCATGTGGTATATTCTCCGTACCATAACAGATTGCCGTGGATGTCGGTCATCTCTTTCGGAATGCCGATTTGGTCGGTGTGGAAGTAGTGAGATTGTTGTCGGTTTTCTCCGTCTTCGTTGATATGGTTTTGATAGGCGAAACCGCGTACGTACCGCACACACACTACGTCTGGATTGGAGGTTTCGTACGGGATACGGTTTGCTATAAATTACTTACAGAATATTTCATGCTAGAGGTAGAAATTCCATCTTCAAATTATTACTCACAACTAATTCTTTGAATTTATCAGAAAAAGCCCAAATTAAATCATCATTTATATCTTTTGCACAAAACTCGAAGCCAGATATTTTTTCAAAGAGTACAGGTGGATAATCAATAAACTTCTCTCCATCTATTTCATAAAAATTTGATTTTTCCATATTTACCAATTCAGCAGTTAATTTAATTTTTCCAAGGAAAAATTTAAATTCATCATTCTTGATTCTAAGTTTAGCCGGAAAAAAATCTAATTCATCTTTTAATTTATCAGCCAATTTATTAATGAAAGTTTCAGAGAACAATAACATCTTAGGAATTGTTTGAATAAAATCTGTATTAGAAATATTTTTGGAGGTATATCCACTCTGAGCTATAAAAACTGCTTCATCTGTATAATTACCTTTATTGTAATTAATAAATTCTACAATTTTTCTATCATCCTGTTTTAAGTCCACATATGCTTCTTCATTATCAACAGCAGAGTATATTTGATAAAGAGTCATCATTTTTTCCTTTCTTACTATTACTTTTAGAAATTGGTGCAGTACAAGTATATTTTTAAAATGTTTATTTAAAGAACAAATATTTCAGACGGCCTCAAAAGAGATATTGAGGTCGTCTGAAAATATAAAATTACTTTTTCGCAGCACGAATTTTTTTCAATCCATTCTCCAAAATAGTAACTTTCTCGGGCGGAGTTCCCCTATCCAAAGCATTCCACCAATTATTTACTGGTTTAACAAATAGTTGGAATCCTTCATCAGTTACATTGGATTTTCGGATAATCAAATCTTCTTTGATAGAGCCATCCTCATTAAAGGGTTCAATATCAACAAGTAAGTTATTGTTTTTGAGAAACGTCATAAGTGCAATAGACATTCTGATAATATCTTCACGATAGTCTTCATCAGAGTTTGCCTCCCAAAATGTCTTAAAATTAAATAATGTCATATCCATGATAATCTCCTAAGGTAATCGAATAATTTCGGATATTCCGTCAATATGAACTAAGATTTATAGTTGCCGAACCACAAGAGGATGCCGTCTTTATCGGTCAAATCTTAGGATGCCGATTTGGTCGCAGTGAAAGTAGTGGATTTGTTGGACGCCTTCTCCGTCTTCGTTGATCCAGTTGCGTACCTGCTCCAAGGGGTCGTAGGAATCCGGGTCGGTATAGATATAGGTATACCTGTCGTCCGAGTGGACTTCTTGCAACAACTGACTGCCGTCCCAGACAAATCCAGTTTCCTCTTTGAGGTTACCTGAAACTTCTTTGTCTTTCAGACGAGCTCAAAGAGGTATTGAGACCGTCTGAAATGGTTCGAGTTTAAACAGTTTGCTAAATTTGTTTTTTAAGAATTTTCTCTAAATAATCTGAAAAATTAGCAGCTAAAGTTAGCAATTCATCAGTATCATGATTGTAAATCATTACCGTTTTAGATGGGGAAATATAAATAGGATTTCCCCAGCCATCGGTACCAATTATTAAATTACTTTGACCATCTTTAAGATAATCGGAAAATTCTTTATTCAAATCAATAATTGTATCTTCCCCAAGAAATTCGGAATTATGTATTCCATATATTTGAGTATCCCTAACGACACACCCTCCAAATCTCATTGTAAATCCTTTAAAATCGTCATCTAACTTTATATTAAGTGCTTTCTCTATATTGAGGACCTCATCATCAGTTGTTGGCTTACCTTGAGCCACTGGATTTTTTTGAAAGAAAGCAATTAACTGCTCTAAAACAAATTTATTTAACATAAATATTCCTTATTAAACTAACAAGACTTACCTACTTTTAGGCCTCTACGTCTTAACTCTTTTCTGGCTCTATATTTCCAATATTCTCTACGCCAATTTCCAAAATCACTTCTGACACTGCTATTTCCCCTTTTTTAGATCGTTTTGCCAATCCCTAAGGGGCAAACCACATGGCCGCATTAGGCCCGAAACCAATAAAGATTATCCCCACCCCATAACTCAATCGGGTCCTGATTCACAAACCGCCCTGCATCAGGCTCATAATACCTGAAGAAGTTGTAATGCAGCCCGGTCTCTTCATCATAATACTGGTTTTGCCGTTTTTGGCGTTCTTTGGAAAGGCGCCGTCCGAACGGGTCGTAGGCGTAGTCGATGGTGCAACCATCAGATTGCCGTTAATCTAATTGTTTAAGGCCATCTGCAAAACAACTTTCAGACGGTCGTTATCCTAACTAATGTTTCACTATCACTAGCGATATTTTTTTCTTGGGTCTTTAAAGGTTCCTATAAACTTCAGATCATTGTAAAGTTTACCTGGATTTTCCTCATAAAATGTTGCATTAGAATAGTAATATAAAGAATTACCTTCATTTATTCCTTTCTCTTTTGCTACTTTCACAATATCTTTTATAACTTTATTGGAGTGTACCCCAACTTCTTCTGCTAACACTTCAACTGGCACAATTTCTCCATTATCTGTCTGGAATGCCACAAAATAATCAGAATCAATAAATGAAACTCCAAAATCTGCAAAAGCTGGACAATGAGAATCTGAGTCCTCCATTCCATCTGTATATTCATTAAACTCATCAGGTGTTTTAAAAGATGTCCCCATCCACACAGAAATCATATCTTTAGTTGTTTCAATCATATAATACCTCATAATTCAAAATGTTATATATCTTATTAATCCCAATAAAAGTCTGAATTATTTAATTCCTTCCACTCTTCCAAAGAATAAAGAAAAGGCAAAGAAAAGTTTTCCAATATTTTTTCTTTTAAATTTTCTGACACCATAAATGCTCTTGAATAATTATAATTGGAAGACAATAAAATATCCTTATCTGAATTAGTATATGCCTCCAGTGAAAAATCATCTTCATCTAATGCTAAATCTGGGTAAACAATTTCATCCTCAATTTCCCAATCAACTATTCTTACTAAATAATAGACTTCGTTCGTCAATAACTCACCTTTTGTATTAACAATAATTGCTTTACTCATTCCAAAATCATGATCAAACCCATATTTTTTTATAAATTCCAAAAAACGTGCTGACATGATAAAGAAATCATTATATGGAAGAAAATCAAAAGTAACACCTCTTGCTTTCTTTAAGCAGATATAAACCTTTTCAGGCATTGAAGGAATTTCTTGTCCCTTTACGAACCAACTCCATGGAAAGTCAAAATCAGGATGCGTTTTTTTAGGGTTGAATACCTCTGATATACCTAGGACTCCACTACTTACTCGTGGCAACCCCATTTTTTCTGCTTTATCCATGCTTTGCAGAGCATATCCCCATACTAATAACTTTTTCATAATACCCTCCTAAGATAATCATTTTCTTAAAAAAATCTGAGTGTATTTCGTATGGTTTTTTCATAAATACTTCTTATTATTTTACTGTAGTATTTTAGAATGAAATATTCAGCCTTATTGACGCCTGTTTGGAGTCATAGATGAACAAAAGGGAATTCCATGCCAATTCAGGGCCTTTAAATTCGAGTACTGGAGCACTTTTTAGTACACAATATAATTTTAAAGGAGGATATAAACTAAGAAAATTTTGAATAATTTTTGATTCTAAGATGTTTTTAGTTAAATAAAAATAGTCATTAAATAAGATATCAATTTCCTTTTTGTATATGTCGATAAATATTTTTCCTTCTTCTCCAAGGTAATAAATATTTTCTTGAAATAAATAAATACCTTCTTGTATATTTTTAAAATTTATTAATTTAGTTTTTTCTTTAATGTCTTTAATATCATTAAAGTTTAAGGAGAGATTATTGATGACAATGTTTTTTTGTTGTATAAATAATTTAATTTGATTCATATGTAATTTTACCTCCTGAAAGATCGAAGGTTGCCAGTACTTATTAAAATTCCCAGGGGCAGAAGCCATACCTACCGGCCCATGTGGATACAGTGTAAACAATATTGTCCCTTTTTCTAGGACAACATTTTTCCAATTATCCACACCTGGATAGTCCTTACTTCCTTACCAGCCAGCCGCTTCACCGGCAGGATTTTGTCCTGCACATGAATCATTACATGTTCCAGGCAATTTTTTAGAACTTAACCCTAATGGGTCAGCCCACATTTGACTGTTTTGTAAAGCCCAATAGAGGTTACTACCACCAGCCAATCCAATCAGATCTTGGTTGATAAATCTTCCACATTCCGGCTTATAATACCTGAAAAAGTTATAGTGCAGCCCCGTCTCACGGTCGGCGTACTGGTTTTGCAGGCGGAAGGGTTGGTATGCGCTATCCGTTACCTTGGTTTCCTCTTTCAGACGTCCCCAACCGGTGTAGTTGCCGAACCACAAGAGGTTGCTGTCTTTATCGGTCATCTCACGCGGGATGCCGATTTGGTCGCAGTGGAAGTAATGGGTTTGTTGGCGGCTTTCACCGTCTTCGGTTGTCCAATTGCGGACCGGTACGAAGGGTTCGTAGCTATCGTATTGTAAGTGTCGGTAATGGTTTCGGGCAGCCATCGGGCGTTGTAGCCATAGCTTGTGGTGTAACCGGCGGGATCGGTGATATTGATGGCGATTTGGTAGAGGTCGTCTGAAAAACAGCAAACATGTGCATGCGTACCGCACATGCCCTACCTCAGGATCGGAGATTTCACTCCAGCCTACAGCTTACTATTTATCATATACTTCCAAATTTTCTAATTCACCTTCATAAGTTATTTGAGTAGATATTTCCATATCAGGAAGAAATGAACCAGAATAGTATATAAATACTAAATCATCAAAATATGCTGTAATATTGACAATTTTTAAATCATTTGCTAATTCTTTATTATCGAATTCTGTTGGTTCATAATCACTTTGCTCATAGCAAGCTTGATTAATCTCTATTAAGATGTCTTTTATTAAATCATCAATGTTTATTCGTTTAAAAAAGCTATCTACCCTATCAAGAATTGGATAAATTTGGCTTTCTCTTTGTATGTCTCCTGATTCATCATCAATAAAAATGGGTATATCATACGGTTGCATACCACTAGGCGATAAAGATATTAAAGCAGTAGCTTTACCGTCATTAATTTTTAAGTTTTTAATCATGGATTAAATCCTCGCTAGGGTTGAAATTTAGAAAAAAATAATTTAAATTAATCAACATTTTGATGGTTTTCGTCTACGAGTAATCAGATTATAAATAAAAGCTTTTATCCTACTTCCTGCTTTTTCTGTTTGTAGAACCTTACCATCTGGCATTCGTTTCCATTTATAGGTTTTCCCAGTATTTGTTGCACGATATTCGGCATTTACTCCTTTCTCTCCCACAAAATCCCTAATATCTGGTTGACGTCCAGGTCTACACGGGTTTAATTCTCCTTTTATCTTTATGGCATCTCCTAGCCGTACCATATCTTTAATATCTGCTAGGAACTTTCTTTCTGTATGGGTCTGAAGCGTTTGTTATTGATTCACAAACCGACCCATATCAGGTTCGTAATACCTGAAAAAGTTGTAATGCAGCCCTGTTTCTTCATCGCAATACTGGTTTTGCAGGCGGAACGGTTGATGCGCGTTTTTGTTAACCCGCTCATCCTTTTCATACGACCTAGGAGATCGAGTTTGTAACGGCTGGTGAGTTTACCTTGTGTGCGGTAGATTTCGCGATGAAGCTGATCGCATTACATGTCGGAGATGACTTCGTCGTCGAAACCGCTCTCTGCAATCAATCAGTTGAGGACGTCATTGGCAAAGCGGTAGCGTGCACCGTTTTGTTGAGTCTCGTTGACCCAACCTACAGTCTAAAAATGGTCTTAAAGAGGCTTGTTACCTTTAAATACATTAAATCTTGATAGATTTGCTCCTTTTGATTGAATATGTTTTATAGCTAATTCAAATTCATTAAATTCATTGAATTCTTCTATCTCATAATCTTCAGCCTGATCCAATTTATTTTTGGGTACCGTATAGTAATATGTAATATAAATTCCATTACTTTTCTTAATAGCAAACACTTGATAAACAACTTCTCCATCATTTTCAATAAGTTCATCATATCCTTTTGTTTGTAAATTAGTTAAATTTAACATATCTATTTTCCTATAACATCAATACGCACTTTTTTCCATCCAGATGTCTAATATTTATATGCGGGTACTTTTCATGTCCTGTTCCTTATGGAGCATCATGTCCTTTACAACATCCTGTTGCTTTATCCATAGCATAATCTTTTCCTGATTCACAAACCGCCCGGCCTCTGGATCGTAATAGCGCATTAGGTTGTAATGCAGTCCGGTCTCTTCATTGAAGTACTGGTTCTGCAATCTGAACGGCTGGTGCGCATTCTTGTAAACCCGCTCATCCTTTTTCAGACGACCCCAGGCAGTGCATTCGCCGTACCACAGAAGATTACCGTGGATGTCGGTCATCTCTCTCGGGATGCCGATTTGGTCGCAGTGGAAGTAGTGGGCTTGTTGGTGGCTTTCTCCGTCTTCATTGATAGGGTTTCGCTAGGCGAAACCGCGTGCATGCGTGCCACATATACCCTACGTCAGGATTGGAGGTTTCGTACGGGCTACGACTTGCTAAGATTAATCATACTTACCATAATTTTCATAAGTAAAATCTTCTCCTAATATTTCTTTTCTTTGTTCTATTGTTAATGCATTCCAAAGAGTTTTGTAGTACAACTTATGGATAGTAGGATAATATGTATCCCCAAATTTTTTAATGACATTAATATCTTCTGAACGAGTTGGATCGTGAAAAATTTCATTTAGTTTATCCATTAACAGATAAATTTCCATAATATCCTCCTTATTCAGAATTTTCATATATTTTTTTCTTGTGTATTTTTTCATTTCTTTTTCATTTCTTTTTTAGTAACAGCAAATACTAAATTTTGATCACTAGCGGCAATATTGTTTGCTTCACGTATACCGTTTATTCCTTTAGTATTAGTATAATGTCTCATCCTAGCTTTAGGCTGTCTAGAACAAGGATCATTACATTCTCCAACAGAAGATAATCCCAGTGGATCGATTAACCTTTGAATATCCAGCGCAAACGCACACAGATTCTCTCCACCCAGCAACCCAATCGGGTCCTGATTCACAAACCGACCCGCATCCGGCTCATAATACCTGAAGAAGTTGTAATGCAGCCCCGTCTCATGGTCGGCATACTGGTTTTGCAGGCGGAAGGGCTGGTATGCGCTATCCGTTACCTTGGTTTCCTCTTTCAGACGACCACAGCCGGTATAGTTGCCGAACCACATATACTCTACATCAGTACTGAAGGTTTTGTGCGGACTACGACTTGCGTAATAAATTTATTGAATAGTCCAATTAAAAATACTTAAATGGATAAACATCAAACAAATTATTACTTATACTATTTACTGAATATATAAACTCAGTTTTTATATTATCCGTAAGTGTCTCTCCTTCATCTAATAGGTGCTCTAAATCTCTGTATAACAAAGCCAACTGGATAAATTGTGAGAAATCTATCCCTAAATTTGTAAATCCAGATCTGGTATACTCTCCAGCATCATGATTATAATGAAAAATGGTATTATCTATTTTATTTAAAAACCATCCATCTCCCTGTCCTGCTTGTCCAATACTCCAAAAACACCTTGATATTTCGGGATAATTACACTCTAGATATCTATTTTCATTTAAAGCCTCTTCATAATTAAAAAGAGAAATATCAGGTATTATCTCTACTTCCTGATACTTAGCAATAAATAACAAATAGTTATTATCTAGCTTGGGAAGTTTATCTAACTTTTTAATCTCTACTTTACGCTTAATACATAGATTAAAAAAATCCTCAGGCAATAATTTTAATTTGAACATAAAAGTATCCTCCATAAATTTCAAACCATGTATCAGATTCACCGGTCGACCGACGCCGACCGCCCCCTTTACGATCGGGAAGTTATAAATAAAGTTGAATAGTACTTGTTATTTTTTTTTGTGTTTCAACACTAATTTCCTGGTTAAAATTCTGGATTAATTTTAAAAAATCAATGATCAAGTTGATTTGAGTAGTGTTAAATATTGTACTTTTGTTTCTTAGTGCAAGATATAAAAATTCAACAACGTAACCATATAAATGAAATTTAGATAGATTAGAAAAAATATATTTTAAACAGCAAGGAGTAAAATATAATAAAGCCTTATTAGTAAAAGCTTGCCACTCTAGTGATTCAAGTATTGAAAGAAAATCATCGTATGTTATCTCAATCCAAGTTTTAGTAGATAGTTGCATTATAGAAAATATATAAGAGTTATCACTATCATCAAAACTTATGATGTTATTTTTATCAACTTTGAAAACTGGAAAAGTATGCCTAATTTTTTCCTCTAAATAATTTCTTTCTTGTATATATTTTACTTCCATAAGGAATTTTTCAAATTCACAACATAGTCCTAAGTCTTTGATAAACTTTGAAATATATTCTAAAAAATCATGAATTATATTGATTTCATGTTTGGTTAAAGATTGTAGTAAATTAAATAGCCCACTTACTTCTCCTTGGGATATATCAGAATAATAGTCAAATAATTCTATGAAACAATCATTATCTATACTAGGATTTTCTATTGAGCTTAGTAAAAGTGTATTTAAATGTAAGGCATTTTCATTTTTTTGTTTATCTGACATTTGATTTTTGATTAATAAAATTAGATTGTTTTTATTCATGTCTTACTTTCTATATTTTAAGGTATGGCACCATTTGATTGATTTATAATCTATTTTTTATTTACGTTTTCTAAAATCATTTAATAGTTTTACTATCTTCTCTTTATTTTCGCTGGATGAGTTAGTTGCAATTCTAACGGCATTTTCTCCAAATTCATTTTGTATATTTGTATCAGATCCATTATCAAGGAGTACTTTCACCATTTCTATATTTCCAAACATGCATGCATAATGTAGGGGAGTATATCCTAAGTCCCCTTTAAGATCGATCAATGCCCCATTTTGAAGAAATACAAGAGCATCATTTAAAGAATTATTTCTGGCTGCAATATGTAAAACTGTATCATCCATACCTCCTACTTGATTTACATCTTCAATAGTGTCACCTAAAAAATCAGGATGCGTTTCATATTTTTTTAAAATAGATAATAATTCTTTTTTCATTAATAATACCTATAGTTCTATGTTGATAAATTTAATAAAAACAGAAACCGAGTGCGTACTGTACACATGCTATGTAAGGATTGAGGGTTTCAGCTAGCTAAAGTTTACTAATATAATTTCTCAAGCAATTCTAAAAAATTATTTGCAACCACACCAACTTCTTCATCAATAGAGTCGATATTATGATTAAAAAAACGAACTTTCCCATCTGAGGACAAAATAATACTATCACCAGAAGGAGTCTTTGCATCATATTTATCGTTTGCTGTTTTTTTACAACGTGTTATTTAATCAACTTTATTTTCAAATCTCATAAAAAAGCATCCTTTGTATATATTTAATGAAAGAATATTATCATTATTTTCAATAATATATATTTTTTCAGATAGAAAATTTGGAAAATCAGCCAATACATCTGTAACTGCACTATCTATTGCTTCATACTCATCATCTGTCAGTGGTGAATCAATATATACATAAAGAGTAAATAATTCTTCGGTCATATCAAATGCGATAAGTCTGACTTTGTTACAAATCGCCCCAAGAAAAGCCATTTGCATACTTAAAATAATTTCTTGTTTTTTCATAATTAATTTCTCAAATAAAATATAGAATTTATGTTATATCAGGCAATGCAGGAACAATATGGGCTCCTTTTTTGGATGAATGAATTAAGTGCAACCCGGTCTCTTCATCTATTTTTTGTGCAATGGAAAAATCTGCATTGTGAGCCACAATCTGTGTTTGTTAAGAGGTATTTATTGTCCTTGACCAAGAATTTCTTCTCCAATTATTGAATCTAACTCTATCCATGCTTCTTCAAGTTGACTAACAATAGAAGATTTATTTTTATTTGGATCGTCTTTTAGATTGAGATACCAAATATGTGTTAATTTTGGTATCTCATATAAATAAGACGCTAGTCTTTTTTCAATTAGAGTATGATTATGAGTATAATGCTTTATTTCATTTAAAATTTCTAATAATTCTTGGTAGTCCTTTACATCGAATTCAAGATCCATTCTGACCTTATCAATAAAACTATTATTTTCAAGTTTTTCTAATAATTCTTTCATGGTAAACTCCTTTAAGTTATACAAGGCAAAGGATTGCTTCTGCTGGAATAGTTTATTTATTTGAGTTCACTCCAATAGAAATAGATAACACATCTTCCTCATTGTCGAGTAGAGATATATCGATAACTTTATCTATTTTATTACTAAAGAATTTTAAACAATAAAAATTAGGTTTATTTATTAATTCTAGCCAATTGCTAATATTTTTTATTTTGATAATAAACAAGGGGAATAATTCTATTGGTATTTCAGCCGAATCATGTATTCCTCCATAAAAGTATACATAAGCAATATCATTTTCCTCTGATCCAAAAGAATTTAATATTTCATTTTTTATTGATAAACTAAATTTTTCTTTTAATAATTCTATATTTCTATAGGAGGTAAAAGTACGATTTATTATTTCACATGAGAGTGGATATGGAATAATTTTTTCAGAATCTGAAATTAAATTATTTAAAAAATGAATTTCTTTCATTTTTTCCATTAAATTATTCTGTTTTAAAGTAAAGATCTTATCTTCTAAAGTTGTCATGATACTATTTCCTATGTTGTACGGTTACATTATCTTTGTAGTACTTCCAAAAAAATGTACCATTCCCATTATTTCTTTTTTGACTAAGATTTCCATCCATTTTGGCAGTAACTACATACCAGTGCGGACAAGGGTGTTTTGCAATCTAAACGGCTGGTGCGTATTCTTGTAAACCGCTCATCTTTTTTCAGACGACCTTGATATTTTGTTGGGTCTTGACCCAACCTACGCTTGCTAGAAACATTTACAGTTATTTGGATTTTGATTAGCTTTATATAGTTTGAAGGATTTAAAATCAGCAAATTATAAAAGAATTCAGATTTAAAATGAATGTATTTAAATCTCTCTTCCATAACTTAATGCTCTTAGAAAAGTATAATGATATAGCTGGCTCTTCAGATAAAAAACATGCATAACTTTTTTCGATTGGTAAAACTTCCAAGTCATCCATTGCTTCAAAAGCTAGAGTACAAGTTTTGTTTGGTTGGTATCTATGACGAATAGTCCAATATTCTGATATATCTAAATCATTTCCTTCTGATTCTTTCAAAACAATCCAGTTATGGTTATGTAATTGGTCTCTTAAATCTTCAATATGATATTTCATAGTATATTTCCCTCTAGTTATACTACATCCGGGTCGTAGGCGTAGCAGCGGTTAAGTACGGTACAAAAAAGGGCGTCTGAAAATATCGAATCTTACTTTTTAGTTTTTTTCTTAGGATTTAATTCTTCTTTACGTTGCTTATAAAATTGCCAATATTTTTTGTCTTCCATAGAGAAAGGTGTGTAACGTAGCTCATTATAAGTTAGGTCAAAATATTTATAGGCATTTTCCATATCACCCAATTCGTAATAAACGATTCCTGTCCATATAATCACACCTGCTGCAGGTTCATCTTTTCGTGCCTCAAGTGCAATTAACATCCACTCAAGGGCTTTTTGATAATCACCTAATTTTTTATAATTTTCTGAAATACCACAGGCGATTGCCGAAGTAGGCTCAACGAATTGAGTGGCTGGTTTGGGTAAAAGTTCCCATGCTTGATTGAGAATATCAATGCGTTCCTCCGGCGTAGTAGCATCATTTGAGTTACATACAAAATCATTGATTTTTTTGTTTAATTCATAATTTACTTGATCTAAATACATAATTTCTCCTTCTTATGTGCATTCTTTAAAGAGTATTTATTACCATGTTGGTCCGGTTGTGTACCTGTGCCAAGGGTTATAGCTGTAAGAATCGGTGTAGATATAGGTATACCTGCCGTCCGGCTGGACTTTCTGCAAGAGGTAACTGCCGTCCCAAACAAATCCGGTTTCCTCTTCGAGGTCGTCTGAAACTTCTTCGTTTTTCAGACGGCCTTAATGTTTTATCAGGTTTCTATTAAATATGTAACTTATTGTTTGTAATATCCCATTAGGTTTCTAATTTCTTTAGATTTCTTTTTATCGTGATATTCTTCAGATGTATAATGTTTTGCATCATATCCAAACTCATTTTTTATATTTGTTTTAGCACCATTTTTTAAAAGAATTTCAATAATATCAAGATTTCCATAAAGACAAGCATTTTGAATAGGAGTGAAATTTAATTCACCTTGTTGATTGACATTTGCTCCATTTTCTATTAATAGAATAACATCTTTTTTAGATTGGGAATTAACTGCTAAATTTAATAATGTTTCTCCCATAAATCCTAAGTCATGTACGGAGGTTATAGGACTATGATTCAAAAAACTAGGGAAATCCTGATATTTAAAAAAGATTTTTCAAGAAATTATTCATTATTTAGCCTCATAAAGAATTTATTTAGTATATTCAGATTTTGCTTTTTCTTTTAAAGCATCTAGCCTATTTTAACAACCATTTATTTTGATTGTATGTCTCCAGGGTTACATTTTTCTATCCTAATTAGTTATAACTCGATACATCTTTTGGCATGATTAATTTGCGCACTTAGAGTTGCGCATATAGACGCTTGAGGTGATACTGGAGTATCACAAAACCTTTTCACTAGTTGATATTCTCGATCACATTTATCAGATTTATTATTTTTTTATTTGCTTTGTTAAACAATTATTGTAACTTTGCCAAACACTCTAAAGGGATTTAATCCTAGAAAATCTACCCAATTTACGATACTAAATGCATAAGTATAAAAATTTGTACCTCCTAAATATTTAATAGGATTGTGATTCACAAACCGCCCGGCCTCTGGCTCGTAATAACGCATTAGGTTGTAATGCAGCCCCGTTTCATGGTCGACATACTGGTTCTGCAGGCGGAAGGGCTCGTATGCGCTATCTGTTACTTTGGTTTCGCTCTTTAGTTTTCCCCAACCGTAATAATCCCTGAGCCAAACCAGCTTACCGTCCTTATCAATCATCTCTCTCGGGATGCCGATTTGGTCGCAGTGGAAGTAGTGGGTTTGTTGGCGGCTTTCGCCGTCGGCCAGTTCGCGGTGGATCAGGTTGCCGGTGCAGTCGTAGTAATAGGTCGTGCCGTGGTAGGTTTTAAGGCGGTCGAGTACGTCGTAGGCAAAGCGGTAGCACGTACTGTTTTCATTTGTGATAGCTAACCGACTATTTTCCCAGGCATACCTTTGTCAGTATTTTTTTGATAAAAATCATAAGAAAGGTCGTCTGAAGGTTATTTCAGACGACCTTAATATTTTGTTGGGTCTCGACCCAACTTACGCTTGCTACAGTTAATAAAATCAGATGAATGTATCAGAACACTTATGTAGTTTATATTTTTCCCAATGAAAATTACTAATATCGGCCTCTGAAGCATTCACTATCTTTGACTTGATAGAATATTCCATAAATTTTTTTCTTTGTTGAGTTAAGTCATCCTCATTTTCCCAGCAACTCATACATTCATCGCAACAGAAAAATAACTTATTAAAGTTAATGTTTTTTTTAATAATTAATCTTCCTTGTCCATCACATATAGGACATTCTTTAAACCAAAAATAATCAGTTTTTTTTCATATTGGATCTCCTGTAATAGATGTCTGCCTTCACATCGTCTTAAAATTTCTATTACGTAAACAATGCTAGAATTTTCTAGATATTACGATATTATGCAAGATATAGCTTGCATAAATTATTGTGCCAAATACCCTGTGTCATAATCTAAATCGTCAGTTTCCACAAACTCATCTAAGAAAAGATATATTTCTTCTATATCTACTTGAATTGGTATGTTTATTGCATAGAAATTTACATTAAATGCTTCATACTCACATCCAAGTTCTATTAGTTTAGTTAATATTTTATCTTTAAATTTCTGGTTTTCATTAAAGAAAACAATCCGCAATGTACTATTTTTACTATGAATTATAGTTTTATCATATAATAAATAATCTTCTTCCTTTTGTATTACACTAACAATATCACCTAAAGAGATTTCTTTGCTATAAAAAGGAATATTATTTATTTTAAGATAGCCTTCTTCAGTCACTTCTGCCCAAATGCTTTCCATAGATACTGGAGGATAACCATCAATTACTTCTAGATTAAAAAAAAGCTTTTTCATTTTAATTACCTTAAATAACCTTGCTAACTACTGTAGGATCTTGATTCGACCTTTAGGTTTATTTATAAGACCATTGTATCCCCAAATTTTGTATTTATGAACCCATTGATACAGTTGCCCAGAGTTAATACCCGCTACAATAGCTACTTCCCTTAAACCTTGATAGAATAATTCAATTGCTTTTCTTTTAAATTCATAACTATATCTCATTAAAATACCCCCTTTACTGGTTGTCCAGTAAAGGGGGTACATATCATAACCTAAAGGGCTTTCTAAATTGTGGCGGAGAGGGTGGGATTCGAACCCACGGCCCCTTGCGGAGTCACTGGTTTTCAAGACCAGCTCCTTAAACCACTCGGACACCTCTCCATAACGGTACTATTATATCAGATTGGCCCAATAATAAGCAATAACGTAATAGTTAAGCAAGCAAAAAAGCTGGCTCATAGCCAGCTTTTTTCATGTATATTTAGTGCTTCCATATGTACTTATGGTCACCATATATATGTAGTGTTACCTTGTACAGTTGATATGAATTTGAAATTTCAACTGTTCTTCATCATTAGAATAAATCTTTTTTCCACATACCGATAATGGCAATAATAGAGAATACTAATGCAACACCTATAACCTCATAGAATCCCTCTGGATCCTCTTGGAATGGCAATGGCACGTTTGTTCCCCACAAGCTAAATACGATTGTTGGCACCGCCATAGCAATAGTAAGGGTAGCTAACATTTTCATAACCAAGTTAAGGTTGTTCGAAATAATGGATGTAAAGGCATTCATCATGTTCATCAAGATATTGGAGTACATTTCAACCATCTCGATGGCCTGTTTATTCTCGATGATAACGTCCTCTAGTAAGTCCTCATCCTCTTCGTACATCTTGAGAAGATGTTTATAGGAACTATGACCACGCAAGCGCAATAGTCGTTCCATAACGGTACCATTCGTGCGCAATGCAGATGTAAAGTATGTCATGGATTTCTGTAATTCCAACAATTGGAAGAAGTCTTTATTCTTTGTAGTATGACGCAATTGAACTTCAATGTCGTCTGTACGACGGTTGATTTGTTGCAAGTAGCGCAAGAACATAGTTGCTGTGCGATACAAGATTTGGAACAAGAAACGGGTCTTTTTGTATGTATAGAACGTAGAGATCTGATTAGAAATAAATGGATACAATACTTCGGACTCTTCTAAGCAGATAGTAATGAAGAAGTCTGGCGTCAAGAAGATACCAAGCGGTACTGTATCATACATATCGTTACCACGGATAACCGGAATATTAATAACGATAAAGATGTAGTTATCCTCTAACTCCACGTGAGAACGTTCTTCCATATCGAGAGCAGTCTTTAAAACGTCCGTTGGGATTTCCGTCAAAATATTGATAAGGGATAACTCATCGGGGTCTGGGTTCACCAAATTTACCCAAGAACCTTTTGTGGCATCTGATACAGTGCTATCGGAAATTAACTCTTCTTCTATGTGTTTATACACCGTAATCATGCTATCCCTCCTTCCAACAAACTTATAGTAATCATCTAATAAATTATATACTATTTTATAGCTATTATTCAATTCAATTGTGAAAGTTTTGTGTATCTAGAACATACATATACAGTTTTATGTCTATTTATGATGTACAAATGTATGTCGCAATATATTTTACAATTCATCATCTAATAAAAGTATCGTAAATGTTTAATTCACACAATAAAATAACCTCTAAGTTAGCCAGTTACTAACCTAGAGGTTATTTATATCAGCCCTAATCATTCAGATCAGGATAATGTAATTTATTTCGTTGCTCTATAGAGCTATAAACTCTGCTTTCACCTAATTGCGGCGCAAGATGCGAATAGAGTTCAAAATACAAAGGATGGATACGCCAGTATCACCAAATACTGCCCACCACATGGATGCGTAGCCCATAAGGCCAAGTGCCATGATGAGGATTTTAACAGCAATAGCGAACACTACGTTTTGCCATGCTACACGTAATGTCGCTTTGGACAAGTCAAGAACGTGTGCAATAGCAGTCAAAGATGAACGCATGAACACAACATCTGCTGCTTCGATAGCCGCATCAGCACCGCTACCCATCGCACCACCAACATCAGCACCAGCAAGTACTGGAGCATCGTTGATGCCGTCCCCTACGAACATGGTTGGACCATATTCAGAGCGAATATCTTGTACAACGGACAATTTATCTTGAGGCAACAACTGAGCACGTACAGCACTTACGCCAGTTTTTTTAGCAATGTAATTTGCACTTGCTTCAGCATCACCTGTAAGCATAACAGTTTTAATATCTTGACCATTAAGATTAGCGATAGCCTCTGCGGAATCAGGACGAGCTTCATCGGCGATGATAATACGACCTAAGTATGTATTACCTTCTGCGACAAGAACTTCTGTACCGTATTCAGCAGGTTCTGTTGGATAGCCTTGAACATTATAGCGTTCCATAAGACGACGGTTACCAACAAGTACTTGTTGACCATCTGTCATACCAACCATACCTTCGCCAGCTAATTCTTGAACGAAATCTGAAGGTTCCACTGTAAGGCCTTGATCTTTTGCTTCAGACACGATGCTTGTTGCGATTGGATGCGTAGAAACGGCTTCGATAGCTGCAGCCATGGATAACAATTGACCAGAGCTTACATGGGAGCCTACAGTTTCTACGCTGTGAACTTTGAACTCACCAGATGTGATTGTACCAGTTTTATCAAGAGCTACTGCTTTCACATTAGCCAACGCCTCGATAACGCGACCACCTTTAAGCAAGATACCGTGTTTAGATGCATTGCCGATACCGGAGAAGAATGCAAGCGGTACGCTAAGTACCAATGCACATGGGCAAGAAATAACGAGGAATGTTAAGGCTGTGTAGATCCATTTATGCCATTCACCTGTAATAAGGGATGGAATAATAGCAACAGCAAGAGCAAGGAGTACAACGATTGGAGTGTACACGCGAGCAAAACGCGTAATGAAGCGATCGATTTTAGGTTTAGAGGATGCTGCATTTTCCACGGCATCAAGAATTTTAGTAACCATGGATTCTTCAAGAACCTTATCTACACGCATCGTAATGCGACCAGATTCATTGATGCAACCAGACATAAGTTGAGTGCCAGGTACGGCGCGAACAGGAACAGGCTCACCTGTTACAGGCGCGGTGTTAACGCGAGTTTCACCTTCAAGAACTGTACCGTCTAGAGGGATTAAATCGCCAGGACGAACTTCGATAGTCCAGCCTACTTCAACCTTTTCAGGAGCCATAACTACGATTTCACCACCGCAGTCTGTATCTACAACGCGCACCTCTTGAGGACGCATATCAACAGCGTTCATGATTTCTGTACGACTACGATCAGTTGCTTTTTCTTCGAAGAACTCACCAATACGGTAAAACAAGATAACGCCTACGGCTTCAGGCAATGCATCGATAGCAATAGCACCCAATGTAGCGATAGACATCAAGAAGTTTTCATCAAATACTTCACCTTTTAGGATATTACGACCTGCGATGCGCAATACTGGGAACGCAAGAAGAATATAGGCAATATAGTAAATTGGAGTTTCGATAGACTCTGGCAAGCTGATGGACGGAACAACTGTAGTCAATGCTTCGTAAGCCATAAACAATAGGCCTGCTATGATAACTGCAATTGTTACTGCCTCACTGCCGTGGTCGTGATCATGACCATGGTCATCCACAGCCGCTTTAGATTTACGCTCGTAATCAGCTACTGTTACGCCCTCTTCAATAGCATCACAAATCTCTTGAATATCACGTTTAAGAGCTTCACGGTCTTCCCAAGAGCCAGTTAATTTTAATTGATGTGTAGCAATTGTGAAATTTGCAGTTTCTACAACATCCATTTTACGGATACGATCTTCAATTTTTGCTGCGCAGTTCGCACAGTTCAAATCCTTCAACAACAATGTTTCTTCCATGATATCTCCTTTGATAATGGTGAAAGCTTCTATCCTATATAGTAAGTTAGTTTCTAATACTTATTAGACATATCTTGTTTCATATCTTGTTATATATGTTCCTAAACATTTTTCATCAGATATTTTTTATATGAATACTCATTCATACGTTTATTTTAATAGAAGATATAGTGCATGTCAAGAAGAATTATCAAAATATCTATGATAATAAACAATAGTAAAATAGCCTATACTCATCATACATGAGCATAGGCCAAATCTATTTTTCTTCACTTTACAATTTACTTTACTGAGTTTCTTTATTTGATTACTTTACCAATTACATTAGTGTTATTATTATCAACTCTTCAAAGGTTCTTATTCAAAAGGGTTCTTATTCAAAAAGATTAATTTCCTTTATATCTTTAAAAGCAATGGCTACGCTCTCAATAGATAGACTATGTGCAGGTTTACCTATCGCCTCGACAGTCCCTACTAATTCCGTATAGCAATGACCTGTATAATAAAGCACTCGTACAAAATCCCCTTCCACCAAGGATTGTATAGTACGGTTTAATTCCTCTATTTGATCCTCCGATAGCTCTACACGATTCTCTTTAGGCCGTGCCACAGCTGCCAGTAATACTTCAAAGCCCTTTAATGCCGCAAAGGGCATAAATTGTTTCGCCCGTTGTAAACGAGACATACGATGTTTCATTAATTTATTCCCCATTATGGCCACCTACCAAGGTATTTCTAAAGCGCATTGTCCCTTCCTCTTGCAAGCTAGAGGCACGTAAAATAGCATTTTTACCGAACTGCTCCTTGATAGATAACATCGCCTCATGTACTTGCCGCTCCTTTTCCTCTTCCTCCGTCGCAAGAGAGCTAAATAAATCTATCTCCTGAGGTATAGCAGAGCGATTGACTAAATCCTCAAAGCTTACACCTATACGACGGATAAGCTCATTTTTATGGACATGCTTCTCATATAATTTAATAACAGCCGCCGTCAATGTCTGTAGAGAATCTGTATATTGTTTGAGCTTCTTAGAACCGCCTGTGGAGCGTACCATTTCATCTGCATAGCCAATATGAACGTGAATATGGTTCGTAACCCCTTTGATTTGTAAAAGCTCTAGTACCAAGGACTCCACCATTTCTCGCATAGGCACGTATGCCTCTTCGTAAGTATAGTTACGCAACAAAATCTGGCTATGCGAGATAGAATGCTTAATAGGACGATACGCATGAATATCTGCAATCGTACACGGCTCACGGCCCCAAGCATGATCGATAATGAGCTCTGCATTAACACCAAATTCCTTGTACAACTTGGCCTCTGGAACCATGGTAATACCATGCAAATCATAAGCTCCATATTTATGTAAGCGGTTGGCTATGCCCTTACCAATCTGCCAAATGTCAGTCAAGGGCTGATGATACCAAATTTTATCTTTAAAGAGGCTTTCATCAAGATATCCTATAAAATCAGGCGCATGTTTTGCGAGAATATCGAGAGCAATCTTGGCAAGGAACAAGTTTGTTCCAATCCCAACGGTGGCATAAATCTTGGTCGCCTCTAACACCGCATCAAGTAGCATCTGCGCTAGCTCTCGAGGCGTTTTCTTGTAGAGCAGTAAGTAAGGCGTAATATCGATAAAATACTCGTCGATAGAGTATACATGTACATCCTCAGGTGCCACATACTTGAGCAAAGTCCCGTAAATCTCAGCAGACGCCTGCATATACCGCTTCATATGAGGCTTCACCGTCAAATACTCAATGTGCGGAGGAATCTCAAAAAGACGACTGCGATTCTTAACACCTAGCTTTTTTAAGGCTGGTGAAATGGCCAATGTAATAGCCCCTTTGCCACGAGACCCATCGGCCACCACCAGAGGCGTCGTAAACGGATCCAGCCCCAAATCGGCACACTCCACAGACGCGTAAAAACTCTTCAAATCAATGCACATATACATTCGATCCGTATCAGCTGAACCCATACAAACACCCCCTTAAACCGCTAAACACCTGAAGTTTATAAGAATTACAAGAAGAATAATTTCTATGATTAGTATAACAAAAATACAAAGTATTTTCAAACATATGTTTGTTGTTATAGTGGCAAATTTTGGACATAAAAATGAAAAAGTACCTACTATTAGACATCAAATCTAATAATAGGTACTCTTAAGTACGTGTATAACTTAATTCAATATGGTTTCTTTAGGCCTTCTATAATAAACTAATCCCTTCTCACTACGATACCTCATGCTAGACTCTTTAAGTCTAAAAAAGTGACCTCTAAGATCTATGGAAATCTTTCTTAACCACAATTGTTGTCGTTTATTGCTCAAAAAATCGTTCCCGTTATCACAAGAGTCAAATAATTCAAGAGCTTCACTTAAAACCTCGGACTCGCCACGGTTTATGGCTCGAAGATTAGTAAGGTAGTTACGTTTAAAACTATCAAAGGCATCAGTGCAATACTCACCTAACTCAATCAAAAATACTGTATACCCTAGCATAAAAATCATCATGATTTGCTCAAAACTATGATGAGATACAAAAGAAATATAGAGATGCTCAACGCTATCAGTATTAGGTACATCAAACAAGGTGAAATCATTAATACAAGTATGATATGAGGGCTCCATTAATCTAGATATACAATCCAGTTCCAAGTAATCTATCGCATCACGCAAATGACTTTCCCAATCAAAGTCTTCAAACCACTCTGCTGCATCAACAATATCTTCCATGCCCATACCTTGGAAAACAATCTCCCTTAAGTCCTTTGACAACTGGTATTCATCAATTAAAACTATCATGGACAAATCATAATGCAGGCTCTCAAATACACCCAGACTAATATGCTTATATTTATAAGCCTCTGCAGCACCTAATCCAACCATCAATAAATAAAATTCGATATTTTGTTTTCCACTAATAGTTAAATTCATCATACATAGGATGGAAACCTTATATTCCATCTCACAATACTTACGTATTGTACGATACTATAAAATCTATCTAGCACTATTATACACTTTAATAAAACTTATTTTCTACTAACATAACCCAAAACTTCTATTTCCAGTTCTTCCAACAATACACTGAAAACTATCTAGTGCCACTATATTGATGGGACTTATTTTTACTAACGTAATACAAAAAGAGCACCACCTATCGAGGGGCGACTTACGTGTCGTTTGGAGCCACGAGATAGGTGGTGCTTTTTTGTAACTAAGTTGTCGAAATAAAGTCGGGCCCCATCAATATAGGCACCCCACGATAGTTTTCATTATTGTTCCGGCCCCATGTCTCGGAATTCCACGTCTCTAAATTGTGTGAATTCCCCAACGAATTGGAGTTCCACGGTACCGACGGAACCATTACGGTGTTTACGAATGAGGACTTCTGCATTGTCCCCTTTTTCGGAGTTTTCATCGTAATATTTATCGCGGTACAAGAAGATAACGATATCCGCATCTTGTTCAAGGGAACCAGATTCACGGAGATCAGATAGTACAGGCCGTTTATCTGGTCTGCTTTCAACACTACGAGACAACTGAGACAAGGCAATGAGAGGCACGTTAAACTCACGGGCGATCAATTTAAGGTTACGAGAGATTTCAGATACCTCTTGTTGACGGTTCTCGCTTCCCTTGCCGGAGTTACGGCCTTGCATCAACTGAATATAGTCGACGATAACGAGATCGAGACCATGTTCCACCTTAAGACGACGCAATTTAGAGCGCATATCTTGTACGGTAAGGCCTGGCGTATCATCGATAAAGAGCTTGGATTTACTCATACGGTCCGCTGCGGCAATGACCTTTTCCCAGTCTGCTGGATCCATATTTGCACGGCGCAATTTTTCGGAGCTTACGCCTGCTACAGAGGACAAAATACGACCAACGAGCTGTTCCTTGCCCATTTCTAGGGAGAAGAATGCTACCGTCTTGTCGTACAACATCGTTACGTTTTGAGCGATGTTCAAGGTGAAAGCCGTTTTCCCCATCGCAGGACGAGCTGCTACGAGGATAAGGTCAGATTTTTGTAGACCATTAAAGACATGATCTACATCTTTAAAGCCTGTTGGAACGCCTGTAATAGCACCATCATGCTGTTGCAATGCATTTAATTTATCTAAGTTAGATAATACGACCTCCCCAATAGGAGCAAATGATGATTCGGACTGTGTTTGACCACTTACGTCCAATACCATTTGTTCCGCCTTGTTGAGGATAGCCGTTGGCTCATCTTCGCCAGCGTACGTCATGCCTACGATTTTATTCCCTGCATCGATAAGACGGCGCAACTGAGCTTTCTCACTAATGATTTTCGCATGTTCCTCTACATTATAGGACACCGATTCATTAGCCAAAGATGTAATATATGCAAGACCGCCTACCGCATCGAGACGCTTACGACGATCTAGCTCTTCACCAACAGTGATAAAGTCCGCCGTCTTGTTAGCATGCACGATTTCTAAGATAGCATCATAAATAATACGATGCGCATCGCGGTAAAAGTCTTCAGATTTTAGAATACTCGTCACTGTATCGACAACGGCACCCGAGTTGGATCCATTCGTTAATAAAGCCCCCAAAACGGCTTTTTCCGCATCTAAATTATGCGGTGGAATGCGTACATCCATGATAATCCCCTTTATAAAACCACTATGGATAAAAGAATTCACCATACTCAAAGAGCATGGTGAACACTATTATTCAGCTACTACGTTAACCTTGATAGTACTTGTAATTTCAGGATGAACACGAACGAGTACATCATGTACGCCTAATGTTTTCAATGGTTCTTTGATTTCGATTTTCTTTTTATCGATATCTACTTTGTATTGCGCTTTAGCTGCATCGGAAATATCTTTTGCAGTAACGGAACCGAATACACGACCTTCTTCACCCATGCGAACTTTTACAGTTACTTCAACCTTAGTCAATTGAGCTGCCAAGATTTTAGCCTCGTCATTGGCAACCGCTTTATTGTGAGCGATAGATTCTTGCTTTTGTTTCGCATTATTTACGTTAGTTGCTGTACCTTCAAGGCCAAGACCTTTTTTGATTAATACATTACGGCCATATGCATCGCTAACTTCAACGATTTCACCTTTTTTACCAACTTTTTTAACGTCTTCTAACAATACTACTTTCATTGTTGTTCCTCCTCTTGTTCAGCGGAATGAAGGGCTTCTAGAGCACGCTCTAAGATGGCCTGCTTCGCTTCCTCTACGGTCATACCTTGTAATTGGGCACCAGCCACGGTTCTGTGACCACCGCCACCCAAGGCTTCCATTACAACCTGTACATTTACCTTGCCTTTGGATCGAGCACTAACGCCGATACCGCCGTCATTCAAGGAATACAGTACAAAGGCTGCTTCAATATCTTCATTACTGATGAGCATATCCGCACTTTGTGCCGCTAATGCCATCATATCCTTCAAGCCTTCAGGTGCTACAGAAATAGCAATTCCTTCTGTACGATTGGCTGCAAATACTATTTTAGCACGCAATTGGATGGAATCGAAGGTTTCAATAAATAATTGTTTAACCTTTTCAATATCTGCCCCTGCACGGCGTAAGAATGCTGCCGCTTCAAAGGTACGTGCACCAGTTTGTTGCACAAAGTTCTTCGTATCTAGAACGATACCTGCATAGATGCCTGTTGCTTCTGCTTTTGAAAGTTTTACGCCCCCACCTGCGTATTGCACAAGCTCTGTAACAAGCTCAGATGTGGACGATGCAGTTGGTTCCAAGTACGTAAGCAATGGATTTTCTACAAAGTCCGCTGCACGACGGTGATGATCGATAACAATGCGTCGTTCAGAAATTTCAAGGGCTTCTTGTGCCGCTACCATTTCTTGACGATGCGTATCACATACAATAGTAAGTGTATTGGCGTCCACCCATGTTTTTGCAACTTCAGGGGTAATAATATGTTCTTTCCAGAACTCATCTTCTTTCAGAACAGTTACCATTTTATCGATAGCGCTCGTTTCCTTTGAAAGCACGATGCGCAATTCTTTACCCAAGGTTCGTGCAATGGCTACAATACCAATAATACCACCTAATGCATCATAATCCTCACGTTTATGCCCCATCACAAGAATCTTATCTGAATCAAGCATAAGTTCATGTAAAGCTTGCGATACAACACGAGCACGAACACGCGTATTTTTCTCAACACCAGCTGTATTACCACCGAAGAAGCGCGTACTTTCACCATCCATGATACATACTTGGTCACCACCGCGACCTAAAGCAATATCTAAGGCAGCGCGAGCACGACTTGAAACCTCTTTCACAGAGCCTACATTCTCGCTAATACCGACAGAAATCGTAGCTGGCACCTGACGAGGAGAAGGCAATTTACGAATGCGTTCAAGCAACTTAAAGCCGTTTTCCTCCATCTCATGAAGAGCATCGCGAGAAATGGCCAAGGTATACATATCGTCTTGGAAGTTACGGATAAAGCCTTCATAACGGTCAATCTCATCCATAATGATATTATTAATATCGCTCCAGACACTAGTATACTCGCGGTCACTAAGACCTTTTGTCAATTCTTCGAGATTATCGATTTGAATCATGCCCCATACAGGCTGATTTTCTTCAGCTTTAATACGCGCCTTTTCTAGGTCAGTAATATCTTTGAAATACAAAGCCATTACTGCATGTTCTGCCAATTCATCTTCACTATGAATATCTGGTCGCACATCGCGCGGATCGATGAATTTATAAATAACTTGGAAGTATCTTTCATCATATTTTTCCGTCATATATCCGGATTTACCCCAAATTTTATCGATGCGGAAGCCCGGTAATAGAGCAGACATCTTTTGAAGTTTATTCCAGTCTACTGTAACCCAGTCTGCAAAGACACTATTATTCCATACCAAGGTGCCTTGTTTATTAACAAGAACAATGCCCATTGGCAAGTTTTGTAAAGCAAAGTTAGAAGCTTGTGTGACGTTTTTCATCATCGCACTAAACTGTTCTCTCGCTAAACGACGCCGGTTATGAAGGGTATTGTAGTTAACCAAATATGCCGCTACTACGATAATTAAAGCTAGAATTGCAATGGCCCAATTTAGATAGGCCAACAATAATAACAATAATACGATAACGGTAATAATGGTAATTTCTAAACCTTCCCATTTCCGTTGAAAGGATTTCATAACGGCCTCCTTTCTATTACAAGCTACGTTTTTGGAAACGTGCTCGCATATCTAAAAACATATCTAAAATACCATATATAACAAGTGCCATTGGACTCATCACATACAGGAAGCCTATGATAGCAAACTTAAAGATGCCTGCCAAGTTATAAGACTTCATAATGGATAACAAGCATGTAATACCATTGAGACCACATATCATGCCACCCAACAAAGCAATATTAAGGCCTATATCTGAAAGAATACCATTAGCATAGCCCAAGTACTGACCGCCATAAGCAAGGATAATACCTACGGCTAATACGCCAGCACCCCAAATCGGCATGCGCCAAGTATCCATCGGAGACAATGTGCGCACCACACTGTTGGTACGGCGCCCAATATATGTAACAAGTTTAGCAAGAATATAAATAACAACCGTATTAGCTCCAAACCAGTATGCCAAAATCATCCGCTTCGCTTGTTGTATAGCAAGATCGATACGATTAATATAGGCATCCATTTGTTCTTGTGTCATAGGCTGTTGCTTAATAGACTCAATAAGCGCATTTTTAAGGTCTACATCAATCATATGATTAATCTGAGTCAAATCAAAGGATGTAACACCTGCAGAGATTAAAATTCCCACAAGACTCGTCACTGTAAGCGCTATGGCTGGTATAACGATAAGTTTACCCAAGGGCCAATTTGCTCGGAAAGCCTCACCGAGAAAAATGCTTGGCAAGGAGTATGTCAAAATGGTCGCAAGCGCCATTAATGGGCCTACTAATAAGGATACGAGTACAAATGCCACTGCTGATGCGGCACAGCTATATCGGCTGCCCCAGCGGATACCAATGAGTGCAATCCCTGCAGGTGCAACTAAGGTCGCTAGCAAGCTAAGGAATGGTACGGTCGTTCCTATTAGAGTTAACATAACAACGATAGCCGATACAAATGCAGTTTCTACCATCGCTCTTGTATTTGTTTGTTTCATAAATCTCCATTCTATATAAGAAGATAGATTAATTGGTATCTTTTAATTATAACAGTTTAAAAAGGTAACTTCAAATACCCTATATAGTAGACAAACGCGATGACACCGCTATTTATAGTAGATTCTGTAGGTCCTTTTTAAAATGTTAAAAGTACCACACCATAGGGTGCGGTACTTTTGTTTATTATATGTGATTATACGTCTTGAATAATCGGCAAGATCATAGGACGGCGGCGAGTTTTATCGTAGAAGAATTTACCCAACGCGTCGCGTACGTTTTGCTTAATAGTAGTCCAGTCTTTAATGCGTTGCACTTCGCAATCTTCAAGAACTTGTTCTACCCTACGTTCTGCAGCAAGCATGAGTTCTTCTGCATCGCGTACGTATACGAAGCCACGAGATACGAGGTCTGGACCAGCTACGATTGTACCAGATGCTTTATCCATCGCCATTACAACGATAACCATACCTTCTTGTGCCAATTGTTGACGGTCACGGATAACGATGTTACCTACATCACCAACGCCAAGGCCATCTACGAAAATAGCACCAGCTTGTACACGGCCACCTTTACGGCCACCATCTTTATCGAATTCAAAGATTTGACCATTGTCGCCGATAAGGACTTTCTTAGGATCTACGCCCATAGCAACGCCAAGTTCACCATGACGGCGCAACATGCGGTACTCACCATGAACTGGAATAAAGTATTCTGGGCGAACAAGGTTAAGCATTGTTTTAAGCTCTTCTTGGCTCGCATGACCAGATACGTGGATGCCACGGTCTTTACCGTAGACTACATGACAACCTAATCGGAGCAAGTTATCGATAGTTCGACCTACAGCACCTTCGTTACCTGGGATTGGTGTAGCAGAGATGATAACTGTATCATTCGGTGCCAACTCTACAGTGCGGTGGTTGCTTGTAGCCATACGGGACAAGCCTGCCATCGGTTCACCTTGAGAACCAGTTGTTAAGATCATAATTTGGTCATCTGTGTAGTTGTGCATTACATCTACGTCGATGATTGTATTTGATGGAATGTTCAAGTAACCGCGTTCTTGAGCGATTTCTGTAACATTTACCATACTGCGGCCCATAACGACAACCTTACGATTGAACATAACTGCTGCATCAATAGCTTGTTGGATACGAGATACGTTAGATGCAAATGTAGCTAACACAACGCGGCCTTTTGCTTCGCCAACAGCTTGTTTAATAGCAGGACCTACGGAACTTTCAGAACCTGTAGTACCTGGTTTTTCAACGTTTGTAGAGTCGGACATCAAGGCCAATACACCTTTATTGCCGAGCTCAGCAAATTTGTGCATATCCATCAAACGGCCATCAACTGGTGTTTGGTCGATTTTAAAGTCACCTGTATGAAGTACAGTACCGATTGGTGTATCGAAGTACACAGCGCAGGAATCCGGGATGGAATGATTTGTTTGGATAAAACCAACCTTCACTTGACCAATTTGAACTTCATCGCCTGCAGCAATCGTGCGAAGACATTTTGGAGATACCTTATGTTCTTTAAACTTACCTTCAATCAAACCACAAACGAGATTTGTTGCATATACTGGGCAATTGATTTCTTTCATAAGGTATGCCAAGGAACCAATATGGTCCTCGTGACCATGGGTAATTACGACAGCTTTCACGCGATCCTTATTCTCGATGATATAGCTCATATCAGGAATAACGATATCTACGCCAAGCATATCTTCGCTAGGGAACGCAAGACCAGAGTCGAGAACGATGATTTCGTCCTCATATTGGAAGATGGTCATGTTTTTACCGATTTCACCAAGACCGCCAAGAGGGATAATTTGGAATTTACCTTTGTTAGCGCCATTTGGTGTACGACCTACTAATTCCACAGGAGCCTCTTGATTGTTGCGGTTTGTAGAGCGATTATTTGGACGGTTGTTGTTACGGTTTTGACTATTGCGACCATTGTTAGAGCGCGTATTACGCGTATTTTCACTACGTTCACCGCGTGGTGCACGAGTTTGACGAGGTTTACGTTCTGTACGTTCTTGACCTTCACCTTGCTCAGCATTGCGACGTGTATTTGTACGGCGTGTCGTATTAGTACGGCTACCATTTGCATTTGTACGAGTATTTGTACGGCGTTGGTGTGTTGTGCCTTCACCTTCACCAGCTGCATGTTGACGAGTACGACCCTCGCCAGCAGGGCGGCGTGTATTAGTACGGCGGCGAGTCTGTTTATGTTCGCCTTCAGCCGCAGCTGTACGAGTAGCAGGTTTTGCTACTGTTGGTTCTGCTTTCACTTGTGCAGTAACCTGATTATCTGTTGTATTCACAGTTCCTCCTAAAATTTTGTTCATTATTTTATTTAACATAGTTTCTTTTCTCACCTATCACTTGAATTGATCTATGCTACGGAGGCCACACAAAGAAAAAGGCGCTAAAATACTAGCGTCTCGTCAAATAGGCGCAAAGATGCGCTATCAATTTTTGCCGTTCCTAGTGTTGTTGTGACCATTTGCCATAGCAAATGAGTATATCGCCATCATTAGATATGTCAGCCGCGACGGGTACGTTCTCTTCGTTCCTATCCAATGGGTCTTGCAATATAATCCGATCGATTTTGATGAAAGCATCGCTTTCATACGTTATGTCTATTGTAACATAAAAATAGCGTTAACAAAAGAGGGTAGCCCCCATGTTAACGCTATTTAGATATATCATATTCTATTTGTCATCATCTGGCATAGTTTTGTAAAATCCTTCGATACGCCACACACCATTCTCTTCAATGACAGAAATATAGCGCTTCATCGGCGTTGATTCTACAACACCGGCGCCAGCCTTTGTAGTTTGTAGGCTTGCATCAAAGACAATGCGCTTCAAATCCCCTGTGCGACTCACCCGTGTAACACCTAGGGATACTACATCCACCTTTGGCGCCTGTTTCATGGACTCTAGCCATTTTTGCTTCTCCACTGGATTTGTACTAGCTTGGCTAATGATATAGGTGAAAGCCTTATCATAATCCTTGTTATTTACGGCATCAAAATAATTTTGCACAGAAGCTCGCGCTGCTTCCGCACTGCCTTCACCAACGATAGAGTTTGTAAGCCATCCGTCAGGGAATACTTCATTAGCTGGGCCCATCGCACGTAAAGATGCGCCAAACACACAGATTACTATAACAAGTAACCCCACTAGAACACGTGTAGTTAAAGCACTACTCGTAGGAGATACCTTCATAATAGATGCCAAGCGCTTATCTATGACGATATGTTGCAATGCGCTGCCATATTGATTATCCTGTGGCTGTCCTTTTACACATAACAAACCTAATAAGATCAAAGGCCCTACAAAGGGAATAAGAAACAACAACAAGGTAGCACTGCTTTTACCAGTATCATGGAGGCGTCGTACAGATAACGCAGCCAAAGGCATCAAAGAAACTAAGCTGAGTATAGCAACGATAAGACCGGCTAATCCGATTAGATATGGACCCGTATGGAATATGGCTGTTAAGCCATAAAATACTGCTAGCAAGCCGACAATAGCAATATGCCACAACAATAGAAACTGGAAAAACTCTCTACGAGAGGCACGCCCATCCGTATCCATGAACTTTTTCCCCATTACATAGAGGAATGTATCTTTATAACTCATTTGGTAATGGGCAAAAGGATAGATTACATCACCTTCTGGTGCGATACGCTCCACCTCTGTTGCTACTGTATACTGCCCACAAGTAGGGCAAAACATAGCCGCCTCATCACAATAATGACGGCAAGCATCACAATAACGTTTCATAAACTTCTCTCCAAAACTCTCAATCTTTTATTATTTTAACTATCTCAATTACTTATTATTTTAATAATCTCAATCACCTATTATTTTAAATAGGTATCTACCGCCTCAGCAAATCCTTGGCGATATAGATTAGCTCCACCGTTCGCTGGATGGCGCAAGCCAATAGCAGACAGACCAAATTTGCCCATCGTATCAGCAGACTTTTGTCCTACGGCGAGCATAAGAGGTTCTACACCACCGAGCTCGAGATGTAAATCTAACAAGCGTTTTGTATAGTCCCAACCTAATTGTTGCTCTTTATCCGTAGGTGTGCGATTCGTCAGTGGATTTCCTTCCTTATGCGGGTGGAAGGGGAATATGTTCCACAGCAATGTATCATAAGTATCGATGCCCTTTTCAACAATAGCACTCCACACCACAGTATCAGTAGGTTCATTAAAACCATCCTTTTGCTGTGTTCCTTTTAACAAAGCGCTAGTAGGTGAACTAGTACGTTCCAAATGAATAGGCGTTACATCCTTCGCACGAATGATTTTGTGCTTATCTAGTAGCATTCTTTCACAAGTAATGGCAATACCTGTGAAGCGTCCCCCTTGATAGCCTACTGCCTCTGCCACTACAAAGACCTTAGCTCGACCTAAGCGGGGCAATAAATAGGCTACCAAATTATCTCGGCGCACCTGTGCCGCATCAAAGCCCTTTGTGACAATCTCTAATTCAGGATTAACCTCACCCCAAGGATTATGGACAAGACTACCTTGATACTGAGCAAGCCAATCTACAAAACTGCGCACCTTCTCTACTCTCTCTGCATCAAAGGACGCTATATATTCATCAAAAGACAAGGTCTTCTCTAACTCAAATAAAGACATACAGCCTCCAATTTAAATTTCATATGTTATTACCGATATATATCTACTATACATGATAATTACACGAATTGCATAAGAAATATATAGTTATATGTACTACAATCAAGATGTCACCACTCCGTTCTGGGGAAACAGGTACAGAAAGGAGGTGCAACAGTGAAAGATATTCTTATAATCCTTCTAGTTCCTATCGTGGTAAATGTGACCAGCTATCTCATTTGCAAGTGGTTAGATAGGAAATTTCATGGTGATTAACCCCGTTAGCTTAGACGACCATAAGCAATAAAAAACTCCCTCAAGTATTTCGCGGTTCTTGAGGGAGTTTTTTTGTGCTTACAGTGAATTCTTACAATCCTTCAGCTACTTATAGTATACATTATTTTAGGATTTTGTCCATTGTAAAACACCCAAGAGAATATAAACTCTTGGGTGTTTCTTTTGAGATGTATATAACTGATATATAAAACTAAATATAGAACTCGATTTTGTCTTCTTTTGCTAATTGGAATTGTTCGAAGATGTGGTTCCGTATATTAACAAAGTTCGGCGATGTACGATCGGTTCTGTCGATGATGTTTACAGGGATGATAGTTTGTACACGACCCGGATTTGCTGCTAGTACTACGACGCGGTCTGCAAGAACTACGGCTTCTTCAATGTCGTGCGTAACGAATACAACTGTTTTACCTTCTTCTCGGCAGATACGAGAGATTTCGTCTTGCAAGTTGATGCGTGTCAACGCATCAAGTGCGCCTAGTGGTTCGTCCATGAAGATAATATCTGGATCCACCGCTAGTGCACGGGCAATGGATACACGTTGTTGCATGCCCCCAGATAGTTCTGCAGGATAACGATTGCGGGCGTGGTCAAGGCCTACCATTTTAACGTATTTATCGATAATAGCGGGACGCTCTTCTTTAGGAACCTTTTTACTTTCAAGGCCTAGCTCAATATTGCTTTCTACCGTACGCCACGGCAACAAACCATAGTTTTGAAATACCGTTACATATCTGAGTTGAGGCGCTTTCACCTCTTCACCGTCGATAGTAATGGAACCAGATGTAACAAGCTCAAAGCCCGCTATAGCGTTTAACAGCGTACTTTTACCGGAACCAGAAGGGCCTAAGAGGCAAATAAACTCGCCCTTTTCAATGTCTAGATTAATATCTTCAAGAATGGTGAGTGGTTCCCCATCTTTCATAAATTCCTTATGTGCATTGCGCACCGAAATGTAACCCATGAGGCCACCTCCTATTTCTCAATACCCCAACGTTTGTAAATCCATTTTTCGATGAGGGACACGCCCCAATCGAGTAAAAGCCCAACGAAACCGATGGTCAAAATAGCTACCATCAAGAGATCGTTACGCAAGTTATTTCTCATATCGATAATGAGGAAGCCAAGGCCTGTTTGGGAGCCTACCATTTCCCCTGTTACAAGGAATATCCACGCCGTACCGAGAGCGATGTGAAGACCCGATGCAATACCAGGGAATACGGCAGGCAACACGATTTTAAATAATAGTTCTGGCTGTTTAATACCAAAGTTGCGTGCTACCTTGATGTACACAGGGTCAATATTTTGAATAGCAGATACGGTGGACAATAGCACCGGGAAGAATGCTGCGATAAAGATGATAACGATAGCTGGTGCTTGGCCGATACCGAAGAAGAGAACGATAAAGGGTAACCACGCCACAGGAGAAATTGGTCGAATGACTTGAACGATTGGATTGATGTAGTTCCAAATCCCCTTATACCACCCCAAGATAAGGCCGAAGAATACGCCAGCCACAACGGAAATGATGTAACCGATAAAGAAACGCACTAAACTATCTGCAATATCTTTAAAAAGAACACCGTCGCCTATAAGTTCTCCAAATCCGAGTAATACCTTATATGGCGTTGGAAATAGCGCTTCATTAAAACCGCCGAGGCGAACGATTAACTCCCAAATTAGCCAAGCTGCAATAAATGAACCTGGCACATATGTATATTTCTTCATGATCCCCCTCCTATGGTAACAACGATGTATCTACAAACTCTGAATAACTCGGCACTTTTTTGATTAAATCAATATGGGTCATGTGATGCACAAGCGCATTATAACGGTCCTCTGTAAGGGCTAAATCTTTAAACCCAATCACTTGTAAGGAACGTTCAATAATAGGATCCTTAAACTTTAAATATTTTAAGGCAATTTCTTTTTGGGACTCTGGATGCTCATCTAGGTATTTACCTGCATCGAGATAGGCTTTTGTGAAAGCTTTTGCCAAGTCATGATGTTCATCGACGAATTGACCATTAAACACAAGGGCACAGCAAATATTATCATGCCAGAGATGGTCAGGATCTTCAAAGACCTTCCCAGTTCCCATTTCAAGGGCTAGAGAGCCAAATGGTTCGGCTACACTATACCCAGCAATTTGACCTACCGATAGAGCAGATGGCATTTCTGGAGGGCTCATTTCTACGATTTGTACATCTTTTTCAGAAAGACCCGCTTCTTCAAGCATGCAATCCACGAGAACTTTTTGAGTGGATTGTTTATGAGGGATAGCAAAGGATTTGCCTTTTAAGTCTTGAACGGAGTTAATATCCTTATTAACGATAATAATATTACCCTCTGTATGACCAAGTGCAGCAGCACGGACATCAATGCCTTGTTCACGAGCCTTTACACCAAGTTCAACAAGAACAGCTGCGGCATCTACCTTACCAGTATTTAACGCATCCATAAGCTCTGGCCAAGACCCATATTTAACAAGCTCTACATGAACAGGACCATCTGCCGTTTCCAGCTCTTTTGTAGCAAATACTGGTAATGCATGGGTAATTGGTAAATAGGCTACGCGTACAGTCTTTAATTCTTGTGCCGTCTTTGGTTTATAGTGTTCATGATAACCATAGGCTATGCAGCCAATAACCAAGAGAACCACTCCGATGATTAGATACCAGGTCTTCTTCATAACTTCCCCTCTTTCTACCTCACAACAAGGGGCGTTTTTGACACATGTCATTTTTCACACTTTTCTAAAACCTAGATGAAGTCTGGTTCTAGAATACCTTGTCTTCTAAACTTATTTATACCCTACTATATCAATATGTATTAATTATGTCAATAAAACACAGTAATATTATAGGTATTATTATTTAGGTACGAAATACATCAATATAGACCAAATAAATCCAAATAAATATAGTAGTCTAAGGATATAAACTACTATATCTACAAAACGATTTAGCACTCCATCTTTAGCAATACTATAAATAAGTACTCTATCACTAAACAAAAAAGCAGGTAGTATCCATTGGATACTACCTGCTACTAGCTTTACTATTTTCAGCTTTAATGTTTTTCACTTATTGTTAGATTGTATGTGAAGATTCACTTAAAACAGTGTCTTTTTATTTAGTATATATACTTCCGCTGTACCAGCTTCGCTAGACTCAGATACATTTGGGTAGATAGTAGACTGACGGAAGTGCTTGATTTCACCTTTTGGAACGATGAGCATTAGAGGTTTACCAGAGGCGATTATCTTGTTAAATTCCTCTTCGTTAACTTGTTCCATAAGATATTTCTTTGACCACTCGGCACTGCGTTTTTTAATTTTATCTCGATCATCCCAGCGACTTTCATCACCATTGATTTTAATAATCTTATGGCCTGTATAGTATACAGCAGCTGTACTGTAACCGTTATAGTAATAGATATCACCATCATAAGAGTCTACAACAGGCACTACCTCAATATTACTACGCTGCTTTACAAATGGTTCTAACCCTTCCACAACAACGATGGAGGAAATAACCATAGTACCTAGGACAATAATACTAACAAGGCGATACCCTTTTTTCGTATACCATGCGTGGAATAAAAGGAGTACGGCTACAGCCACCACAACATAGAGCAAGAAATAGAAGCCCCACGGTGCGAAGAATGAGCCCGCAACGTAAGCAATCCATAGGAGTAAGGTAGGGCCCATAATAACCCATTTTATAGCTCTCGATTTACCTTTACGTATAATCTTCATAACGCCCATAGCACCAATAGCACTAAATGGAACTAAGCTCACGAATGTATATAAAGGATATTTTGTAGCCATTAAGGTATAGAATAAAAGAATACCTACACCCCAAGTCATATTATAAATAAACCCAGTATGTCGTTGTTTAAAGCCATCAATAATACCGTAGATAACAGCACCGGTCCATGGCATAGATGCACCTAGGAAGATAGCGATGTAATACCACCATACATTATCTTCAGGGTGTTCGGATTGAGTGGCCCGTGTTACATTGTGAAGCCCTAAGAAGCCATTGATAAAATCTTGACCGTGAACGCTGTACATATACACATACCACGGCAAGCAGACTACACAAAAGGCAAGAATGCCACGCCAATCAAAGATAGCTTTCACCATCGACCAAGAACGATTGATCCCAGCAAAAACGAGTAAAATCATACCAGGCAAAACGAGTGCTACAGGCCCCTTTGTGAGCACCCCGAGGGCTGCAAAGATATAGGCCACAATCATAGCATGTGGTTTCTGTTCCACCATCCCCTTATAGGAATAAATCATGACCATGATCGTCGTATAAAGTAGCACCATGTCCGTAATAACGCCATGAGCTACGGTCCAGAACATGAGGGATGTACCAAGAACACCGGCCGCAATTAAGCCGAGGGCCCACTTGCCGCTCATAGTACGCGTCGATTGATACATAGTCGCTACAGATAAAGCGCCAAAGATAGCACTGGGTAAACGAACCACCCAATCGGCAATACCAAAGATTTTAAATCCAAGGGCAATGAGCCAATAAATCATAATTGGTTTATCGTACCAATAGGTGCCGTAAATTTGAGGTGACAACCAATCTCCGGAGAGAACCATTTCCTTAGCAGTTAACGCATAGTTAGATTCCACAGGATCCGTAACAGGCAACATATTATTGCCAAACAGATAAAAAACAAGCCATACAATAAATACGACTGGAGTTAATCGTGAAAGTTTCATAAGGGCCTCCTTATCGGCGATTGCGATAGTATTTAAAGCCCAATACAGCCGCTATAATAACGAATACAACAATCATAACAATCAAGAATTCATGATTGTATTGGATAAGATCCTTCCAATTTTCACCGAGTACTTTACCCAGGTAAACAAGAAGGATTGTCCAAGGAATCGTGCCTAGTACAGTCCAAATGACAAAATGCCACATAGGATAACGCGCCATGCCAGCTGGGAAAGAAATAAATGTACGAACACCTGGCAACAAACGGCCAAAGAATACCGCGGCGCCACCATACTTATTAAACAACTTTTCAGCGAGTTCAAATTTATGTTCATTAAAGAATATGTATTTGCCATATTTCAAAAGAAGTGGACGTCCGCCATGCTCACCCATCCAGTAGGATAAGATAGAGCCTACAATCCCTGCTAAAATACCTACAACCATAGTCGTATGTAAATCAAATATGCCCTGAGCAATCAGATATCCTGCAAAACCTAAGACGATTTCACTAGGAATAGGAATGTTAGCATTTTCCAAAACCATTGCAATAAACATGGCTCCATAGCCATACGTTTCCATAAATGAAATGATATATTCCACTGTTTTACCCCTTTTTAATCACCATTCGGGTCCATTATGCACAAATTTTTGGGCATAGTATTTTCATCATTACCATACCTATTCGGTATATCTTATATTTTACCATAATAAAAAGGCCCTCACCACAGGTGAAAGCCTTTTTACCATTTAACTGTATACGATTATTGCAATTCAGTAGTTTGAGTTGTTACTTCACGAGCCGTAGTAAATGCAGCAAGTTCTGCATCACCAGAACCAAGGATTACTTTGTTAGCTACTAGCGCATTAGCCGCTGTTTTAGCATCTTGTAAAGTAATTCCAGCACGAGGAGCACTAATTGTGACTGATGTGCTTTTACCACCGACCGTAGAAAATGTAAGATATACAACGCGTTTTTCCGCCATGTGGGCGCCTCCTTTCACGTATCATAAACAAGTTCTCGAATTTAGATAGAATGGGATGATTTCTGTAACTCTGCAATTCTGTAATTACATAAATTACACTTAGATTAAATATATCTATCTACAATTCATATCAATAAGGATGGGAATGTGAGGGTTTGCAATCTTTATATCCTGTTACGACTATGGGAGGATATAAAAACTAGCAATAAGAATGTGTTTGGATCACCTAAAAAACGAATAGATAAGATTCAATTAATGTCCTAAGGATACTTCATTGACGCGGACCACGTCGGACAAGCTGTGGTCATACAAGGCTGCTAGCGCATTACCAACGGTTTTTACATTATCGTCGGACGCTTCTTCTGCAACACGAGTATAGGTTACGTCTTTGTACTTCGGCGCATCTTCGGTGCCGATGTTAAAACGCAACACCAATTTAGTGCGTTTAATGTTAGCCATCGTATCACCTCCTTTCACCCTCTTATATTCCTGAGGTCCTCCTTCGACAACCCCCTCTAAAATAATTGCAGTAATCATTGTGAAAGTCAGAGAACAACAACTTTAAATCTATCCTTCTTACAGTATTTATATAAATCTAACAAACAATATAGGAGCATACACGCTATAAACTTGTCATAAATACAGAAAAAGACCCTTACAAGTCATTAACTATACAAATATAACTAACAACCGTAAAGGTCTACATAAGCCCATAAAAGGCAATGAAAATCTATAAAGTACCATAAACCATTATTAAGGTCTGTGCTCAATAGATAAATACTATTCAGTTTTCAAGGCTAGCATAAAGTCATGTGCTTTTACAGCTGCTTCAGTATCTACAAAGTGTAGCGGGTTTAATAAGCGACAGAATTTAAAGAGATATTCACGTTTACGTAAAATTTCTTTTACATGTAACACCGTATCGCGCGCCGTACGAGCCGAACTATAGCCATTCATCATAGCGTATAGGTAAGAAATCGGTAGGTTGTCCTCACGCAAATAGCTATGCACAAAGATGAGTAAATCCCAACCTTGCGGTGTAAATTCAGGCCAACGACGACCATTTTCCCAATCTAATAAAGTAACCTTATCAGTATCTGGATCATAGGTGATATCTCGCATGGCAGGACGGCCATGGGACAAACCATAGTCATGAAGTTGTCCCAATGTTTTACCAAAGCTATAGAAGATATGAGTGACCATATCTTGTAAGCTATCATCATCAGGATGTTGCGCTGGCAATTCACTATAATAGGTTAATGTTTTACCAGACCCTTCTGTAACGAAATAATGCTCTCTGAAACCAGCAATCACTGGCGCTACAGGCAACTGAGTATTTACGAAGGAAATTTTATAAAACTCATAATCAAAAGAAGCTCTAGGAGCTGGTTTAATCCAACTAGAGCGGTGATTACTGATATCTTGTTTTACATAATAGGTTTTATCATTAAACTCTACAGGAAAAACACGATGGTCTTTCTCTCCGTCGATTATGCGATCAATATATTCTAATAACATATCATTCATTATAGCCTCCCTGTGTATAACACTCTACAACACTAGTGTCCCTCAGCCATATATCTCAAAAAATCTAATATAACAATTTACCCTCTTATTATTATATTCCTCGGAATATATAATATTAAATAATTTATGAGTAATAGCATATTAGCTATTACTCATTTAAGTGTATACAATTAATGTATTTATTATACTACAATTATCATCTCATATCAAAGAGAATTCACTTCACCAATATAGATAAACACTGTATTATCGGCAAACTCTTCATGTTAATCTCAAATAACCCACCTTGGTTTTAACCCACAAAAGAAAAACCCCCTAGCCTAAGCTAGGGGGTTCTTCTGGTAATTATGATAATAGGTTTAGATTTAAGACAATACGAGGACCAACTGAGGTCATGTCTAAATCAAACGAATTAACCAACGAATTTAGTCACTGCTGCAGTATCAGTTAAGTGACGTTTAGGCATGCCCATTTCTTCAGGGGAAATGCCAAGAGCAAGACCCACTAATTGGGACATGTGCAAGATTGGCATATCTTTGCCACCGCCAACAACTTCTTTTGCTTCTTTTTGGAACATATCAAGTTGCATTTGGCAAAGTGGGCAAGGAGTTACTACGCAATCTGCGCCTTCTGTAGCTGCATCTTTGTTGATGGAGCCAGTCATTTGCATTACGGAATCATGTGCAGGGTATACAGCATGGAAACCGCAGCAATCAAGTTTACGGGAGAAGTCGATTGGTGTAGCACCGATAGCAGAGATCAAATCTGCTAAGGATGTAGGCATTTGATAATCTTCGAAGCCCAATTCAGTTTGAGGACGAAGAATATGGCAACCATAGTATTCAGCTACACGTAAACCAGTTAAAGGTTTAACAACTTTAGCTTTCAATTTATCCAAACCGTAATCGCGGATCAATACCCATAAGAAATGAGTGATATCAGTTGTACCGCGATATTGTTTACCGATTTGAGCTAATTTTTTGTTAACTTCGTTCTTTTCTTTTTCGTTTTTATCAAGCTCGTTTTTAGCTTCACGAAGCATCAAAGTACAAGTGTTACATACAGTTAAAAGGTTCAAACCTTTTTCTTCTGCCAATGCAATGTTACGAGCATTTGTAGCAAGTGTAATTTCTGGAGCGATGTCTTGAACGTGGGACGCGCCGCAGCAAGTCCAGCCGTCAAGCTCTTCCAACTCGATGCCTAATTTTTTAGCTACAGCAACTGTTGCTAAGTAGTCTTCTTTGGCAGCGCTTTCAAGAACGCAACCTGGGAAAAATGCGTATTTCATTATTTGCTTACCTCCTCAGCTGCTTTCATAAGTCTGCGAACACCATCAATACCATTTACAGGTTTTTGAGGTACTACAAGTTCGAATGGATTGATTTTGCTGTGTTTCCACAAACGTAAAGCATAGAATGCTTGTTTAGCGGAATCAACAACACCATCAGATTTCAAGCTCATAGAAACTTCTTTCAAGCGACCAGTTTTGTAGAGATCGTCTTTGAAAGCAACTGCATGGCGAACGCCTTTGCTGTTAGTAAGACCAGCTTTTGTAGCTTCTTTACGCAAGTTGGAAATATCTTGAGCAGGTTTTAAGTGTTTAGGACAACGGGAGATACAGTTCATGCAGTGAACGCATTTCCAAAGACCGTTGTCGAATGCAGGTTGAATGTGAGCCATAGGTGCATCATCACGGCTATCCAATACGAAACGGTTAGCTTTTGTGAATACATATGGTTCTAAGAAGTCATCTTGACGTGCAGTCAATTTGTTACATTCAGATGCGCAGCAACCACAAAGGATACATTCTGTACCAGCAACGAATTTTTTGAAGTCAGCTGGAGTTTGGCGAACGATTTTGTCACCTTCGTTGAATTCTGCTTTAAGGAAGATCCAAGGAGCAACTGTTTTCAAACGATCAACTTTTGCTTCCCAGTCAACAACTAAGTCGCGGATAACGCGGAAGTTGCCGATTGGTGCAATTGTCAATTCATCAGTACCATAACGTTCTGTTAATTCGTCGATTTTAGCTTCGCAACCAAGCATTGCTTCGCCGTTTACGCGAATGGAGCAAGCGCCGCAAACTGCGGAACGGCAGGCTGCCAAGAATGTTAAAGTTGGATCTTGAGTATCTTTAATTTTTTGAAGGCCCCAAAGAATTGTACGGTCAGCTTCATAGTCAAATTTGAAAGTCTGTACAAACGCGCGACCTTGTTGGTAACGGTGAATATGGTAGGTGATTTGTCTCATCTTAGTACTTCCTTTCTTGTGGTTCGTATTTAGTGAACACTACGTCGCGTTCAGTCAATTCGTACTCGCCGTTAGCACCCAATTTGATCAAAGAGTGTTTTAAGTATCTTTCATCATTACGTTTTGGATGGTCTTCACGGATATGAGCACCACGAGATTCACGACGGTGTAAAGCGCCCATAGCAATAGCTTTAGCTACTGTTAACATGGAACCGATTTCACAATAGTTAACGAATGCCATGTTGTAAGTACGTTCAGGGTCACCTACATAACAAGTTTTATAATCTTCCATCAATTGATCGATTTCTTTTAATGCTTCAGTAATACCGTCTTCATTACGGAAGATACCTACTTTGTTCCACATTGCATCAGCCAATGCATCGCGGATTTCAACTACAGGACGACCGCCTTCACGAGTTGTTACTTCAGTGAATTTAGCTTCCCAAGCTTTTGCAGCTGCAGCTAATTCTGCATCTACGTTAGGTTGTTCATGTGTTTCAGCATAGTCAGCTGCGCCAGCACCGGATACTTTACCGAATACTACGCCGTCTGCCAAGGAGTTACCACCTAAACGGTTAGCACCGTGGATGGAGATACAAGAAGCTTCGCCGGAGGAGAACAAACCAGGCAATTCACATGCACAAGTTTTGTAATCAACTACGTCGATACCGCCCATTGTATAGTGACATGTAGGACGAATAGGTACTGGTTGTACTAATGGATCGCAATGTTCGAAAGTCATAGCCAAGTCACGGATACCATGAAGTTTTTCAATGATAACTTCAGGACCTAAGTGACGAAGGTCAGCTACTACGTATGCGTTAAGACCAGAACCGAAACCACGACCTGCAGCGATTTCATCTTCGATTGCTTTCGCTACAACGTCACGGGATGCTAATTCCATTTTGTTAGGCGCATATTTTTTCATGAAACGTTCGCCTTCAGCGTTAAGAAGGTAACCACCTTCACCACGAACCGCTTCAGACATCAAGATACCAGTACGACCAAGACCAGTTGGATGGAATTGGATCATTTCCATATCTTTCAATGCATTACCAGCACGGAATGCTGCTGCCATACCATCGCCTGTGGAAAGGAATGGGTTTGTAGTACGAGTCCAGAAAATACGACCTGCACCACCAGTAGACAAGATAACAGCTTTCGCTTTAATTTGTTCTACACGACCTTCTTTCATGTTCCAAACTACAGCGCCACCAACATGACCTTCTGCAGATTTAACAAGATCTAAAAGGTACCATTCTTGTAAGAAGTGTACGCCTTCTTTCAAGCATTGTTCATAAGTTGTGTGCAAGATAACATGACCAGTTTTATCCGCAGAGTAGCAAGTACGTGGATAAGATTGACCACCAAAGTTACGTTGCGCAATTTTGTTTTGTTCTGTACGGGAGAATGGAGCACCCATGTGGTCCATTTCAAGTACGCCTTCTGGACAACGGGAGCAGAAGAATTCGATTGCATCTTGGTCGCCAAGATAGTCAGAACCTTTTACTGTATCAAAAGTATGTGTTTCTACAGTATCTTCAGCTGCTACGTTATTCAAACAAGCATTTACACCGCCTTGCGCCATTGCTGTTGCAGAGCGAGTTGGGAAAATTTTAGTAATAAGTGCTACATTTAAGCCTTTGCGACGACCTACTTCAAGAGCCGCACGTTGACCAGCGCCACCGCTACCTACTACTAGAACATCAAACTGTTCCATAATGACCTCCTCATAACTACCTATTAATAAGAAAACTTGTTAGACTATCTCATTTCAAAAACTTATAAAAATTTTTGATAACCTAATCATTTTTCTTTCAAGAAAAACCTCATACTTATGCGATTCTTCTTATTTCTTTACCTATAATTATAGAGAGCATTTTGTATGATGTCTAAACCCTATTATGCATAATTAATTTCGATTAATCTAACTGATAATCTATTTCACTTATTGTTTTTCTTGTTTACTTATGAACATTTAAAATAGATTTATGAATATTTCATACAAGAAGTTAAGGATATTACGAAAGTAATTCGGTTCCGAAATTTTTGTATATTTTTATTTCTTACAATACATCAACTAGCCCTATAAATACTGTGTTTATTCAATATCGAAATCATTCATAATAATTAATATCCGTTAAATTCCTACCAAAACCACCTCGATTTTAACCATCGAAAATCATTAAATTTCTACGACTATCATTGGTATTTATCTCTCTGATAATTATTATCACAAGTTTTTCTAGTGATTTCTTTCACACTCGCCAAAATTGGTAAAATCAGGTCTATCTATGCGCATACGGCAATCTTCGATATAGTTCATCTTCATTCATTAGCAGAATTCATTAAGTTTCAAGTTTTTCCCGTCTTTTGGCTTTAAAAACATGAAGAAGGCGCTTATAAACTCGCATATACATTCATCTTTTGCTCATTCCTGTTGTATAAGGTATGATAATAGATAAATAAGTTATATAATATTATATATATAGTCACCCTTATATGGTGTTGTGGCTTTCACAAAAAAGAAAGCTTATATATATAATGACTATATTAATGTAGTTGGAGAGCTATATTTTTAACTCATACATAAGGAGAACAGAGAATGAAAATTTTACTTGTAGAAGACGAAGAAATGCTGAATGGCATTACCGCCAAATATTTACGTGCAGAGAATATGACGGTTGATACATGCTTTAACGGTCAACAAGCGATTGATTATGTAAACACATCCAGCTATGACGTTATCGTTATGGATATCATGATGCCGATCCTCGATGGTATTAGTGCTCTTGCTCAAATGCGTAACGATGGCAATACAACACCTGTATTGCTTTTAACTGCAAAAGATTCCTTACAAGATAAAGTTACAGGTCTCAACACAGGTGCTGATGATTACCTTGTAAAACCATTTGATCTTGAAGAGTTAACTGCTCGTATCTATGCATTGGCTCGCCGTAACGCACGTCATGCACAAAATGATATCCATGTTGGCCCTCTTACTATCAATGTGCCTCAACGTACTGTTAAACGGGACGGCGAAACAATCACATTGACTGCAAAAGAATTCGACCTCTTATACTATTTAGCAAGTAACGAAAACATCGTATTATCCCGTCAACAAATTCTTGATCACGTTTGGGAATACGATTATGAAAGCTACTCTAATCTTATCGATGTATACATCAAAGATTTACGTAAAAAGATCGATACTGACGAGAATGTAAAACTCATTCAAACAGTTCGTGGAGTAGGGTATGTCCTCAAAACAGAAAACTAATGATCCTCACCGAGATCTAGACACCATGTCTGGGGCAGCTACCGATTTATTTAATCGGCTGCCCCTAACTTTTAAAATCATGTCTTGGTATACCATCTTCTTGCTTATCATTTTGATGGTTGCATCCGCATGGATTTATGCATATACGCACGAATCCGATAACAAAGAAGTTCGCGAGCGCTTACAGCAGCAAGCAATGATCATGGCTACGGATATCCGCAAATTTAAGCCGTACCAAGATAACACATTCTTCTTTGTATCAACCCAGGACGGCTATATCATTAAAGGTGCGCTACCAGATGGCTTCCCTAATCAAACAGTCCTATCCTTGGGTCAGGTTGGAGAAATCGCTGTTGGTGATGATACCTTCTACTACTACGATACCCCGGTTAACGAACCGAATTATCGTGGTATTTTGCGCGCCGTTACAAAGGTAAAAACGGCCTCTAAAAAAACAGAAAACCTTTTATATAGTTTATTATTAGGTGATATCATATTCTTGTTGATTTCATCATTAGGCGGTTATCTATTCATCAAAAAAGGCCTCAAGCCGGTCCGAACCTTGACGAAAACAGCTAAGGTTATCGGTAAGAATAATGACTTAAGTCGCCGTATTGATATTCCATCCCGTACAGCACGAGATGAAATTTACGAACTAACAACAACCTTTAACCGCATGATTTCAGGTCTTGAAGATTCTTCAAACCGAGAAAAGCAGTTTAGTTCGGACGTATCCCATGAGCTACGTACACCAATTGCTGTTATTAAGGCGGAAAGTGAATTTGCATTAAAATATGGTCGTACAGAGGATGATTTACGAGAAGGTTTGACCCATATCTTAGCACAAGCTAAGTTTATGACAAATCTCGTAAGCCAACTGCTTGATGTGGCTCGCCTGGAGAATGCACAAGATCTTACCTTAGCCCCTGTAGATGTATCAGGGATGCTTACGAATATGGTTCATGACTATACTCGACTGTGTGCAGAAAATACAGAAAAACAAATTACTATAACATCTCACATTGAGCCAAATCTACGCATGACAGCTCACGAAGTATCCTTGCGTCGAGCGATTACAAATTTAGTGGATAATGCCATTAAGTTTACAAACTCCACCATCGATATTTCAGCAAAACTCGTAGATCATGAACTCGTTATTACGGTGTCAGATAATGGTATCGGTATCGAGCAAGAAAACCTAGAGCATATTTGGGATCGTATGTATCAAACGGAACAATCCCGTAATAAAAAATCAAACCACGGTATCGGTCTAGGCCTATACTTTGTAAATAAAGTTATTAACTTGCACCACGGCACAGTAACGGCCGCTAGTGAGCCACAAGTAAGAACTACATTTACAGTTCGATTGCCATACAATAGAATTGAAGAATAAGCTAAAGCTTACATACATATAACAAAACGCTAGCACAGAGACATCGTCTCGTTGCTAGCGTTTTTTTGTATTATGTAGCGTTTTTGTATTATGTAGCGTTTATAGTATTTAACCTTGAATTGTTTAGCCTATGAATTGTTGCCATAGCGGCATATAAACGTATTCTAGGAAGGTCCATACAACAAGACCCGCTACAGCACCAACGATGGCGCCATTGATACGGATCCAGCTAAGGTCATCCTCAACCTTAGATTCGATGAAGTAAATAAACTTCTCTGTGCTAAGGCCGCCGAGCACTTGGCGTATGATGGTTTCAATGAGGTCGTAGCCTTGTTCAAGGACGTATCCCCCAATATCATGTAATGTTTGTTCTATACGATTTCTAAGGTCTTCAGATTGACCGTATACGGTCCACAATTCAAGAGCGATATTAACTAATACTTGAGCTGGTGTTTCCCCATTTTCATCCCCTACAAGCAATAGTTCTTCTACATACGGGCATAAATGGTTTTCAATAACAAATTCCCAGTCTTGTTCACGAATCCAACGTTCCCACGCTTCATCGAGAGCATCACAAACCTCGCGGTTTTCTTCTATATGGCGAATTGGATCTACCCATTGGCGAAGCCATGCAGTCCGTTCAGGACTATTTGGTCGCTTCCAGTTTTCAAGCATAGCATAGGCCTCTTGAACGATAGCCTGTGCCAACTCATGGTAGTTCACCACATCGGTCGCTTCAGACATGGAGATAAGGAAATCAGACCAGAAGCCTTTTCTCTTTTTCTTATGAGCCTCTTCTGCTACAACAGCTGTAAGCCATGTCACCATAGCCGGATGATTGATACGTTCTTGAACTACGTTCAACACCTGTACAACCATGCCTTCGTAGCGATTATGTTCACATAAGTCGAGCAACACGTGTTTCAGAACCGGTACTAAAGAATGTTTTTGAAGCAATCCACGAATGCGTTTTGCCCCCCACTGTGCCCATTCTTCGCTCGTTTGAGATTTCCATAATAGATGCAACCCTTGATGGATAACGAGACGCGCTGCCCGTTGCCCTTCAGGTGATAGCAAGAATTTTTCAAACAACGGAACAAATTGCACATTATTTAACAATACCTTGCAACGATCCTTGGTAAGCATCTTTGTCTCAACCAGCTTAATAACACCATTGATAAGGCGATCTTTATTTCTTGGAATGAGCGCCGTATGGTATGGAAAGCCTAATGGCTTACGGAACAAAGCAGTTACGGCAAACCAGTCCGCCACACTGCCGATAAGGGCAGACTGTACCGCCCAGTAAAGCGGCTGGTACCAGCTTTCAGAACCAAAGAAAAATTGACCTACGAAAGCAAAACAGTACAATAGGGCAGTCAAACCAAGAATACCGTTTGCGCGCTGCCGCAAGGTGAGGGATTTCAAATATCTAATCATTTGAGCACCCCCTCTACAAAAATGGTCAAGCCGTAGAAGATGCCGCCTAGGACAGCCCCTACAAGAGAACCATTAATACGAATCATTTGGAGGTCGTAGTACATCTTGCCACGTACGATTTGGGTGATTTCATCTGGTGAATAGCGTGACAATTCCTGTCCCACCACTCTATCGATGAGTGGGTTTAATTTTTGTAACCACGGAATACTGCGAAGCAAGAAGAACCGTTCAAAAGGCGCTTGCTTGTCTGGATTTAACAAGATTTCCGTACCGAGCACATTAAAGCGGTCCATAACGATGTCCATGAGGCGATTCCAGTCTACAGTATCGCCGTCGATGAGCTTGCCTTCCCATTCTTCGAGAACCATTCGGATCCATTGGTCTTTATGTTCTTCGATAAATGCTTGCCATTCCTTATTTGTTTCCAAATTATTGAAGAATCGAATCGCTTGGCCCCATACGTAACGACCTAGCGCAGAATCGATGGACTCGTTTTCCTTGAGGAATTGAACGGCCTTTTTCTGTACCGTTTCCACCAATCGTTCTGGTGAAAGCCCATCCCCACCAAAGGCAATAGCCAGTTCGCGGAAGAAGGAATCCTTCGTATAGGTTTTCATAATATCTAGCATAACGCGATACAAATAAGGATATACCTGATTCGATGCGATAACACGCTGACAGGTACGGTTAAAGTAAAGCCAGAAAATACTTGCTGTTTGGCGCTCTAACATGCAGCGGCCAAACAAGATAACGAGAGGCGTCGCCTTCCAGTTCGTAACACCTTTATAAACAGCCTTGTTGATTTCTTGACGCATAGGCTCAATATCCATATGGGATAAGACTTGATTACCTACACCGTACAAGATTTCTTTGATCTGACCTTGTCCTACATCACTCATGCCATATTCGATAATACGGACCATGACGCGTTCTTTTTTGATGGCATAATACATCTGTGGCACGCGCAACAACTCTTCGCTAAGCATGGTGCGTCCCATTTGAATGAGTCGTTCCTTGCTGCGCGGTAAAATAGCCGTCTTAAAAGGAATACCCAAAGGCTTCGTAAAGAGTGCCGTTACCGCATACCAGTCCGCTAGGCCACCAATCATAGCCGCCCCAGATACGTGCATGATAAACGCCCAGAACGTATCCTGTCTTTGTGGATATGCAATTAAAAATATAATAGCCATGACAACCAACAGTGTCGTTGCCACTGGTTTAGTTTTCATCATCACTTGATCCTAACTTACTGAATTACGTATATAGACTCTCCCCATATAACGTAGTGACCATATAGGCCACGAACTTTCACAAACTACAAACTGTGAAAGTAAATTTAGAATGTGCATTCATCGCCTTCTTTTTGTGGTTCCCATACAGGGACATCGCCAAAGAGGGCTTTAAAATACACGGACGGTGTCCATAGAGGACCATTTAGATGCATGGGAATAAAGGCTTTTTTCACCTCTACACGGCGAAGAAATTCAATACTGCCCCACTCCATAGCATCTTCCAGACGATTGTCCACAGGGAACATCGCTACATCTACAGACAAGCCGTCTAACTCCTTAAACTCACGCCAAGCCATACGCTTCGCGTCTGCATTATTTTCCGGTGTATCACCAAGCCAATGCCACCAGTTGAGGTCCCCTGCATGGAAGATAGAATCAGAATCGATGTTAGCCGTATTTGTCTTTACATAGAAAGAACCGCCTTCATCGGTACTACCATACATGTGAATGCCTACATCATCAAGGTTAGCATCTTGGCCAGGGCGCATAGTAATACATTTCTTCACCTTGCCCTCTAGCGGTACATCTTGATGGCAAATATAACGAGTTTGAGGCCCATCAAACTCCGTAATAGACGGATTGAAGTGATCACCATGAGTGTGGCTCACAAAGAACCAAAGCTCACGACCACGCTTTGCTAATTGCCAAACTATATTATTAGGATCTTTATAATAATCAAATACATAGCAACGCTTACCGTCATCTACGAGGAAGCCGCTATGAGCTAAAAAAGTAACATCTAACATTATTATCAATACCTCTAATTTATTGAGAATTTATATCATTCGTATTGTTTATTATACCATATTTTTCTTAATACATGACATAAACAAATAGCTATTCATGACATATATAAAGGCTTTTTAAAGTCTTATCAAATATATAGTGCCCCATGTTTATAATCATAATAAGGGCAGAAATGCCGCTGGCATTTCTTACATGCGGCCAGCGGCTTTCATATAGTCAATATATTGGTTTCCCCATGTTTCAAGGGATGCTAGAACAGTCTTAAACCCCGCTCCCACTTCAGTAAGGCTGTACTCAACCTTTGGCGGAATAGTACCATAAACTTCACGATGTACTAGACCATCATCCTCCATCTGACGTAACGCTCTTGTTAATGTAGCTTGAGTAATAGGATGTAAGCGTCGTTCTAACTCACGGAAACGCACAGGTCCTTCGGCTAATTCATGCATGATCAATAAAGACCATTTGCCGGCTAATAACTTTTGACTCGTTGCAAAGGGACAGCGGCCCACTAAATCATGAACATTTACGAGTTGCTCTGCCATGGTAATTCTCCTTTTATATGTATATCTTCAGTAGATTATTAAAACGAAATTAATTAGAAATCTTTCTTTCTAATGTAGTTCAAATCATATCACAAAATTTTAGTATTGCAAGTATTTTATAGTATCTTTTTTTAGGGTACAAATCTTTTTGAAAAAATTTTAATCAATAATAATCATAATTCTATCACTTTTGATAGTACCTATCTAAAATAATTCTACTACTCAAAATATTTGCACAACTATATAATGAGGTCATCAGCTGAACACACTAACAACTACGGAGCAAACTTTACTAACCTGTATCTAGAAAATAACTTTACTCCATCACAAAAAAACTATGCGCTCAATAAAAGAGACTTTCACAACAAGGAGAATTATCATGAATATTTTAGTAATCGGTGCAAATGGTAATGCAGGTCGTCGTATTGTAGAAAAAGCCCTCAAGGCAGGTCATCAAGTAACAGGCGTTGTTCGCCGTGAAGGCGCTATCGAAGGAATACCAACCATCGTAAAAGATGCGTTACAATTAACAAAACAAGAACTAACTCAATTTGATGTAGTCGTAAATGCTACAAGCGCTTTCACACCAGATACATATCATTTACCAGCAGATTTGACATTATTGCTTGTAAAAGCATTAGCTAACACAAATACGCGCCTCATCGCTATAGGTGGTGCAGGCAGTCTCTATGTAGACGAAGATCACACAGTTCAATTAAATGATACACCAGAGTTTCCAAAAGAATTTTTAGCTCGTTCAAAAACTCATGGTAAGTCTGACGATATCTTGCGTAAATTCAGCAATGTAGACTGGACAATGCTTACTCCACCACCAATCTTAGATACAGAAGGGCCTGAATCTAATGACTATGTATTAGGTAATGAAAATGTTATCTTGAACAAAGAAGGCAAACCTTATATCTCATATGCTACATTCGCACAAATTCTAGTAGATGAAATCAACAATCACAAGTTTGGGCGTCAACGTTTTACAGCAGTGCAAAACTAAGGTAGAAATTTTTTAAGGAGGGCATCTATTATGAAACGTATGCCTACACTATTCGTCGGCCACGGCAGTCCTATGATGGCTTTAGAACATACAGAAATAACCAATACATTTCAAACTATAGGCAAAAACATAATCAATAATTACGGTAAACCAAAAGCTATCTTAGCCATTTCTGCTCACTGGTATGCAGATGGCACCTACATTCAAAGCGCAGAGAATCCAAAACAAATTTACGATATGTATGGATTCCCTCAAGAACTCTACGAAGTTGTATATCCTGCAAAGGGTGACAGCAATTTAACGAAAGAAGTACAAAAATTACTGGGTAACTCCGTTTCTATAAATGATACTTGGGGCATCGATCACGGCATGTGGACCGTATTAATTCACATGTTCCCTGATGCGTCCATAGCAGTGGTGCAATTATCCATTAATAAATACTTAAGCCCTAAAGAAATGTATCAACTAGGTACAAAACTTCAAGTATTACGCGATGAAGGCTATCTCATCATAGGCAGTGGTAATATCGTTCACAATTTAAGACGCTTGGAATGGGAAAATCCATCAGGCTCCCCTGCTACGATTGAGTTTGACCAATATATTACTAATGCTGTATTAGAAAACGATATATATACTGTCATCAATTACTCCAATCACCCTCAAGCCAGCTATGCAGTGCCAACACCAGAGCACTACCTCCCATTGATTTATATTATGGGGGCTAGCGAAGGAGCCAAACCCACCGTCTTTAATCAAAGCTATAATACTGGATCTCTATCTATGACCGGTGTTATCTTTGAAGATGAAAATAGAGAAAAACAAAAGTCGGCGTAACGTATGCAAGACTTCTTTATAACCGTGCTTTGCTATTTTATGTTTAAAGGACTGACGAATATTATCAATATATATCTAGTTGTTGTATATGAAAATATAAAATCATCATAGTCGTATTGTTGAAATATATTGTATAGCATTTGCGTAAATAAATTTGTAAATGATAAATACAAATACCAATGTGGATTCCTAGACAACACATGGTTTCTGTCACTATAACCAAGCAAGCATTAGACTCTATCATAAAACTAGATTAGCGTCTAAATGGGTTATGAAAAACGTGTCTGGACTAGAAATAGTTTAGAAAACTAAAGCTATTTTGGAAATACATAGCATGACTAAAATCGATAAAAACCTTCCATATTTAATAAATGACGATATAAAAATAAAATCTATATATACTAATACATAGCAAACGTTCTCTTAGGTAGACGACAACGAGGTTAATGATTTATCCTTAAGTTGATTATCACTACCAATAGGTGGTACAGAAGGACAAGATAAAAAGCTCTGGCAATATTAATACCTATAGTCATATTATTTTAGATGTTAGTAGTTTATAGGTGGTTCTATGGAACTTAAAGATAAAGTTGTTGGTATAGTTACATATGATGTAGATAATGTACAAAATATTTATATTATTAAGATAAATACTACAGAAAATATTGCACTAACTCATACATCTGGATCTGTATCTAGATCTGATTTTGATAAAATTTTTAAAATCGGTAAAAAAGCAATATTAGTATCATCCTAGCATAAGCAATATATTGCACGAAATAATAATACGTATTATACTGGCCTTAAAAGGAGGTATTGTATTATGAAATTTTTAGTTGCTTTAATTGTGTTATTATCTTGTGCTTTTTCGTCCAATGCGTTCTACAATAATCCAAGTGGTAGTTATGCCTATGACATAGGGTATAACTCTGGATATATACATGGTTCGTCTGGACGTGGGGCAGAATCTAATTATGGTCGTAACTACGATTATATCGAAGGGTACAATGACGGATATTATGATGGACAGTCTGAATACTACAACAGACAAAACATAATAGACGAATATAACCAAGGTCTGTATTATTAATTTGTAAATAAAAGGTTTATGTCAAAACGAAAATTATCCTCACCAACGCACGAATTGGTTATTAATCAAGGTGACGATTTTATTTTCAACCTGTAATCAAAGATGCACAATCATAACCACCCGTAGAACGGGTGGTTTGCTCTGACCCTATAAGGGTCTTTCTCTAGTGGTGGCCCTCTAAAGAGGGCATTGAATGATCTGACAACCACTCTATTACCACTGGCTGCCCCCTA
>NZ_PPDC01000003.1:0-53846 GCF_002959875.1 Veillonella sp. T14073-2
AGGGGGCAGCCAGTGGTAATAGAGTGGTTGTCAGATCATTCAATGCCCTCTTTAGAGGGCCACCACTAGAGAAAGACCCTTATAGGGTCAGAGCAAACCACCCGTTCTACGGGTGGTTATGATTTATTAATTTTTGTTAGAGTAGTTTAGATAACATAACATAACACTATTTCTGATTGAATTACCTATCTTTTACCGAAACACTTTTGAGTTGTTTATATAGTTAAAATGAAAGACTAAATTAGAATTATTCTTATAATGAATGCTACCTATCTAATATAAGTAATCTGCAAATTTCGATTTAAATGATAAAATATGTTAAGTAAAATTGATATTTCAGGAATTATGTTAGAGAGGTGTATGATGAATCAAGTGGAAACGAAACAGTATAAGAGTATTTACCATATCTTCATATGGATTGTAGTATTCTCCTTAATTATGATCGGTTTGCTAGAGTGGGGGTACATTGAGAGTGGTCGTGCCTTCGGGAACTATAAAGTCTATACAGGTCTTGTACCTTGGTGTACGTGGATTGTGATGACTTATTTGGCAACTCGTCCTAAATGGTTTACAAGTCGTTATAATTTATGTGAAATGTTCAAGGTTCACCGTGCATTAGGTATTGCATCTGTAGCTGTTATTGCATTCCATTTGTATCTCTATTTCGGTAAAGCTGCTAAATCCGTTCTCGGTTGGTGGGGTGGCTATGTAGCCCTTACTTCCTTCGGTATTGGTACAATCTCTGGCCTTGCGTTCTTAACGCCAAAACTTAGAAAAGTAACTGCATCTAGCCGTAATATTGGTATTTGGTTGCACCGTTTCAACTTAGTTGCATTAGTTGCTGCAGATATTCATATCCATGGCTTTACAAGAATTTCCAAAATGGTACCATTCCTTCAAGTGTTTGATATCATTACATATGGTCTTGTGATTTATTGCATCTACTTGATGTTTAAAAAGAAATAATATGAATTGCTAAAGTCCCTTCTGTATAGTACAGAAGGGACTTTTTTAGTTATATCTTTATTTTCCAAGAAATAAAATATTCTATATTATCAGTTTGATGCATAATTGATTGTGAGATTGATATACATTCTCTATTTACTGACCTAATGAAAATTGCTATTATCTTAATGTTAAATATGATAATGATAATTATAGTCATATAATTCATTATTTATTCATTTTTTATTAATTATTATTTATTGTGTGAGGTTTATTATGATTAAACGTAAAATGACCAGTGCTTTTGCAGTGGCAGCCATGATGGGTGTGGCTACAGCGTTTGCTGTTAATCCATTTTCCGATGTTCCGTCCGATAGCTGGGCTTATCAAGCAGTAGATCAATTGGCTACAGCGGGTATTATCAATGGTTACCCTGATGGTACTTTCAAAGGTCAAAATAACATTACTCGTTACGAAATGGCTCAAATGATTGCGAAAGGCATGGCTAATCAAGACCGTGCTAATGCAGAACAACAAGCTATGTTGAATCGATTAGCTGATGAGTTCTCCAATGAATTGAATACACTTGGTGTGCGTGTAGCTAAATTGGAAGACCGCGTAGGCAATGTAAAGGTTACTGGTGATGCTCGTATCAACTACATTGGTAAAGAGGGTATCGATGGTTATGATTACGAAGATAAAATTACAGCCCGTGTACGTTTAGGCCTAGATGCAAAGGTTAATAAAAATACATCTGTAAAAGCTCGTATTACAACAGGCTCTATTGAACTAGGTGATAGTTCTAAAGATGCTCAAGCTAATTGGGATTTAGCATATGTAGAGCATAAATTCGGTAAAAATGTTGTAGTTGATGCTGGTCGTTATACCCAAAAATTTGGCGGTGGCTTGATTTATAGCTCTAACTTTGATGGTGTAGGCGCTACAGCGAAGCTAGGTGATAAAGTTACATTAAATGGTGCATATGGTTATATGACAGCAGGCCGTTTTGCTAAGACTAGTAAAGCTGATAATGGTGATGTAGGTCTTATTAATGCTCATGTAGCTGTTAATGATCGCTTTAGCTTTGGCGGTATGTTTGCTCATTTAGGTACAACAAATGTACGTATGGGTAATGGCAAGAAAAATAACGAATTCGATAATGTATATGGCTTTAATGCTAAATATAATGTTGGTAAATTCGGTATTGATGGCGAGTGGGTAAAAGCATCTGGCTTGAGTAATTCCGATATTTGGAACGTAGGCGTTAAATGGGGTGATTATAAAATTAACAAGAAGAACTCTTGGGATATCCGCTTAGATTACTACGATCAAGCTAAAAATGCACCTGTATTTAAAACGCAAAAATATGAATCTAATGATTTATTAAAGAAAACACGGTATGAAGGTTATAAAGCATGGCAATTAGGTGCATCTTACGCACCAGAGAAAAATATTGGTATTAATGCCTACTATGGCTTCCATGCGAAAACACAAGATGGTAACCGTGTAAATGATTACTACCGTGCAGACCTCAACTTCAAATTCTAGTTCTAATTATAGGATGAATCTGGATTTAATAACTAATTAGTTTTAAGTTCTAAGTAGAATGCTATGTGGATCGAAATTGTTAGCATGCTACATTAGGCCAACTAGATATATACTGGTAGTTTGTATAAGAAATGGTGAGGTTTATATGGCAGAAGTAGTAAAAAAACAGTTTAAGAGTAAATACCATATTTTAATATGGATTGCAGTTTTATCCCTAATATTTATGGGAATGGTAGAATATGGTTATGTAACAGGAGGTAGATCATTTGGTAACTGGAAGGTTCACCTAGGCCTTATTCCTTATGTATCTTGGCTTGTATTAACATATATTGCAACAAGACCAAAATGGTTTATCAAACGATATAATCCAAAAGAAATGTTTGAAGTTCATCGCATCGTAGGTATCGTTAGTGTTGTTCTTGTATGTGCACATTGGTATGTATACTTCTTGAAAGCATTGAAGTCCTTCTTAGGATTCTGGGGCGGTTATATCTCCCTTGGAGCCATGTTTATTGCTCTTATCTTTGCCGTATTGTACTTAACGCCTTGGGTAGGCAATATGGCAAAATCTGTATCTTGTAAAAAAGTAATCTGGATTCATCGTTTGAACCTTATTGCTATCATTGCAGCAAATATTCATGTTCATGGTTTTGGACGTTTGTCTAAAATGGTACCATTCTTGCCTGTATTTGATGTAGTGACGTATGCACTTGTTATTTACTACATCTATTGGATGTTCAAACAAAAATAAATAATGTATACGTACTTTTATTCTTATAAAAGTCGTATAATCATAGAATTAAAAAGAGACCATCTCAACCCTTTATATGTGGAAGAGATGGTCTTTTTTTGTAGTTTACGATACAATAATATTATGAGTATATTCTATTGTTTTGTGTAAGTATATACTGATAAGAAAGAAGGTCACTATGGATTCTTCTTGGAAACGAATTATCTATTTAATCTGTATTATACAGATCGGTGGGGGAATAACAATTATAGGGGTACTATCATTCCTTCCGTTATTCCTTATAGAGTTAGGTCTACATAATCCAGGTAAAGCTGCTATGTGGGCCGGTATTGTATCAGGGGTAACGCCTTGTATGGTAGCGCTTAGTGCACCGTATTGGTCGCGTAAGGCAAATCAACTGGGACCTCGTAAGGTAATGATGTTTATCTTATTTACCTTAATGGTTACAGTCGGGGCCTGTGCTTTCACCCAAACCCCAGCACAGTTATTAGTCCTAAGGCTATTGCAAGGTGTTGTAGGCGGTTATGTACCAATCGGTTTGGCTATTATCGTCCTTATAACGCCTGAGGAAAAGGTGCCATGGGCGATGGGGCTGTATCAAGCATCTATGGTGATGGGCCTTGTCTTTGGTCCTCTTATGGGTGGCTTAGCGGCCGATTTATTAGGTTATAGAGCGCCATTCTTTATATTTTCCGGATTGACTGGCATTTGCTTATTAGGTATTTATTTCTTAATGCCTAACTTGCAGTTTAAGCATAAGGTAGACGCTCAAGAATCACAGGTTTCTTTGATTAAATCATTTCTCATGATACCCCGAGTTCGTTTATTAGTGGCGATGCAGTTTTTATGTAACTTTGGTATTACTGGTATTGGTCCTATCTTACCGCTTTATATCAAACACTATATGGCAGTAAATGATGATTTTGTGGCTACCATTGTAGGGATTATTATCTTTGGTGCTGGTTTGTTTAGCGCCTTAGCATCCATTTCAATCGGTAAGGTAACCCAACGATTGACCATGCCTCGTATTATCTTTACTGCTACATGGGCGGTGGGCTCCTTATTTATTTTGCAATACTTAATGCCTAGTATATGGGGACTTGGCGTATTCCGTGCTATAGCCGGATTCTTTATGGGCTTTATTACGCCAATTGCAAATACACTGATATCCAAGGCCGTCCCTATTGAGCGACGCGGCATTGTCTTTGGTGCCGTATCTAGCGTAGCAATGATGGGTAATGTATTAGGGCCTGTTATTAGTGGTGTTATTGCGCGTGCCTTTGGATATGGTGCTGTGTTCTGGTCTACGGCAACAATATTCTTTGTGGCGTCCTGGTTTGTATATCGTAATTTAGTTATGTCTCGTGAAAGCAGTTCATCATAGTGAATCTACTTTCAATGAAATATAATAATTGTAGTTGTAGTTGTAGTTGTAGTTGTAGTTGTAGTTGTAGTTGTAGTTGTAGTTGTAGTTGTAGTTGTAGAGAAAAATATTATGTGAGTAGCAAATACCAATGAGAGGGGTTGGTGTATGTTGTGTAGTGGGCTAGTAGATAGAGTAAGGCTACTAATTATAAGAGAGATGAGAGTGTATCGTTATGTTGTTGAAACAATTAGAGTATTTTGTGTGTGTAGTTGATAATAATAGTTTTACTCAAGCTGCGACTGAGCAGTATGTGTCTCAATCTGCTATTTCACAACAAATTAAAGCCCTTGAAACGAGTTTAGGCGTGGAGCTGATGGTACGAGAAAAACGAAGCTTTCACCTAACACCAGCGGGGCAATATTTATATCGATCTGGTAAAAAATTACTAGAACGCTTTCACGATATTAAGGTAGAAACAACCCGCATTGGTACAGATGCACGTGTTAGCTTACGAATTGGCTATTTAAATCGCTATAGTGGGATGGCTATGCAGCAAACGGTCATTCGCATGGCTAAACGCTATAAAAACCTAGATATTCGCATGTATAGTGGCAGTCATGAGGAACTATATGGCATGTTAGATGATCGTCGTGTAGATGTAATATTTAATGATCAGTGGCAGATTTTATCTGATGATTATGAAAGTCATTTGATTGATAAGGCGACCACAGTAATCGAGGTGCCACAAGGCTATACAAAGGAAGGTAGCGTTGAAATTAAAACTATTGATGACTTACCACTTATCTTAGTTTGTCGCGGTAAGTATACGCTAGCTGAGGAAGAACATTATCGTAAGGCCATTGGTTATGCTGGTGCCTTTGCATATGCTCGTACATTAGAGGAGGCTCGCTATTTAGTAGCAGGTCAACAAGGACTATTGCTGCTTGATCGTTTTAAATATTTAACCGACTCCATGCCAGGTATTGAGCGCAAGGTATTAACTAACCATGGTAAATCGATGGAGCGCAATTACTACTTTGTATCGCAACAAAATCAAAGTAACACCTATGTAGAAGCCTTTAGAGAAATGTTTAAACAAGTTTTAGCAGAGTTTTAATGTATCAAAGACGGATTATGTAAAATAAATTTAATCGTCATATAACAAATAAACAATTACAATATAAAAGCCGTTAGCATATGCTAACGGCTTTATTGTTTGAATATTGCTTTATTGAGGATTGTTTAATTAAACATATTCCAAGAGCATTGTAACACCATCGATAAATAATTTTATGCCATAAATGACGAGTACTGCACCACAGAAGCGATTGATCCAAGCCATATGGGTAATTTTTATTTTTTTAGCTAATAAATGCATGGTGGCAGCCAAGGCTCCAAACCACATTGGGGTCATAGCTAGGAAGCCTCCAAAGAAATAATAAATACCTTCTTCAGGTATATTAGCTTGAAAGGCGCCGAGCATCATAGTTGCATCAAGAACGGCTTGAGGATTCCCCCAGGATACAGCGATAGCGGATAGGATAATTTTACGAATTGGAATATTCGTATTTACATTGCGTATATCTGGTTCAGTTCTGAATATATTAAAGCCCATGTATACAATCAGTAGGCCCCCAAAAAGGAGTACGATAAGCTTTGTAAGCGGCCACATTTCAAGAATGGCGCCGATACCAAAGAAGGCTGCCGTACTGAGGCTCATATCAAATAGTGCCAATATGATAAGGGTCAATATGATACGACGTATAGGCTGTACCAATGCTGTGTTGATGATGAAGAGGTTTTGCATGCCAACAGGGGCAAATGTTGCGAGACCGACAAGAAGTCCTTGTAAGAAGTACATGTTAACCCTCCTAACTATAGTATGATAAAGTACTAATAAGGTGAATAGTAGCACGAAACCCCTCCATTACTGGAGGGGTTATTACTATTCTAACTATATACAATTATATCATATTAAAATAGGTATGTATATTTCTTACCATAAACCAATCATATGTTGTGTAGCTAGGCTGACTGCTGTGATGGCAATCCAGCAACAAGCACCCAATGCAAGGGCAGAACCACCGGATTTTATCAATTTTACGATATTAGTATTAAGACCGATAGCAACCATGGCCATTGTAATAAAGTATTTGGAAATAGTTTTGAATACACTCAAGAATTGAATATCTACATTCGCATAGGATAATGCTGTTGTAATAAGAGAACAAATCACAAAGTATAAAACAAATTTAGGGAAGATTTTAGCGATGCTAACACTGCTACCATCAGCTTGAGCAGCACTTTGTTTTGCTTTATATACTTGGTAACTTGCTAAACCTAAACAAATCGGAATAATTGCAAGGGTACGTGTTAATTTAACGATTGTTGCATATTCTAGAACTTGTGTACCAGTGCCTTTCATGCTATCCCATACAGCAGCAGTAGCTGTTACAGAGGATGTATCGTTTACAGCGGTACCAGCAAATAGACCAAAGCCCATATTAGAAAGACCAATAGCATCACCAAATGGAGGGAATACAAAAGCTGCTACTACATTGAAGAAGAATACAACGGAGATTGCTTGGGCAATATCTTGATCCTCTGCCTTGATGACTGGTGCAGCTGCAGCGATAGCAGAACCACCACAAATGGAGGAACCTACGCCGATAAGTACAGCTGTATTAGAGTCGATGTGAGTGAGTCGATAGATAACATAGGACACGATTAAGGATGTAGCGATGGTTGAAATGATGACAGGTAATGAAATCCAACCTACATGTAAAATCTGTGTAATATTTAAGCCAAAGCCCAATAAAATAACGGCCCATTGTAAAATCTTTTTGGATGTAAATCCAATGCCGGCACCAGTTTTTTCGCGTTTCCAAGATGTGAATATAGAGCCAATAATTATACCTAAGATAATGGCAAAGATTGGACTACCAATAAGGTGAAATTCCAGGCCTAATAGCCAACAAGGAATAGCGAGGACTGCACAGAGCAGAATGCCTGGCAATGTTTTTTGATTGATACCCATAATAAAAACCTCCTTACTGTACATACAGTTCACGTCATATGTGGTATCATGTGGCGTTTCTCTTCTATAGTTTTAATAGTACCACATTGGGGGAATTATAATCTACTAGTAATGTAAGAAATATACAGTATATTCATTTTTATAAATATATAAGAATAAAAGGTATAATAAATGAATATTAATTATAAATATTGAATTAATACGATTTTTGTGGATTTCTTATGAAGGATATAGGTTATAATAAATATTTATATGTGATGAAAATCTCTTGTTTTTCATTGAATATATTGTATATAATGAATAGAATCTATTTTATAGATAGAAATGTAAATGAGGTACCTTATGATTGATATTAAACAAATAATTGAAACCAATAAAGAGTATGTGAAAAACCACCCAGAATTACCAAAAGCAGGATTAACAAGCCATCCTACTAAAAAACTAGGTATTGTCACATGTATGGATACGCGTTTAGTCTGCATGCTAGAAGATGCATTAGGTTTTAACCGTGGTGAAATCATCGTTATAAAAACAGCTGGTAATAGTGTAACGCAACCTATCGATAATATTGTACAAAGCTTGCTAGTTGCTACGTATGGTATGGAAATTGAAGATGTATTAGTCATCGGCCATGAGAACTGCGGCATGATTGATTTCTCTGCTACAACTTTTATGGAGTCCATGAAAGAAAAAGGTATCAGTGAAGATGCGATTCGCATGATCGAACCAGGACTTATTGATTGGATGGATCGTTTCCACATATCCGAAGACAATGTAATCTATACCGTTAACTTCTTGCGTAACCACCCACTATTCCCAAAAGGAATGGGATTCTATGGAGGGATGATGGATCCTGATACAGGCGAATTCCGTTATATTGAGATTTAGTAGTGGCCTCGATGGGGCCCCTTTACATAACTACATTTAGGTAAAAAAGAGTGATGACTAACCTCTACGCTCCAAAGCGAGCTAAGTCGCTAATCGGTTAGTCATCACTCTTTTTATAACTGTATTTATGAACTAGTCCCATCGAGTCTATTCATATATCAATAAAACGAAATTCACTGTATCAAATAAGTAAGAGGGAGAAGTTCTCGTCCTTTTTCCTACTGTACCTATGAATTAGTCCCATCAAATCTGAATGCCATTAACGAGTTAGCGTAATTTCGCTGTATCGAGAGAGGGGAAATTAATGGGGCCCCTCTACATAGCTACATTTAGATAAAAAAGAGTGATGACTAATCTCTACGCTCCAAAGCGAGCTAAGTCGCTAATCGGTTAGTCATCACTCTTTTTCTCTTTTCTCCATATATAGCCAACCTACTATTCTCGCATTTATGGTTGTAGATAGGACTATATGGGACTGTTACATAAGTACAGCCATAAAAATCACAGAACCTAGTAAAGAGCGACTTAGCTCGCTTTGGAGCGATGAGCTAGGTTCTGTGATTTTTAACAAGGCTTGCACTAATGTATGGGGGCCCCATATAGTCCTATTACGGTAAACCTTAAGCGGAATAATAGGTTGACTATATATTCCGTTTAGCTGTATATTGTAATTAGATTGTAAACTTACTCACATAAATTGGTTAACCTATGCGGCGTTAAGTATCGCTGAGAGGAGACATGTATGAAACAGTTAGGTATTTCTATAATTGGTACAGATACAGATGTAGGCAAGACGTTTGTAACGGGCTTATTAGGGGCCATGGCTGTAGATGATGGCTTTACGGTTGGTATGGTTAAACCGGTGTCCTCCAGCGCAGTACCTTTTCCTGAATGTGTAACGATGGATGAGGATAATTATAATGTGGATCTTGAAAGCAAGGATGCTACATATTTGATGCGTTCCGCTGGTATTCCTGAGTCGCGTCGTCACGAGGTTAATCCATATGCTATTGCGGGAGATTTTTCTCCTCGTCTTGCAGCAGAATTAGCTGGTATAGAAATCGATTATGCTGGTGTAGTAGCTCATACATTAGATGTTGTTAATCGCTATGATTTAACCTTTGTAGAAGGTGCTGGTGGTATTACAACACCTCTTTACGGCGATAAAACATTTACGGATTTAATGAAAGATATTAAATTACCAGCCATCGTTGTAGCCGATGGACGGTTGGGCTCCATTAACCGCGCTATTTTAACTTGTGAATACGCTAAGATGCATGGTATTGAGGTGAAAGCTATCATTGTCAATGATACGACTGCAGTGGATCCGTTTTTGTTGAAAACAAATGTGGAAGACATGGAACGATATACAGGTATTCCTGTGGTGGCTGTTGTACCGCCATACCAAGGTCCGGATATCCAAAAGGTTCAGCTTGGTTGGGCTCGGTCCTTTGTGGACTCTAAGAAGGTGTGGAATACAGTATTAGGCATATAGTAGTTAGATATTGTAATTTAATCTGGCCTAATCATTTATATTAATAGATTGTTATTGTAGTAGAACTTTATAGGGATAGGGAATTATAGTTTGTAAAATTTTTACGTATGAGGTGACAAAATGGCAGAGAAACAGCTTTCACAAGCAGCACAATGGGATCATGAGTTTGTATGGCATCCATTTACACAAATGCAAGATTGGTTGGCACAAGAACCAGTCGTAATCGAACGTGGTGAGGGGGTATACCTCATCGATGAGAACGGTAAAAAGTATTATGATGGCGTGTCCTCATTATGGGTTAACATTCATGGACATAACCATCCTGTATTAAACCAGGCATTGAAAGAACAAGTGGATAAAATTGCTCATAGCACATTGCTCGGTCTTGTAAGCCCACCATCTGCACAATTGTGTAAAGAATTAGTAGAGCTCGCCCCAGAAGGTTTAAATAAAGTATTTTTGTCTGATGATGGTAGTACAGCTATTGAAGTTGCTATTAAGATGGCGTACCAATATCGTCAGCTAGTGGGGCAAACGAAGAAAACTAAGTTCATTGCTCTTAATGCGGGTTATCATGGGGATACATTGGGAACTGTATCTGTAGGTGGCATTCAATTATTCCACCAAGTGTTCCATAATCTATTATTCAAACCGTTGACATTGCCAAGCCCTGGCGTATATCGCGATGTAGCTGATCGAGATAAAGCCTTTGAAGAGTCTTTGGCTGAATTAGAACGTATCCTCAATGAAGAGGGTGATGAAATCACAGCTCTCGTTATGGAACCACTAGTGCAAGCTGCAGCAGGGATGCTTGTAATGCCTCATGGATACTTGAAACGCGTTCGTGAATTGACTGCGAAACATGACGTATTTCTCATTGTCGATGAAGTGGCAACAGGCTTTGGGCGTACTGGTAAATTCTTTGCCTGCGAACACGAAGATGTGGCTCCAGACTTTATGACCTTATCTAAAGGTATTACTGGTGGTTATATGCCTCTAGCTGCCACATTGACTACACAACGCATATTTGATGCATTCCTTGGCACCTTTGAAGAAAAGAAAACATTCTATCATGGTCACTCCTACACAGGTAATGCCTTAGCTTGTGCAGTTGCATTGGCTTCGTTGAAAGTTTTCCGCGAAGAGAAGGTCATCGAAGGATTGCCTAAAAAAATCGAGGCTTTCACCAATGCATTAAAACCTATTGAAAAATTAAAACATGTGAAAGAGGTTCGTCAACGAGGCCTCATCGTAGGTATTGAACTTGAAAAAGATGTGGCCACTCATGAAGCGTATCGTCCAAATGATGCGGTAGGGGCTAAGGTGGCTATTCTTGCTCGTGAACAAGGCCTTATTTGCCGTCCTATCGGCGATGTAGTAATTCTCATGCCTCCATTGGCGTCTACTGTGGAACAATTAGAGGATATGGTTCGCATCGTTGGTGAAAGTATCCAACGAGCTACCGAAGAAGAGGGGATTCTCGAAGATTTACGGCCAATTATTCTATAACGATTTATGCCTAAGTATTTTATAAAGAGTTAGGCTAAAAGGAAAAGCTATATATGTTATGATGCTACGTGAGTAGAGTCGTCGACATATATAGCTTTTTATATTTTAATTATGGGCTTTTATTAAGTCTTTAAACTATAAGATATAGACTATATATTGTGAAAATTCGATGATAATTTTGCATATCTATGATACTATATATGTATAAAGGAGGTCATCGTATGGACATTTATGTAATTATGCAAGTTATTATTTTATTTGGTGCCATCTTCCTTGGTGTTCGCCTCGGTGGTATGGGCATCGGTTACGCTGGCGGCCTTGGGGTAGTATTGTTAAGCCTTGGTATGGGTATGTTCCCTGGACAGATTCCTTGGGATGTAATTCTCATCATCATGTCTGCTATCGCTGCCATCTGTGCCTTACAGTTAGCCGGCGGTCTTGATTATTTGGTGCGTATTGCGGAAAATATTTTACGTAAAAACCCTAAACACATCAACTATTTAGCACCAACAGTAACGTATTTCTTAACTCTATTGGCCGGTACTGGTCATACAGCATTCTCTATGATTCCGGTAATCGTAGAGGTGGCAAAAAGTGAAAACATTAAGCCATCTGTACCTTTATCCATCGCCGTTGTAGCGAGCCAAATCGCTATTACAGCTAGCCCAGTATCTGCAGCAGTTGTTGCTATGAGTGGTTTCCTTGAACCGTTTGGGGTAAACTATCCAACATTGCTCGCTATTTGTATTTCTACAACATTCGTAGCAGTTATGATTACTGCCTTTGTTATGTCTACATTTGCGAATAATGATTTGTCTTCTGATCCAGTATACCAAGAACGTTTGGCAGCAGGTCACGTGGCACCACCTCGTGAAAAAAATGCCGATTTCCATTTGAAACCAGGCGCAAAAACTTCTGTATTGATTTTCTTAATTGGTATTATCTGTATTGTATTCTATGCAACTGCAATCTCCAAAAACATTGGTCTTGTTAAACCAGTTATCTTTGGTCGAAATGATGCTATCATCGGCTTCATGATGATTATCGCAGCAGCAATCACTTACTTCTGTAAGATTGATACAGCACAACTTGTTAATACTAGCACATTCAAATCCGGTTTATCCGCTTGTGTCTGTGTACTAGGTGTAGCATGGTTGGGCGATACTTTCGTAAAAGGTCATATTCCTGAAATCAAAGCTCTCGCTTCTAGCATGGTAACAGCATATCCGTTCTTGTTAGCCGTAGCATTCTTCTTTGCAAGTACATTGTTGTACAGCCAAGCGGCAACTACACAAGCGTTGGTACCTGCCGTAATTTTAGCTCTCGGTATTACACCTGAGAACCCAGGATCCGTATATATTATTATCGCATCCTTCGCAGCTGTATCTGCACTCTTCGTATTGCCTACATACCCAACACTTTTGGGGGCTGTACAAATGGATGACACCGGCTCTACACGAATCGGTAAACTCGTATTTAACCATCCGTTCTTCATCCCTGGTGTGCTTGCCATCGCTATCGCAGTAGCACTTGGCTTCGTTGTGGCTCCGTTGATGTTGTAATTGTGAAAGCTAAATAAGGCCAATACAAAACATATTAAAAATATCATATTAAAATCTCAACAGGACGTAACTTTAAAAGTTACGTCCTGTTTGTGTGTGTATGTATTATTTATTTTTACTACTACATTTTTTACAGAGACCTGCAATTTCTAGATGATGTTCTGTTACAGTGAATCCCGCATCGCTAAGTTCTTGTGGCATTTCTACGACAGGGCAGGTGTGTAGAGGTATCATAGTGCCACAGCTAGTACATACTGCATAGTGACGGTGTGTATGAGGTGTGATTTCATAGTAGGCCATATCGCTACCCATGAGTGTTGTACGGGTAACGATACCCTTTGTTTCTAATAATTCAAGAGTACGATAAATAGTGGACATCCAAGTAGTGCTACCATCGCCTAATCGATCTGCGATTTCCATAGCCGTAATAGGTTTATCTATACTAGTTAATACAGACCAAATGGCTTCACGCTGCTTGGTCTTTTTTATGCCTTCTGGCCAAGTTGTTGTATTCATAACTCTCTTTCAATTCTGTTTTAATACTAATATGCTATACACTTATATAGGGAGATAACTAATAGTGTTAATTGAATATCTATCTACATATAGATTATTATTGGGGTTTATCTACTAAACTGCATACGACGTATGATTGTACGGATGTTTTTAATGATTAATACTACAAGTAGAATTGCGACCGATGTGAGAGATACAAAACCACCTGGTGCTACATTGAGATAGTAGGAGCCAAATAGGCCAATAACCATGGCTAGTAAGCTAAATCCAATGGAGCATAGTAGAGTTGTTCTAAATCCTTTTTCTAGTTGTAGTGCCGATGCTACTGGTAGTGCAATCATAGCACTCAATACGAGGACCCCTACGATTTTAATAGAAATAGATACGGCAGCAGCCATTAAGATAGCAAAAATATAGTTGATAAAATCTACCTTAACACCGGCTACGCGAGCTGCTTCCTCATCATAGGCAATGTAGAGTAGTGAGTTATACAAGAAGTATAGCGTTAATACTGACAAAATAGTAAGGGCTGCAATGCTTATCATATCCGCCGTGTTGACGGTCAGTATGCTACCAAAGAAAAACACATTAGCATTAGCTTTTAACTTGCCTGAACTAATAAGAGTAATAGCAGTACCAATACTGAGGGATAAAATAATGGTAAGAATCAAATCGAGATGATGGGAAAAGTATTTTCGTAAGAACTCGATGAGGGCACCACAGATGGCGGTAAAAATGAAAGCTCCTAAGATAGGGTTGGTATTCGTCAATAAGCCTAGGGTAATACCTGCAAGGGATGCATGGCTCATGGTATCGCCAATCATACTAGAACGGCGTAGTACCATAAAGATACCGATACAGGGGCATAAGAGGGAAATGCAGATGGCTACGAAGAAGGCGTTTTGCATAAAATCATAACTAAACATGGCGCACCTCCTCGGTTGTAGTATCATCGGCCTGAGCCTGAGCCTGAGCCTGAGCCTGAGCCTGAGCCTGAGCCTGAGCCTGAGCCTGAGCCTGAGTTGTTACATCTGTGAAGCAAGCACAGTTTTCGTGATCCATAGGATTGCGTCCTGTGCTGTGCATAATTTCACTAGCGTATTGTTCAGGGGAACAAAGGTGGCCTTTGCCATTTGCGATGTGGTAGATATTGGTTGAATTAGCAAGGGCCATTTCAAGGTTATGTTCTACAGATATAATTGTAATATGATGTACTTGATTTAACTCTCGAAGGAGGCTATAAATACCTTCTTGACTCTTTCTATCGATACCTGTAGATGGCTCGTCAAGGATGATAAGATCAGGATTACCGATGAGGGCACGAGCAATGGATACGCGTTGTGCCTGTCCCCCTGAAAGCTTACTAATCAATCGATCTTTAAACTCTGTCATATTGGTAAGCTCTAATACGCGATCGACCTCATGTTTGTCTTTAATTTTTAGTAATTTACGGTAAGAATCAAGAATTTCTTTTACCGTAATAGGAAAGCCTGCATGAGAGAAATCATTCTTTTGAGATACGTAGCGAATGTTGTTTGTATCTCGCTTGATAGAGCCTTTTACAGGTGTCAAGAACCCTAAGATGAGACGTAGAAGGGTACTTTTACCAGACCCATTGTCCCCAACGATGGATATATAATCACCACTGTGAATATGTAAGTTAAGGTCATTCAACACATAAGGTGGCTGACCTTGATAGGAAAAATAAAGATGTTCAATAGATAACATATAAAAACCACTTTTCTAATTGACAAAATCTTGAGTAAGTTTATACTATAACTATATTACAAATGCAACTGAGTCGCAACTGCAATAAAAGAATAAGCAGTATTCTATGAAGGCATAGCGATCAGGATTTCACAAAGGAGGACTACGATGGTCAAGAAACTGGTTTTGTTAGTTGTAGGCATCATGATGGCCGCTCTATTTGCAGGCTGTGGTAATGATGCACCGAAGGAACAAGCAAGTAAGAAGATCCAAGTGGTAACAAGTTTTAATGCAATGGCTGAATTTGCAAAGGCTATTGGCGGTGACAAGGTAGAGGTGTCTACTATTATTCCAGATGGCGTAGAGCCACATGATTTCGAGTTGAAACCAGAAAATATGAAACAATTGGCAACAGCTCAAGTATTTGTTTATAACGGTTTTGGCATGGAGCCTTGGGCACAACAAGCGATTGATGCAGCTAAAAATAGTAAACTCATCACTGTTGTTGCTACAGAGGGCGTAGAACCTATTAAAAATACTGATCCTGAAGAAATTAAGGAACATGGCGCAGAAGATCCTCACGCATGGTTATCTTTGAAAAATGCTAAAATTGAAGTGAAAAACATTAAAGATGCTCTTGTAAAAGCTGACCCAGCTAACAAGGACTACTACGAAAAGAACTACACTGAATACGTAGCAAAATTAGATGCTATGATTAAAAAATATGAAGAGCAATTCGCTAAAGCTCCTCATAAAAACTTCGTTACAGGCCATGCCGCATTTGCGTACCTATGCCGTGACTTTGGTTTAGAGCAAAATAGCGTAGAAGATGTATTTGCTGAAGGCGAACCAAACGCAGCACAATTGGCAGAGCTCATTAAGTATTGTAAAGAAAACAATATCACTACTATCTTTGCAGAAGAAATGGCTAGCCCAGAAGTTTCTAAAACATTGGCAAATGAAGTTGGTGCTAAGGTAGAAACTATTTACACAATCGAAAGCAATGAAGATAACAAGACATACTTAGAACGTATGGATGAAAACCTTACAAAAATTGCAGCATCTTTGAAATAAGATGAACCATAAAGCAGCCCCTTTGAGGGCTGCTTTTTATTTTGTATGCCATGTTAGTTTCAACTAAAGTTTTATGAATATAGTATAATATATATTACGAGATAAAATAAAAAGGAGGTCCAATATGGTTATCACTAATAAATTAGGCATTACTGATTCTCCAACTTTGGCTAGAGAAGAAGAACGAATAAGTAAAAAATCTGCGACTAGATTATTTGAGCAGAACCTACTTAATAACATGTCTAGTGGTACTTGGACTACATTACAAGACATCCATAAGGTATTATTTCAAGATATATATGATTTTGCTGGTGAGCTACGTACTGTAAATATTTCTAAAGGGAACTTTCGTTTTGTTCCTGTTATGTATCTATCTGAAGCGATTAAAACTATTGAAAGCATGCCACAAAATTCATTTGATGAAATTGTAGAGAAGTATGTAGAAATGAATGTAGCTCATCCTTTTAGAGAGGGTAATGGACGTAGTATGCGTTTGTGGCTTGATCATATGCTTTGTGTTGAACTACAAAAAACTATTGATTGGAGTCAAATTGATAAGGAAAAATATTTATCTGCTATGGAGCGCAGCCCTGTAAATGATTTAGAAATTAAAGCTGTATTAGCAGCGGCGCTTACTGACGATATCAATAATCGGGAACTATTTATGAAGGGGCTTGATCATAGTTATTACTTTGAGGGGTATCAATTATTTAAGAGTGAGGATTTATAAGGTAGAGTATTATGAAGGGTTTGTTTGGTCCTTATATAGAAAAATGGATGCATTTTGTGACCATTAAAAACATGTTATTACTAGCTATTGGATCTCTAATTATAACTGATTTGGGTTTATACATATTGATGTTGCTTTTCCCAAAGAGTCCATTTTTTAAAACTCTTATTTGGGAGGTTATCAGTCCTGTAGAACTTGAGATAGTTTCTATTATTGGCTATGTACTTGGAATTGCAGTATTTATTCTTGTAACCTCTGGTATTTTATATGGTGTTTTTAAGGTGTTTAAGGGGCAAGTTACCTATAAGCAACTAGTGGCAGACTTGCTTTTGAGTAGCTGTATTGCCAGCTGGATTCATTTGATATTTGCACTTGTTGCTGCGCCTACTTATCTCTTGTTAGACTTACGTATTCGAGGTGGTACGGGCGGATTAAGCACGATGGAGCTCTTTAATGTCTTTGTTATGGCCCAGCTTATGTCTAAGCAATTTGGAGTAAGTCCTTGGATCACGGGGATTTCCTTTTATATAGTATCCTTCATCTTTGGTGCTGGCGGTATTATGTTATTCATGACAACTTAAATACATATGTAATTGAAAGGTTGGTAGATTCTGTTAAGGCAGCTGCCAATCTTTTTATTTGTTAATCATGGTCGCAAATCGATTTAAAATAAATTTATATTTATTTTAAATGTGTATTATGATAAAATGATAGAAATATGTGATTTAGATGTTTTGGAGGGGAACATATGGAAAGAAAATGGTATTTAGATCTTTGGGCGCTTATTAGAGAGCCTTTTAAACGTGGCATTCCAGAGATTGTTGAATTTGGTACAATTCAACGAGGTTTTGCATGTACCATGGGGATGCTTGCTATTAGTCTGCTTGTGAGTTGGATTATACAAGCTGGAATGGTTTATTCCTTAGGTGCTTCAGCTCCACAGCTAGGAGCTGCGTTGGGGGTTCTTGCTGGGGCCGGATTTTTTGTATTAGTATTATATGCATTATTAACATTTGCTATATTAGCTATTTATTCAGTTCTATTTAGCCAAATAGCTAATAAATTTGGTGCCCATACCAATTATGAGTCTATATTAAAGATTTGTTGGTACCAAAGTGCATATTCTATGGTTATATCCCTTGTTCTATCTATTGTTGAAGCAATTTTGGTCCTTATTGTTTATGGCTTTAATTTAGATGTTTATGCGCCTGATATTATCTTATATATTATTGGGTTCTCTTATTGGATACTCCAAGTAGTAGCCTATATTTGGTGTTTCTGGGTGAGTTTAACACTTATGGCACGTCAAATTGAAAAGGGACGACTTGCGACTTTTGGTATTGGAATTTTGGCATCTTTAATTCCTGTGGTCTTTATTGGCATTTTGGTAGGCCTAGTTATGATTGCTACTCATATGTAATTAAATAGTTATGAAAATAATGAAAGCAAGGTATGTATATACCTTGCTTTTGTGCTATAATAATGAACAGAGTATGAATTAAAAATAAAATTATTGTTAGAAATTCGTAATCTTGTGTTGTGTGCTGCATCATTCTATATGGAATGGTGCTATTCTTGTTGAGTAAAAGGTGGTGAGAGGTATGATGGCAGGTTTAGTAGAGTTCGTATATCGCTTATTAAACCCCATTGAAGAAAAAAATCCACGAATGTACCACTATGATGTTACCTATGGACAGCTTGCTTGGATGCTCGTATTGACGCTCATATGCTATCAATTTACCATCGTCGGTGAAAGTGTATATCTAGATGCTATACGTGCTTTGATACGCAATTCATCACTATTAGTGAAGTGGCAAATGTTTTCGCTTCCCGTAGGTCAACATGAAACACAAATCTTTTTTGAACACTTAAGTAAACCGCGTGAGTTTTGGAATATCGGTCGGTTCGGGTGGGTAATTTTAAAAGCGGCCCTCGTGTCTGGCATTGTTATAGGCTATGCGATACTACAAAAACGTAAGTTCTATATCCGCGGCGTAGTCACTGGGGTTTTACATATGATGGCCTTTGCTCAACTCGTAGTAGCTATGATCACTCTTACGGCAGGTATTATGCTGATTCTTACGACTATACCAATTCTACTACAAGCCATTATTGGTTTTTGTATGATTGTATTATGCATTCTTAGTACTGTATTGTTACTACAGACCATGGGACGTATTGCAGGGGCTTGTATTAATGGTAGTGCTTATGAAGGTCTAAGCATTATGTTGCTTGCCATTCTAGTGGCTTTGTTGTGTGAAGTGCTATATACATTAACTCGATAACAGATAAGGAGCATTATGACTTATGCGTTGCCTTTGATAGTGAAAGCCGTATCTCCCGCATTAGGCATAAAACGGATGACAGGGTTAACACATTTTGATATAGTGAGTGCCTTCGGGAATGCATCGTTTTTAATTTTTCAGATTATCCTAGGAGCCTTCGTTATCTGGCGATTACTTAAATTGTTATGTTTGTTGTAGCATTGCTATCAGTGTCGGTATTACCTCAATGGATCCGCTTTGTACATACATTAGTTAAATAATATAAGACATAAAATCGAGTATAACCGCAAGATGAAAGTCTTGTGGTTTTTTTATCGTTTAATTTATATTAAAATTAATTATATATAATTTAAATCTTGGAATTTATGATATAATTAAACTTATAGTATAGTTGAGAGCGGAGTTAGTTATGGATACGACATTTTTACAAGAAATATCCCTGCTGGTGCGTTCACCGAAGAAGGGAATAGATGAAATCTTCTGGTTTGGTACCTTAGAAAAGGGTATTAAAGCTGGCCTTGCCGGTTGGTGTGCCACTCATATTTTAGGCTTTGCTTTAGGTATTGTTCTGTTACCTTTGGCCATGACCTTTGGTGGTTTTTTATTTGGCTTTATTCCTGCTGTATATGGCATATTTTCTATATTGAGAGAGATATTAGGTCTTGGTATATATTGGTTTGTAGGTAGCTTTATATTGTGGAAATTACTGAGCGTTCTTTTAGAGCGTGAGTTTGATTTCAAGCAAGTATTAATGGGCACTGCTTATGTGGAAGGCTATACAGGCGCACTGGGATTAGCATTAATTTTGGTATCTATTATTTGCATTTATATTACGCCATTTTTGATGATTCTATTAGTTCCTTTAGCACTAGCCTATGTTTGTGCCGTTATCTATGTGGCGGTCATGCTTTTATCTCGTATTATGAACATAGAGCCTCTTACAGTAGGGGCTGTTTATGTGGTATTATTTATTATAAATCTTTTATATAACTGGATTATGCGCATACTGTTTGCGTAACTATATAAAAACCTCCTAGTTTATACTAGGAGGTTTTTTGTTGTTTCGTAATGTTGTAATAGCAGTTCTACATTGTCTTCGTCGTATTCGATTTGTTGGGACCATCTTGCCACTTGTTTAAGTGGAGAGCCTTCGAGGACACTTGTCATAAGTATGTATTCCACGCCATCCTTAGCATAGGAAAGGATGGCTTCTAAAGAATAATCTGCTAGCATATCGATTTGACGATATAAGATGTATTGGAATACCTTGTTGAATAGCCCCATATCATGAGTGGCAACATAGGTTTGAACAGAGGTAGTGAGTTTATCTATATCATGAGATAATGCACTGATTTGTGCAGTCCAGTCTTCATCGATAGGCTCTGTTGTACCATATAGATCTAATAGTCTTGTATAATACTGTGCGTCAGGGGATGGAATATAATGAAATAGTGCTGAATCTACATCAAAGGCTAATAGTTCAAATATATTCTGAATAGTTAAACGTTCATCAGGACTAAATTCGCCGTTATCGTCTTCAATAGTAAAGATTACTTGATTAGATTGCATGTCTTCTGCTAGCAGTTCTACCGATGCTTCACAGGATAAACCAACCCCACATAGCTCGAGGTCCTCAATATATTTATAAAATCGCGGATGCATGTGACATGTATCGCATAGGCCTTCTTCACCTAGTTCGAGCACCACCTTACAGAGGCCATTTTCATTGAGTAACGGACACATAGGTTGTTCTTTAGAAAACACGAAATGGCTACCTTCGTCATCGATAGTGATGGCTTGTCGTAAGCTTTCACCAAGAGGTCCTGTCATGGCATGATAGCGTTCAGCAGTGGTCTCGTCAATATCGATGGTCCACAGTTGGCAGCATGTATTTTCACATCGATCTGCTTTGCATTGAAATGTGTGATATATAGTAGGATATATTGAAATCATAATGGTCTCACTTGTAGTAAAAAATATTCTACGTGCATTGTATCATAGGGCAGTGGTCTATGCATTAATATTATAAATAAAGATTAATAAATCGTATCGATTTAGTGTATAATTGTATATATACACTATGGTCCTGTTTGAGAGATGGAGGAGCCTATGAAATCCTTATTCGTAAAAGGTAGTCTTGTATTAGCCTTGGCAGCAGTGTTTGGCATGCCAAATGCAAGTGCGGCGCCTTTAGTAGCAGTAGAACCAACTATTGCAGTTGTTGATGGAAACCATGCAGCGATTGTAGGTGCAAATGGTTTATTGAATGCATTTATTCAAAATCATCCAAATGCAGCTATCACTGAAATCGCTTTTGATGCGGATGGTGGTCAAATTAGATATGATGTAGAAGGTGTTGATGAAAGTGGCAAATATGAGCTCACTTATATCTATGCAACAAATCAAATCTTTGAAAAACGTGAAGGTGACTTCCATAAATCCTTAAAGAAAAAATCCTTTGATCCTCGTGAAATCTTACCGCCAGCAGCGGTAGTTAACTTTGCTTATGCTCAAACACAAGGCAAAGCGACAAGCCTTAATGAGTGGTCTGTACACTATGATAAAGGTAAAATAGTATACAAAGTTAGCTTTGGTACAGAAGGTGATAAAGAGGTTGATGTACGCATTGATGCTATGAATGGTACGTTGTTGTCTGTTAAATTTGACGACTAAACATTACTGTGACTAGTAAATATAACTTAATAGTAGAAGGTTTATTATTTTAAATATAAGAATAAACTCCTTAAAATTATCTTTTTTTGTAGAAAAGGATAGTTTTAAGGAGTTTTTTTGTGAACATTTGCTCATGAAAGGGGCTGTTTACATTATGAGAATTACAATGAGTGTCTTCTGTTCCTTTATTTATGGGAAAAATGGCTTTTTGAAGTTAGTTCATGGAATACTTAGTTGTAAATCGAATACTATAGAATTTCATTGAAATTACATATAAATTCATTTTATTCTCACCCCAAAATAAGCTAGACTGGTGAATTCTACATTTTTATTTCATAGATTATCGATAATATGTGTCCAGTCAAAAGACAGAACTCAAATATATCGGGAGTTTCCAGACTATATATCTACAGTCCACGCTAGATATATGTTTTGGAACTGTAACGATGACACCGAGTTGGTTGAAATATATATGCGTAAAATTGCATGTATATGAATTATCAAGGAGGATATTATGAAAAAATCTATTTTGAAAAGCAGTATTGCTTTAGCAGTAGCTGGCGTATTTGGTGCTACTGTAGCAGTAACAGCAGCTGAACAAGCCACACCAGTTCCTGTAACTCAAGAGGTAGCAGCTACTGCAGCTCCTGTAGCAGAACCTGCTACTCATCAAGTAGTTCCTACTATTCAAGTGACTCCAGCAGCTAAAACAGAAGTAGCTCCAGTAGCAGCTAAAGCAGAAGTAGCTCCTACAACAGCTAAAGTAGTACCTACAGCAGCTAAAGTTGAAGTGACTCCAGCTACACCAGCTAAAGATACTACACCAGTTCCAACAGCAACTCAAGATGTAAAAGCTCCAGTTGCTCAAGCCACTGTAGTTCCAGCAGCAGCTAATCCAGCAGCAGCAACTCCTACAATTGAAACTGCAGCGGTAGCAAAAGCTCCTAGCGAAGCTAAAGTAGTACGTGCAGCAGATAAAAAAGTAGAAGCTAATAAAGACGAAAAAAATACTAAAAAAGCGCAAGCACACAAAGCGCCTAAAGTAAAAGCTGACAAAAAAGAAACTACTAAAGAGGAAAAAAAAACTCTAAAAGTGGAAAATCACAACCTAGCACAACAAGTAAGCAAGCAGGCGTAGTCGATCAAAATAGTATTTTCGTAATTGGTGCGAATTATTTAATCGATCAATTTGAAAATAAATATGGCGACTCTAAGATTACTAATGTATCCTTCAAAGCTGCCGACAAAACTGCTATTTATGAAGTAGACGGTTTCAATGCTAGTGGTGCCCATTCCATGACTCTAGATGTGGCAACTGGTAATGTAACTGAAGGTACTCCTAAAGCATATGATGCATCCATGGAAGCTAGTGCTATTGATGCTGGTACTGTGTTACCTCCACATGTGGCGATCAATGCAGCCTTCGCACAAACTGGCAATGTAGCAACTGGTATTAACTCTTGGTCTGTAGTGAACCAAAATGGTAAACCTATATATACTGTAGAGTTCCATGATGCACAAAACAAACCTGTATCCATCGTATTGGATGCTAAAACAGGTATGGCCGTAAAATAAGCTACTTCTAAGCCTATCCTACTGTAAAGCAACCCCTTTAATACACGAACACTAAACACACAAAACTATACACACTTACTTACACACACACAATACACTTACACACACAATAAACAATTACACACACGCAGCCCTCTGGATTGGATAGACAAACATTGACTCTCTCCTATGCCGTCTGTCGTTCAGAGGGCCCCTTATGCATTGTGGTTCCCTCCCAATCATAAGATTATATACTTGGTATATAATACTCTCTCTCACAATAAGAACGTAACTGCTTTACAGTACGCTAGGTATAGGAGAGCAGGAAAGCCCGTAATACATGTAGACCGCTGCATGTATTACGGGCTTTTTCTATGTCCATTCAATATAAATGATGTACCATATAAGGAAAATACGTAGTAAAAATTAGAAAAGCGCAGATACAATGTATATCTGCGCTTTTGGTATATGGAGCATTTTCTATTAGTAACAATAGTTAGCTTTTTATATGTATTGTCGAGGTACGCGTTCTGAGAATCCACAGAAGATTTCATAAGGAATTGTAGAGGCAAGGGCGGCAATCTCGAGTGCAGAGATGCTTTCATGACCTTGAGAACCTAGGAGCACAACCTTGTCACCTGGTTGTACAGTAATCGTATCTGGAACGGCCACCATGAATTGGTCCATACAGATGCGGCCCACTACAGGACAACGTGTGCCATGAATAAGGACTGTACCGCGGTTGGATAAGCTACGAGGGTATCCATCTGCATAGCCTACAGGTATGGTAGCAATCGTCATTGGTTCAGGTGTCACATAGGTAGAACCATAACCGATACCTTCACCTGCTTCTAGTTGCTGTACATGTACTACTTCGCTATGGAAGGAGAGGACCGGTTTTAACCCTAATCGATTTGGCACATCAAGGGATGGCATAATGCCGTATTGAATAATGCCAGGACGAGCATCGGTAAATAAGCTGTCTTTTACAGATAATAAGCCAGCACTATTGGCAAGAGAGAAGCGATAGTCCGCATCAGGTCTAAATGCACGGATTTCATCGACCATCTTATGGAATTTTTGCGCCTGTCCATGAGCGTGGCGTTGATCCGCCGCATCGGCGTTACTCATATGAGAGAAGAAACCGTCTACCTCAAGATTTTCGTAGGACTCAACGCGTTTGATAAACTCAATAGCATCTTCAGGCTTGATACCAATACGATGCATGCCTGTATCAACGGCGACTGCAACGCGAATAATCATATCGTGATTTTCTGCTACCTTGTCGAGGGCGTCTAAATCAGTAGATTCGCATACAGCTGGGATGGAATTTGTGTCTGCTACGAGCTCAAAGGACTGAGGTCTTGTGAGGCCAAGTAGATAAATTGGTACCATAATCCCGGCGTTGCGAAGTGGAACTGACTCTTCAGGAATGGCAACGGCTAAGGATTCATAACCTTCTTCAACAGCGATTCGGCCCATCATAACACTGCCGTGGCCATAGCCGTTAGCCTTGATAACAGCGGTAGATGTGCTCCATTCCGGTAAACTATCTTTAATTTTGCGCAAGTTCTCACGAACGAGACTTGTATTTATGGTCAAATAGGTGGGTCTCATGATATTCCTCAATTCTATATAACTTTACTTTTATTTTATAACTTTTGTGGAATTACACAATACTTTTGTGAAAGTTTTATACAGAAATATTGGTTTTGTTACGAATTTTATAGCTTTTCTGCATATATTATATACAATAATTGTGAAAGTATACTAATTGATGGGGTGCATTATTGATAGAGCGCATTATAATATGTATAGTTTAAATTATATAAATAATAGTATAATTTATGTAGATGTATTTTCTCTAATATGTGTATGTAACCCATAGATTTTGGTGTTACGTATACTCTATAAATTTAATAACTATGTAGGAGGTTCCTATGAGCGAACGTGTAGTAGTGGTAAATGCAAGTAAAATGAATTACGACCAAGCATTAGATTTCTCCGTATTATCTAGTGATGTACAGGTTTATGATGATAGTACAAATGCAGAGCTTATTGAACGTATTCAAGGGGCTCGCGTTGTAGTTACAAAAGAATTACCAGTAGGGGCTGATTTGCTTTCACAATTCCCAGATACTGTAAAACTCATTGTAGAAGCGGGGACAGGTTATAATAATATTGACCTCAACGCTGCTAAGGAAAGAGGCATTACTGTGTGTAATATTCCAGCATATAGTACAGAGCGTGTAGCACATACGGTAATTATGATGATCCTCAATTTTGCGTCTACTATGCAGAAACAAATCGGCATGCTTGCTAAAGGTGATCGCAGTAATTTCACAAAACATTTACAAGTGAGTCATACAGAGGTGAATGGTAAAACATTAGGTGTTGTTGGTGCTGGTCTCATTGGTATGGAAGTGATCAAAGTTGCAAAAGCACTGGGTATGAATATCTTGGTTTATACACGTACGCCAAAGGCTGATGGCGATGGTATTCGATATGTAAGTCTTGATGAATTGCTAGAGAATAGCGATTATATTACATTGCATTGCCCATTGAATGACCAAACTAAGCACATGATTAATAAAGAAACTATCGGTAAAATGAAACCTAGCGCAGTTATTATCAATACTGGTCGTGGTCCACTTATTAACGAAGCAGAGCTTTGTGAAGCATTAGCGGCTAAACGCATTGCAGGTGCAGGTCTCGATGTACAAGAGGTAGAACCTCCAGCAGAGGATAGCCCTCTATATACATTAGATAATGTTATCCTTACACCTCATATGGGCTGGAAAGGTCTTGAAACACGTCAACGCTTGGTAGGTATCATTCGTGACAATGTACAAGCCTTCTTCAAAGGTGAACCTATTAATGTAGTATCTAAATAAAATAGATATTAGAACAAACAATAAGAGCCGTCCCCGGTTGTGTGGGGGCGGCTCTAATGTTTAGGGCTATCATAGATCAAGTCTTGGTATATATGTATATATATATCAAGGGAGGTAGTTATCCTCAAACTTGATTATGATTGATGTTGTGTTTTGATGGGACTCCACCAATGGCGTCGATAGGCCTTGATGCCTTCCACCACGGTTCTTGTCGCTTTAGCCGCTAAATCTTTTGTTGCGGCCGGTATGCCCTCTAGGCGATAGGTAATTCCTAACTCCTTATATTTAGCAGTACCCATAACGTGATATGGTAAGCAATCAACGGCTTGTAAGTTTTTCAGGGATCCTAGGAAAAAGCCTAGACGATAGTGATGATCTGCATTATCTGTAATCGTAGGAACTACAACGTGACGAACCCAAATGGGAACCTCTACGTCGGCTGTCAATCGAGCAAAGCCGAGAATAGGCTCTAACGATTTTCCTGTTAACCACAGATGTTTATCAGGATCGATTTCTTTAATGTCTAGGATGACGAGACTAGTGACGCTGAGTAGCTTACGGTAGGCCACCTCTTGGTGGGGATCAAAACAAATTCCACTTGTATCTAAACAGGTATGGACGTTTCTTTCACGGAAATATGTGAAAAGCTCAGTAACAAAGTCAATTTGCATGAGAGCTTCCCCACCTGTGACGGTGATACCACCATTAGTATAAAATTGGCGGTTACGTTCGTACTGGTCCCACAATTCCTCAACAGTCATGAATTTAACATCATCGCTACTTTCATTCCATGTGTCGGGATTGTGGCAATATGCACAACGCATGGGGCATCCTTGGAGAAAAACCACCATGCGCATGCCTGGACCATCAACCGTACCCATCGTTTCGATCGAATGAATACGTCCTGTCATAGAAAACCTCGATTAGATTTGTTGATGGAATGTACGAGAAATAACCTCATCCTGTTGTGCTTTAGTCAATTTGCTGAAGTGCACTGCGTAACCAGACACACGAACAGTCAATTGAGGGTACAACTCAGGATGTTTTTGAGCGTCTAACAATGTTTCGCGAGTGAACACGTTAACGTTCAAATGATGGCCGCCTTTTTGGGAGTAGCCATCCAATAACTCTACCAAGTTATCAACTTGTTGTTGGTTGCTCATGGGTATTGCCTCCTTTCAACCAAGACTAACACTCGTATCGGTGCCGGTGAAAGCAACTCGATACTATGGAAGATATTATTTATCTTCCTTTATAGTAACATTCGGTTCGCTGCAAGCGAAGTTTGTATTGGAATTAGGCAATTGAGATGGATCTAACTCAATATCAAAATCGCTGACGGACACAAATGTTTCACCAGATTTACCTAATGCGTCAGGAATGATAGAGAAGGTATTGGAAATACCATCGGAGCTATCACGCCATGGCATTTTTGCTACGGATGCCAACGAAGAAATAGCGCCGTGAGTATCACGACCATGCATTGGGTTAGCGCCAGGGGCAAAAGCTTCACCTGCTTTACGGCCGTCTGGAGTAGAACCTGTTGCAGTACCATATACTACGTTGGAAGTAATTGTTAACAAGCTCATAGTTGGAACGGATTGACGGTATGTAGGATGTTTACGAATCTTGTTCATGAATGTGGAAACAACTTTTGCTGCTAAGCTATCTACACGATCGTCATCGTTACCATATTTAGGGAAGTCACCTTCGATTTCGAAATCAACAGCAATGCCGTTTTCGTCGCGAATAGGTTTTACCTTAGCATATTTAATAGCAGACAAGGAGTCAGCTACTACGGATAAACCAGCAATACCAGTTGCAAACCAACGAGTTACCTTGCGGTCATGCAATGCCATTTCTAGTTTTTCATAAGCATATTTGTCGTGCATGTAGTGAATGATGTTCAATGCGTTTACATATACGCCTGCCAACCATTCCATCATGTCGTCGAATTTTTCCCATACTTCGTCGAATTCTAAGTATTCAGAAGTAATAGGGCGGTATTTAGGACCAATTTGTTTCTTCAATTTTTCGTCAACGCCGCCATTGATCGCGTAAAGCAAGCATTTTGCCAAGTTAGAACGAGCGCCGAAGAATTGCATTTCTTTACCAATACGCATAGGGGATACGCAACATGCGATAGCGTAGTCATCACCAGAGTTAGGGCGCATCAAGTCGTCATTTTCGTATTGGATGGAAGATGTTTCAATGGATAGTTTTGCACAGAAGCGGCGGAAGCCGATAGGCATGCGAGGGGACCACAATACAGTGAGATTTGGTTCTGGAGCAGGACCAAGATTAGTCAATGTATGTAGATAACGGAAGGACATTTTGGAAACCAATGTACGGCCGTCAGTACCCATACCACCGATGGATTCAGTAGTCCAAACAGGATCGCCTGTGAACAAGTTGTTGTATTCGTGGATACGTGCGAAGCGTACCATACGCAATTTCATGATGAAATGATCTACGAATTCTTGGATTTGCTCCTCTGTATATGTGCCATTGCGAAGATCACGTTCTGCGTAGATGTCTAGGAATGTAGAGTTACGGCCGATGGACATAGCAGCACCGTTTTGCTCTTTAATAGCGCCAAGGTAGCCGAAGTAAATCCATTGCATAGCTTCTTTCACGTCTTTAGCTGGTCCAGAAATATCGTAACCATAAGATGCAGCCATTTCCTTTAATTCTTTCAAGGAGCGAATTTGCTCTTGAATCTCTTCGCGGTCGCGAATTACGTCTTCAAGCATATCGCCCATAGTAATGCTGAATTGCTCTTTTTTATCTTCGATGAGGTAATCGATACCATACAAAGCGATACGGCGATAGTCACCGATGATGCGGCCACGGCTGTAAGCATCTGGTAAACCAGTTACGATATGAGCCGTACGAGCGGCACGCATTTCAGGTGTATATACATCAAATACGCCATCATTGTGAGTTTTACGGTGCTTTTTGAAGAAGTCTTCTGTTTGTGGATCCATTTTGAAGCCGTATTCTTCAATAGCGGATTTCGCAGTACGTAAACCACCATAAGGGAACATAGCGCGTTTTAGTGGTTTATCAGTTTGTAAACCAACGATTGTTTCAAGGTCTTTGTCGATATATCCTGGCGCATGGGCAGTAATGTGTGTGGCCACGGAAGTATCAGCATCGAGCATGCCGCCTTTTTCACGTTCTTCTTCATAAAGCTTCATTACTTGGTCCCATAATTTTGTCGTTCTTTCTGTAGGACCAGCAAGGAAGGAATCGTCCCCTTCATAGGGGATATAGTTTCTTTGAATAAAGTCGCGTACATCAACGGCTTTATCCCACACACCTGTGTTAAAATCTTTCCATGCAGTATGTTGCATTTTGCACCTCCATAAAAGGATATAACTATAGATTTCTATGCCTATAGTGTACAATGTTTGTCCTGATTTAACAAATTTTAAATGATATATATTTTCAATACATACTATGCGATTTTTGTAAGAATGAATGTTATTTGTAATTTAATAATATCGAAAATACTATGTAAATACATTAAAAAGTACAGTTATTTACTTAATTTATTTAGACTTGAGTTTGGGAAGACTAATTATTGTATTATCTTTAAATAATGAAAATTTATATCAATAAATAGAAGGTATTCGATATGTTGTGATGTATCTTCTTGGAATTGTAGGGTCTTATTATGGTACTATTTAGATAGTATTGATTATGGAATTACGTAGAAAGGTAGATGCTAATGACAAATCGTATGAAAGCCATTTTAGGGGCATCTGCCACCATTGCCGTTTGGGCTACGGCGTTTCCTTTTGGTAAAGTAGCATTGCAATCAGTAGATGCATTGACACTCTCGGTAGCGAGGGTTGTAGGTGGTGCTATACTCATGCTCATTATCGGTGTATTTAAGGGATTACATATACCTACATCTTGGCGTGAGTGGGGCCTATATATTCTGCTAGGGGCTACAGGAAACTTTGTTTACCAAGTCGTTTTTAATGAAGGATTGCGAACAATACCGGCCGCTACATCTAGTATTATTATGGCTTTGACACCGATGACTACAGCATTGATGGCATTGGTAGTCTATAAGGATAAAATACGCCCTATAGGTTGGATCTTCACCATAACTGCTTTTATAGGTGTGGCCGTTATTATTCTTTGGAACTCCACTCTGACCATTCCAATGGGGGCCATATGGACGTTGATTGGTATGATACTGTTTGCGGTTTATAATATTCTAAATCGCGGGCTTAGTCTGAAAGGTTATGACTCTATTACTATCGCTATGTGGTCCATGTTTACAGGTGCCATTATGGCACTACCTTTTGCAGATCATGCTATTGAAATGATTGTACAGGCACCTCTTAGTGCACAACTGGCCATGGTGTATCTTGCTTTCTTTTCCAGTGCCTTAGGTTTTGTATTCTGGAGCTATGCCTTTGAACATGCCGAAAAAGTTACGGATGTAACCAATTTTATGTATATCTCGCCAATTGTGGCAGCCGTAGTAGCAGCCTTTTTATTGGGAGAATATCCTAATATGGGACTCTATATTGGAGCACCAATCATACTAGGATCACTATATCTCTTTAATCGATATAGATAAATAAAAAGAACCTCAACATTTTTAGTGTTGAGGTTCTTTTTTGTGTTTGACAGTCATTATAAATTGTAGTAATCTAAGTATACAATTAAAACATACCTTAAAGATATGTTTTAGAAAAATATTAATTCCTACTAATTTGTAGGGAAAGAGGTGGTACAGTGATTGCTATACGAAATGTAACGAAAGAGTTTGACGTTAATAAGCAAAAGGTTACTGCATTATCTGATGTAAACTTTACCATAGAAAAAGGCGATATATTTGGCATTATTGGCTTTAGTGGAGCTGGTAAATCTACACTGCTTCGCATGATTAATGCCTTAGAGGTACCTACCTCTGGTCATGTTGAAATAGATGGTGTGAATATCAATGGCTTGAGTTTTAATGAGCTCAGAAAGGTACGTAAGCGCATAGGCATGGTGTTTCAACAGTTCAATTTGTTGAATGCTAAATCTGTGCATGATAATGTGGCGATTCCATTGATTCTAAATAAGGTTCCTAAATCAGAGATTGATAAAAAGGTTAAAACCTTGTTAGATTTTGTTGATTTAGGCGATAAAGCAAATGCATATCCTGGCGAATTATCTGGTGGTCAAAAGCAGCGTGTAGGTATTGCTCGTGCGCTGGCTACAGATCCATCAATTCTACTTTGTGATGAAGCAACAAGTGCTCTTGATCCAGATACGACAGAGTCTATTCTTCAATTATTAGAGCGCGTTAATCGTGAACTAGGGGTAACAGTTGTTATCGTAACTCATGAGATTGATGTAATTCAAAAAATTTGCAATCGCGTTGTAGTTATGGAACATGGAAAACTCATAGAGAGTGGTTCTGTGCTTGAGGTGTTTAGTAAACCAAAGCATGAAACAACGAAACGATTTGTTAGGACTGTCATTCCTGATGAAATTCCATCAACAGTGAAACATACCTTGGCCTGTGATAAGCGACCTTATACTATTCTTAAGATGCATTTCTTAGGAAATAATACGACTGATAATGTTTTATATCATATTAATAAAACTTTTGATTTAGAAACGAGCGTGTTATTTGCTACGGTAACAGAGTTAGAACATACAGTACTTGGTATTTTTATTGTTCAGTTTATTGGTGATGATCTTGAAGTGGGCAAGGTAAAAGAATATCTTGTGACACAAGGTATTGAATGGCAGGAGGTGACACTATAATGGACTTCTTTATGCAAGAACTTGGTGTTCCCGGTTCGCAGTTATTGCTAGCCGCAGAACAAACATTATATATGGTGTTCCTATCTCTATTCATTGGTACGGTGTTAGGTTTAATTATTGCAGTTACACTGGTAGTAACAAATCCTAATGGTATCGTTAAAAATAGTATTGTCTATACCATTACAAATACCATTGTTAATATTGTGCGTTCCGTACCATTTATCATTTTGATGGTATTTATCTTGCCATTAACAAAGATGATTGTAGGGACTCGTGTGGGAACCACGGCAGCTATCGTACCACTTGTTATATTTATTGCCCCTTATCTAGCTAGACTCTTTGAAAACTCTATTTTAGAGGTTAATAAAGGAATTATCGAGGCTGCACAATCAATGGGGGCCTCTCATTTTGAGGTGATTTGGCATTTCCTTTTACCGGAGGCAAAGGGTTCGCTTATTCTATCTATTACAACAGGTACCATAGGTCTTATCGGTGCCACTGCTATGGCTGGTGCCATTGGTGCAGGTGGTGTAGGTGATTTGGCTCTTACCTATGGTTATGAGCGGTTGAACTTCCCATTGATGCTATTTACCGTTGTTATTTTAATTATTTTTGTTCAAATTATTCAAACAATAGGTAACTACTTTGCACGTCGTGCACGTCGTTCCTAATTTGATGAAATAAATTCTAGTTATCTTGATTATGAAAGTATAGGAGAATATACCATGAAATTAAAAAAACTCCTTGCCCTTGGTGCGGCATTAGTATTTAGCGTAGCTTTTATCGCAGGCTGCGGCTCAAACAGTAGTGATAATGGTGCTAAAAAAGAGTTAAGCTATAGCAAATCTCAAGGCCCTTACTCTGAATTGTTTGAAAAAGGTGTAAAACCAATTTTGGAGAAACAAGGCTATACCTTTAAAGGCGTAGATATGTCTGACTTGGTACAAGCAGACCAAGTGTTGAGCGATGGTGAAGTAGATTTCAACGTTGAACAACATACAGCATACATGAAAAACTTCAACGAAAAACAAAATGGTCATCTTGTAGCCTTAACTCCAATTCCAACAGTACCAGCAGGTATCTTTAGTGGTTCTAAAACATCTCTAGATCAAGTGGCAGATGGTGACACTATTGCAGTGCCTAATGATGCATCCAATATGGCTCGTGCTTATGCGTTATTGCAAAAAATCGGTTGGATTAAACTTGATCCAAATAAAGATTTAGCGACAGTAACACAAGCAGATATTATTGAAAATCCTAAACATCTTAAATTTACAGAAATGAAATCCCTTACAATTCCTTCTGTACGTACTGATTTCGATTACATTGTCATTACTGGTGCGATTATTTATAATGCAAAAATCGATCCTAAATCTGCCTTGGCAAATGAAGATGTATTGCCACAATGGTTGTTACAAGTTGTAGTTAACGAGAAAAACAAAGATGCACAATGGGCAAAAGACATTGTAGCAGCTTACCACTCTCAAGAATTCAAAGACTACATGGAAAAAAATAACAACGGCTTATGGTTTGTACCAAAAGGTGAATAATATAATTTAGTAAGCTAATTACAATTGAAATATTTTTACAAAATAGATAGATAGCGATACCAATTAGATTCAATTCTTTACTTCTAAGGGGTATCGCTTTTTATTGTTATAAAAGCTATTACTAAAAGTTTATTATCAATTAATAAGTATTATGATTGAGTTTATATCATCTTATTAAAATATTTGATATACTATATAAGCAATTTTGTAATTTTGGTTTTGACGTAGTAAGGAGAGTTTCTAATGAAGTTGAATTGGAAATTATTCGCACCGCTTGTAGTAGCTATTCTTGTATGGCTCATCGGTGCTCCTGAAGGCCTTAGCGCAAATTCTTGGATTTACGTAAGTATTTTCGCGGGCCTCGTGGTAGGGTTGATTTTAGAACCAATGCCACCAGCTTTCATCGGTATCATTGCTGTTACCGTGTCTATGTTGTTTAAGGTTGGTCCTGCACCTGTTGTAGATAAAGCAACTGGTGTAGCAAAGGCGATTACTGATGCACAAGCTATCAGTTGGGGCCTCAGTGGTTTCTCTAATGCTATCGTGTGGTTGATCTTCGCAGCCTTCATGATCGGTATTGGTTATGAAAACTCTGGTCTTGGCCGTCGTATTGCCTTGTTCTTGGTAGCAAAGCTTGGTAAGTCCTCTTTAGGTCTTGGTTATGCCATTGCTATTACTGACCTTGTGTTGGCTCCATTCATTCCAAGTAATGCGGCTCGTTCCGGTGGTACGATTTATCCAATCGTATCTAGTATTTGCCCGATGTTCGATTCCTATCCAGATAAGAACCCTCGTAAAATTGGTTCTTATTTGAACTGGGTAGCATTGGCAACTACATGTGTATCTAGCTCTATTTTCTTGACTGGCGCAGCGCCAAACCCATTGGCTCTAGAATTGTCTGCTAAATCTGGTATCGTAGCTGCTAACTGGGGCACATGGTTCCTCGCATTCTTGCCAGTAGGTCTTATTTTGTTCATTATCACTCCGTTGTTGACTTATGTATTCTGCAAGCCAGAGGTGAAAGGTTCCCCTGAAATTGCAGCGTGGGCAAAGGATGAGTACAAGAAATTAGGATCCATGACACGCAGTGAAATTTTCATGGCCTTGATTTCTGTGTTGGCTCTTGTATTGTGGATTGGTGCTTCTACATTTAAAGTAAACCCAACTACAACAGCTTTAATCGTTATTATCTTAATGATTTTCACTAAGATTATGACATGGCAAGACTTCCTTGCTAATAAACCAGCATGGAATGTTTTGACTTGGTTCGCTACACTCGTACCTATGGCTTCCGGCCTTAAAAATGTAGGTTTCTTGGACTGGCTTGCTAAATCTGCAGGTGGTTCTTTAGTGTCTCTAGATCCAACTATGGCAGTTCTTGGTTTGCTGTTAGCATTCTGCTTGCTTCGTTACTTCTTTGCATCTGGTACTGCTTATGTAACGGCTATGGTAGGCTTATTTGCTACTCTAATTCTTCAAATTCCTGGCGTTGATCCAGCGCAAGTTATGTTAATTCTTTTAGTACCAATGGGGATTATGGGTATCCTCACACCATATGGTACTGGTCACAGCCCAATCTGGTTTGCTAGTGGCTATAATAAAGGCCCTGAATTCTGGAAATTGGGTGCTATCTTTGGGATTATCTACCTCGCTATCTTTATCGTGGTGGGTATTCCATGGATTGAGTTCGTAATGCCACTTTTAGGATAATTAAATAGAGCCCCTCGTAGCATTCTGCTCGCTCTCCATTCCTTGCAAGTCGAGCTTACAGAACACTACGAGGGGCTTCCTTTATATCCGAAAATGGCATAACTCACTTCGGGAGGGCAAGTCGCTTAGTAGATACAATGCGGCTTCTTTTTATCCTGAAATGACAATACTCACTTCCGGAAACGCAAGTCGCTGGACAGACATATGGCGGCTTTTTCTATCTTAAAATGGCAAAACTCACTTCAGGTGCGCAAGTCGAGTTTACAGAATACTACGAGGGGCTTTCTTTATATCTGAAAATGGCAATATTCCACAAAGCTCGACAAATCTAAAAAAATAAATATAATAGTAGAGTGATAGTGAATTTCTTGTCTAGTTTCTGATGGAGGTGTTTATTATGTCTGCTTCAGAGCGTGTGGTGCAGTCGATTTTATATGAGCTTGGTTGTATTTTAATTGGTTGTTTGGTAATGCAGTTTGTTCCGCATGAGGGGCAGCCTTTTTTATTGATGGTTATTTTTTCCTTACTAGCTATGGTTTGGAATTTTATGTTTAACTGGATTTTTGATAAACTAGTACCAGGTGATCGATTAGCGCGGGGGCCAATTATCCGTACAATCCATGCCGTATTGTTTGAAGGTCTATTTATGCTTGCTACTGTACCGATTATTATGTACATGATGCATATGACCTTTTGGATGGCTTTTATGACGGATATAACGATGACATTGGTTATCTTAGGTTATACGTATGTGTATAATTGGGTGTATGATCGAGCGCGTCTATATTTTGTAGAGGCTTAATTTAAAATGCGAGGTAGGTACCTCTTGTAAAATCTATATCGTATAGTAGGAGGTTCTTATGTCTACAAAGTCTATTACGGGCACAGGCCTATTATTGGCCGTAGCCTTGTTGGCGCAAAGTTTGCGTCTCATTTTTCCTTTTATTCCTAATCAGGTGAGCATGTTCCTCATCGGTTCTATTACGTCCGCCACCTTTGTACTCGCCACATGGCGCTATGGATGGAGGAATGGCCTAGTTATTGCTTGGATTGCGCCAGTAGTAGCACATTTACAAGGTATGTTGCCGTTGCCGCCATTTATCTTGATTACGGCCCTTGGCACGACAGCCTATGTATTCGTAGCACACTGGTTACAACATAAACCGAAGGTATTGCTTATTATCGTGGCGGCCTTGGTAAAAGCTGGTGTTCTTTTTGGTGGTTATTCCTTGTTCTTTTCTCTATTCCAATTTCCACCGAAGATTGTAAATACTATGTTATTTGTATCTAGTTGGCCTCAATTGGTAACATCTTCTTTGGGCATTATTTTGGCTCTACTTATTACAAAACGTACTAAAAATTAGGCTAACTTAACTTAAAGTTATGACAACCCATTCAAAATAGATATGACTTTTTAAGGGCACTCATGCAGTATGAGTGCCCATTTTTGTTGACCTTAGTCATTGTCTACTTTTATAATTAACATATTGTATACAAATATGAGGAGTTGAATGGAATGAAATTTAATACAAAATGCGTTCATGGCAGCGGTAGACCAGATAGCACTGGTGCAATTTCCCCTGCAATTTATATGTCTAGTACATTTTCCCATCCAAAGTTGGGTGATACAACAGGTTATCAATATACGCGGGAATCTAATCCAACACGGGATCGTTTGGAACAATTAATTGCAGGTCTCGAAGACGGTAAAGATGCATTGGCATTCTCTTCTGGTATGGCAGCAGTGGACGCAGTATTCCATCTATTCTCCCCTGGAGACCATATCATCTTAGGTGATGACTTATATGGTGGTTCTATCCGTATGTTTACAAATATTTATGAACAAAACGGCATTGAGTTCACTTATGTTGGTACGTCTGATCTTGATGCGGTGAAAGCAGCTTTCAAACCAAATACAAAGGCTGTTTATATTGAAACACCTACCAATCCTATGATGGAGATTACTGATATTCGTGCACTTTGTGCATTGGCTCACGAGCGTAATGCACTAGTAATCATCGACAATACATTCTTGAGCCCATACTTCCAAAAACCATTGACGTTGGGTGCCGATATTGTTGTACATAGCGGTACAAAGTTTATCGGTGGTCATCACGATGTAATTTCTGGTTTCACTATTGTGAACGATGAGGAATTGGCTGCAAAATTGCGCTTAACATACAAAACTGTAGGTGCTTGCTTATCCGCCATGGATAGTTGGCTCGTAATTCGAGGCGTCAAAACATTGGCACTTCGCATGGAGCAACATCAAAAGAATGCCATTGCTCTTGCTGAATGGCTCAAAAAACAACCTAAGGTTACTAAAGTGTTGTTCCCAGGTCTTCCAGAACATCCAGGTTATGAAATTAATAAAGCTCAAACGACTGGCTTTGGTGGCATGTTGTCCTTCGAAGTAGATAGCGAAGAAACGGCTAAAACCGTATTGGAAGGCATTGAGCTTATTCAATTCGCTGAAAGTCTTGGTGGTACAGAGTCTCTATTGACATACCCTGTAACGCAAACACATCCAGATTTAAAACCTGAAGATGCGGAGCGTAAAGGTATTACACGTTGCTTATTGCGTCTATCTGTAGGTATTGAAGACACAGATGATTTGATTGCAGACTTGGAACAAGCTTTCAATAAATAAAGGAGTTCCTATGGGACAATATAATTTTGATCAAATTTTAGATAGAACTCACACAAAATCTTTGAAATACGATTTTGCTGTAAAGCGCGGTAAACCAGCTGACGTACTGCCATTCTGGGTAGCGGACATGGACTTTGAGATTCCACCTGAGTTGAAGCAAATCTTATTGGATCGCGTGAACCATGGCGTATTTGGTTATACTGAATCCGATGATGAATACTTTGAAGTGTTACAAAATTGGTTTACTACGCGCTTTAACTGGACGCCAGAACAAAAATGGCTCGTTAAAACACCAGGTATCGTATTTGCCTTGGCTATGGCAGTTCGCGCTTTCACCAAGGAAGGCGAAGGGGTACTCATCAATCAACCGGTGTACTATCCATTTAGTATGGTTATCGATGATAATGACCGTCGTCTCATCAATGTGCCGCTCATCAAAGGTGAAGAGAAGTATACCATTGATTTTGAGGGCATTGAACGGGCTATCGTTGAGGAAAATGTAACATTATTCCTCTTATGTAATCCCCACAATCCGGTAGGCCGCGTGTGGACTGAGGATGAGTTAAAACGACTTGGCGATATTTGTATTAAACATAATGTACTCATCGTAAGCGATGAAATCCACGCTGATTTTGTTTGGAACGGGCATACGCATAAGGTCTTTGCTGACCTAGGTGAAAGCTATGCAGAACACTGTATCGTATGTACAGCACCGAGCAAGACCTTCAATATTGCAGGTTTACAAGTAAGTAATATTTTCATTCCTAATGATTCCTTACGCCGTCGTTTCATTAAAGAAATCGACCGTGCTGGCTATAGCCAGTTAAATACGATGGGCATCGTTGGCTGCGAAGGAGCCTACAAAGTTGGGGCACCTTGGCTAGACGAGTTGAAAGAATACATTCAAGATAATATTCAATTCACCATTGATTATGTAGCAAAATATATGCCGAAAATTCACGTATACCGTCCAGAAGGTACATATCTTATGTGGTTAGATTGCTCAAAGTTGCCATTAAGCCCTAAAGAACGTGATGAATGGATCATTAATGAAGTTAAATTGTGGCTTGATACGGGTTCTATGTTTGGCGTAGATGGAGAAGACTTTGAGCGCATCAATGTAGCGTGCCCTCGGAAAACTTTGGAAGAGGGGCTTGAAGCTTGGCGTCGTGCTTACGAGGCTAGAGGGTTTTAACAGAATTAGTTAAATTATTTAGATTAGGTTATCAAATTGTTTAGAGTGTAGAGGTGATAATATGCCTATTAAAGTAATAAAGAATTTACCGGCCATTACGAAATTAGCTCAAGAGAACATTTTCGTTATGGATACAGAACGGGCGGAAAATCAACAAATCCGACCTTTAAATATTCTGTTAATCAATTTGATGCCTACTAAAGAGATTACAGAGACTCAAATTTTACGTGCTCTTAGTAATAGCCCATTACAAGTTAACTTAACCTTGATACACACTGCATCTCGAAAAGCAAAAAATACAGATGAGCAGTATTTAGAGACTTTTTACCGCACCTTTGATGAGGTAAAAGACCAGTTCTTTGACGGCATGATTATTACAGGGGCCCCTGTAGAGTTAATGCCTTTTGAAGAGGTAGACTATTGGCCTGAGTTAGTAGAAATTATGAACTGGAGCGAAGAACATGTATGCTCTACGTTCTATATCTGTTGGGGTGCTCAAGCTGGTTTGTATCACCACTTTGGTATTAATAAATCCATCATGGATGAAAAGCTATTTGGTGTGTACGAACATGATATCTACAATGATCGACCAGTACTCTTACGTGGTTTTGATGAGAAGTTCTGGATGCCTCACTCCCGTCATACTACAGTTTCCTTGCAACAAATTAAGGAAAACCGCGATTTGGAATTATTGGCGGGCTCTGACCCAACAGGTGCCGCTATTGTTCGTAGCTTAGATAATAAACATATCTTCGTCTTTGGTCATGCGGAATATGATTGGGATACACTCAACCGTGAATATGAACGAGATATCAAAAAAGGTATGGACATTGCGGTTCCTGAAAACTATTTCCCTAATGATGATCCTAAACAACGTCCAATCGTACGCTGGCGTTCTGTAAGTACATTATTATTTACAAACTGGTTAAACTATTATGTTTACCAAGAAACTCCGTACATTATTGAACAAATTCAAAAAATGAAATTTGAACGTGATAAGAACTTAGGTGCCTATATCTAAAGTATCATTAGTAGAAGATCCCCTAATTACTGCTGAAATCTCTAGTGTGAGATGATATAAAGAAAGTAATTAGGGGATTTTTATTTGTTATCAATTGAGTTCGCTTTGCAGTTTTGCAGAATAGCAAGCTTTAGTTTGTATAGATATATTGGATATAGCTTTAAGTTATGTCTAACAATATAAATTAATAGTAGACATAATTTTTAAAACATAGTAGTATACTAGGTATAAAGAATGAACTCAATTCACAGTTAATATAAAGGAGTTGTTATAATGAGCAAACAATACAGATTTGAAACATTACAATTACATGCCGGTCAAACGGTAGATCCAACAGGTTCTCGTGCAGTACCTATTTACCAAACTACATCTTTCGTATTTAAAGATGCAGAAGAAGCAGCAGGCCGTTTTGCCTTGACTAATCCTGGCGGCATTTATTCCCGCCTTGGCAATCCTACTACTGATGTATTGGATGCTCGTGTAGCTCAACTTGAAGGTGGTGCAGGTGGTATCGCAGTAGCATCTGGTTCTGCAGCGATTACATATTCTATCTTGAACGTAGCTAGTGCTGGCGATAATATCGTAGCAGCTTCCACTTTATACGGTGGTACTTACAACTTATTCACAGCTACATTGCCACGTCTTGGTATCGAAACTAAATTTGTAAATCCTGATAACTTAGAGGAATTTGAAGCAGCTATTGATGAAAACACTAAAGCTGTTTACATTGAATCTATCGGTAACCCTGGTATCAACCTTATCGACGTACAAGCAGTAGCTGATATTGCACATAAACACAATATTATCTTGATCGTAGATAACACATTTGCATCTCCATACTTGTTCCGTCCATTAGAACATGGTGCTGACGTAGTTGTTCACTCTGCTACTAAATACCTTGGTGGTCACGGCACAACATTGGCTGGTGTAGTAGTAGAATCCGGTAAATTCGATTATAAAGGTTCTGGTAAATATCCTGGGTTCTCTGAAGGTGATGAACACTACAATGGTTTAGTATATGGTGATTTGCCAATTCCATTCACTGTAAAAATCCGTGCTCAATTGCTTCGTGATACTGGCGCATGCATTACTCCACTTGCATCTTGGCAAATCTTGCAAGGCGTTGAAACATTGTCCTTGCGCGTAGAACGTCACGTAGAAAATACTCGTAAAGTAGTAGATTTCTTGACTAAACATCCTAAAGTGGCATGGGTAAGCTATCCAGAATTAGAAGACAGCAAATACAAAGCTTTAGCGGATAAATACTTCCCTAAAGGTGTTGGTGCTGTATTCACATTCGGTGTAAAAGGTGGAAAAGAAGCAGGTATTAAACTTGTTGACTCTTTGGAAATCTTCTCCAACTTGGCTAACGTAGCAGATGCTAAATCTCTTGTTATTCACCCTGCATCTACAACACATGCACAACTTAACGAAGAACAACAAAAATCTGCTGGCGTAACACCAGATATGATCCGTGTATCCATTGGCCTTGAAAATATCGACGATATTATCGAAGACTTGGCTCAAGCTTTGGATAAAGCATAATTTCCTACTCCAAATATGGAAATACTATAGATCAAACTTTCAGAACATAAATTACATTCTTAAGTATGACCTCGCTTAAGAAATAGAACACAAACTATCAGACCTATAAAACTTATACAAGAGACCTCCCCTAAAAGGGAGGTTTTTTTGTGTTGTGGTGCAAAAAAAGACCTTGGATTCAACGATCCAAGGTCTTTTAAAGGGAGTATAGTGTGTGTAACGTTTGGCCTGTGGTGTGTGAGCACAGACCCTTTACCTATTGTGTGAGATAGGGTTTTGGGAGAGCCCTTTGTGAGTTATAGGGCTCTCTAAGTTTGTGTGTTAGTTTGTGTGTTAGAGAGTGTATCCATTGGGATACTGTGTGTATAGTATGTGTGTTATATGTGTAGTGTGTCATCTTAGTGGGTTAGGATAGGGGTTCACTAGATGAAAAGAGCTTCTTAGTATTTTGTAGTTTTTACTTTGGAGCTCAATACTTTACCGGATGTAGCGTCAACTTTTACTTCCGCTTTTTTGTCGCCACCAGTTGTCATATCGAATTCGTATACAACTTTACCGTTTTCGCGTTCAACAGACCATTCCATAGTTTGGAAGTCGGAACCAACTTTTTCAAGAGCTTTTGTTTCAGCTACTTCAGGGATGATGATGTTTTGAACATTAATAGTTTTGTTAGCTTTAGCATAGCCTTTTACTTCTTTGCCAACAATTTGACCAGTTGCTTCGTCTACTTTAAGTTCTACTTCACGATTGTTGTAGTAACCTTTTACTTCATAGTAAGGGTTATGTTTAGCATCGTAAGAAATAGATTTTACAGTAGCGCCAGGGAAGTTTTGTTGGAATACTGTAACAGCGCCCATGTAATCAACAGAATAGTTAGCTTGAGCGGATGGAGCTACGCTACCAATGCCTTTCCAGTTGCTATTGTTGTTGTAAGCATGGTTGCTGGCTGCACCAACTACACCTGCTAATAATACTGTACTAACGCCAAATGCACATAATACCTTTGATACTTTTTTAACATTTTTCATAATGAATGCCTCCTAATATAAGGTACTTTTATATACTGTTTTGTGAAAGTAGATTTTACTCAATCTACTTACGTATAATTTAATGTTATTATATGAATATAAAATGAAATTCAAAGTTTTTTGTATGAAGATGAGTATATCTTTTAGTTATTATGAATGATTGATAATAACTATAATATATAGTCAAAAAAATAAAATACTTGAAATTGCCGTATATATAGTATTAGACTATGTAGTTAACTAAAAGTCAATACATATAGTTGACAATTAAAAATACAAGTGCTTTAATTTAGGTAAGTAGTAGTTTGTTATTGTCTTATTAATGGAGGTATACCATGAGTTCTACCGTATCAAAACAAACTCGCATTACCACCCGTCAGTTAACAATGACTGCACTATTTGTGGCTTTGATTGCCGTAGGTGCTTTTATACGGGTGCCATTACCTAACTGTCCGTTTACATTGCAGATCTTATTTACCACATTGGCTGGCATTGTCTTAGGTAGTCGTTTAGGCGCTGCTAGCGTAGGCATTTATATTGTACTGGGCCTTATCGGCGTACCTATCTTCACCTCTGGCGGCGGTCCTGGTTATATTTTGCAACCTACTTTTGGCTATTTGATTGGCTTTATGGTTGGTGCTTATGTTGTGGGGCGAATCGCCGAATCGATGGATACCTTATCCTTTAAACGATTATTAGTAGGTTCTATATTAAATCTATTAATTGTATATGGCCTTGGTATGATCTATCTATACTTCATTATGAATTTGTATTTAGGTAAACCAATTGGAATAGAGGCCGTTATTATTACATGCTTCTTAATCCCAGTAGGCCCAGATATCTTCCTTTGTGCCGTTGCTGCATCTCTTGGCAAACGAATTGTTAAAGAATTACATCGATAATATAGTATTCATATAATAGTCTTTATATAATACTATTATATATTTATTAAAACCGAGGCGTTATGCCTCGGTTTTATTTGTTTACAGATCTATTTAAGACTGTTTAATGATATCTATTTAAGACTGTTTAATGATATCCATTTAAGACTGCTTAATGATATCTCTTTAAGATTTATTAAGCCTATTGATTTAATATTATTTATTTAAGGATATACATAACCTAAAATAGGTTCTGCTGTTTTTATTTTGGTTACTTCTACATATGGTTGAGCACGACCGTGGAAGTCTCGAGTAGATACTTTGCCTTCGATAGATACCCATTGTTCATTTTGTAAGCTGTCTCCATCTGTTTTGTATGCAGTCATGCCGATTGGGGCGACGTCAGCGATACAGCAAGCCATAGCCATACGAGAGATGGTAAATTCATTAGATTTTAGCGTATTATCATCACGATTTACATAGCCTGTCATATATACAGTGTAGTCCTTGTATTGGTCTACATTAGAGCCGACCTTTACGATGGTTTGATAGAAGTTATCGGAGTTTAGTACGATTTCTTTTTTGTCTTTAGAAATACCAGGCTCTTTGCTTTCACTGTTAACAGTAATAACCTCACCTATAGCATCATTTGTAAAATCAAAATTGTTCGTATCATCATTAACTCGTGCCGCGCCGTGAACACCAGTATTAGGAACTAGGACAGGCGGAACAATGAGCAAAACTACGGGGATAATAATAGGCACGATAGAACGTAAATTGTGCTTGTAATAGCGGGATGGAGCCCAAATGATAGTTGCTAATCCACCTAATATGAGAGCTATGCTACTGATGCCGAGCAGTAGCTCATATCGGGGTGCAATATAGTTCAAATAACGGCCCGTCAGAATTAGGTATACACAGCAGATACCCAAGATTAGATAGAGAGCGCCTTTCACGATGGAAAAGCGATCTTTAAGTCCTAATTTCATAGAATCATCTCCTTTTATATTCATTAAGAACTGAAATTGTAATAATTAAAAATTAGCCTACAAAGAATTGAAAACCTAAGGCAGCTATATAAGACATGACTGCAATAGTTATACCGAGACGAAGTATAAATGAAGTTGGCATATATTGTTTTAAAATATATACATTTTTTATATCGAGCATTGGACCTAAGATGAGGAAGCCCATAACTGAGCTTATAGGGAATAGGGTGCTCAAGGATTTGCCTATAATAGCATCTGATGTAGAACAGATTGAGAAGAAGAAAGCTAATACTAGCAAGATTGGAATAGCCCACACGATAGGTAATGTGATACCCGCATTGATGAGCCAAGGTTTTCCATATACTTGAACTACTGATAAAACACCGGCAGCCATGGAAAAATAGAATAAGAGTTGGGAAAACTCTTTTTCCATATGAATTAACAATCTTTTTTTGTTGATGTATTTACTCTTAGATGACTCTATTAAAATCTCTTCATAGCTGAGATTCTGAGTATTTCTAGCTTTCATTAGTGCCTTTGAAGGTGGATAGAAGCGGAACGATAATGATACCAATAAAGCCACGCCAAGTCCAAGGACGATACGCCATACAGAAATCATGGGATCATCTGGAAAGGCATACCAAGTGGAGAGAATGGTAATAGGATTGATGATTGGGCTAGCGAGCATAAATAGGAGGGCCACTGATAATGGTACGCCTCTATCTGTGAGTGCTTTGAATAATGGAATAATGGCACAGTCACATACAGGTAAGGCTAGGCCACTAACCATGGCGGCACCATAGCTCTTCCAAGAATGATCGCCTAATAGTTTTAGTAGTACGCTCTGTGGTACAAAATAGCGTATAACGGTTGACCCAATAGTTCCTAATAAAAGGAATGGAATCGCTTCGACAATGAGTCCTGTAATGATGGCAAAGCATTGATGAATGGAGTAAGGAATGTCATGACGGAACGCGGTAACTAAAAGTATATAGGCGGTAATGCCGATAACTAATAGATTTGGTATGAGGCCCCACGTAGAATTGCGGCATAATTGCTCTACCTTTTCAGGCGTTGGCGCCGTTACAATCTTGGCCTCTCTATTATAGGTTCGTAATAAGGCATGGTGTGTATCGGTCTCTGTGATGATGCAATCTGCACTGTATAATTGGCTTGTTACATCATTACCTAAACCAGGCAACATCGATGCGACGAATTGATCTGTACAAAGGTATAATACCTTTTCAATTTGCAACATGTGATGCAGTTTATCACTGTATAGCAAGGTTTCTAGCTGGTGAAAACTGACCATACCATTCCATTCAATCCATATTTCTTTGGGATTTGTCTTATTAATATAGGTTGCGATTTCGTCTGCTATAGAACTATAGGTGTCAGGTTGATTAGGCGTGATTGCACTGAGTTTATCAGGGCTAAGTTGTAAAGCATCTTTAATAAGTGATACAGAGCCTTGTTCGGCACTAATACATGCTGTGCCGCCCAGCTTTTTACGGTATTGTAATTGTTCATTTATGAATGTACTTTTACCAGAACCGATAAATCCGGTAACGATATAAACAGGTATCATGATTGACACACTTCGTTATGTACCATTGGCACATTAAAATCAGTACCAATAACGACTAAGCTGTAGTCAGTGGATTCGCTAGGTACTAGGGAGCAGTAATGCGTACCGTATTGCAACTCATGGGGACCTTCGGTGGTCGGTACAATACCTTTAGCACGAAGCACACTGTCTGGCATACCTTCTAAAATCGTTTTCCATTGTAATAGAGTGAGTGTACGCAAGTCTTTAAAGGTATGACTCATAAATAGATGGTCATCATGTAATGAATTGTCATCATGACAGTGATAGAGGCGTTTAATATAGTCTCGTAAGGAAATGGTATCCCATGACTCTTCGTGAATAGGTGTGTTGGGCGCTAAGTCGTGAATCATGCGCTTTGTAATACTTGTTTGTTGAACATCTTCGGTGTGACTCAAGAAGATAGCGTCACTGTTTGTGATTTGATCTTTAAAGAATAAACCAAAGTTTTTGATAAACATAGGTGCTTGCATAGCATCCACCGTTGTTACTGAGGCGTGAATATAGGCGGATTTCGCAATGTCTTCATCTTCACATGTATGGATGATTTCACTCAATTTGCTGACCCCAGATGGTTCGATATAGATAATATCTACATCATAATTTTGAAGAATATCGAGTAATGCTTGTTGGAAATTTCCTTGTAAGCTGCAGCAAATACAACCAGATGTTACTTCACGAATAGTAGCACCTGTTTTAGCAAGATTTGCTGCATCAAGACTAGTTTCGCCAAAATCATTTTCTATAATTAAAACCTTGTCTGTAGGTTTATGTTCTTTTAGTATATGTTGTAAAAATGTTGTTTTTCCCGAACCTAGAAATCCGGATATGATAATAATAGGAATCATATGTGCCTCCTGAGTAAGATAAACACAGTATACACCTATAGAATAACACAGAAAATACATCCTAGGGTATATGCATAGTTATGAGAGCTCTGTTATTCTTAAAATTCTCTTTAAATATATGGATTATATACATTATATGAGTATATTAACAGATGTATTTAATATTCATAATTAATTGTGAAAAACCTAGGGATTATCAATTTCTCTATATATGAATGAATACTCTTGTTTGAATATATATTAATTTTATATTTTTTTGAAAAACATAAAAAAATCCCTCCTATAGAAGGCTTAGTCGGGAAGAGTTGACTGAAGCCCTCATAGGAGGGGGGGAAGAGAATTCGTTATATAAATCTCTAATTAGATTACTTTTAGTATACCAAATTATATATAAAGTATGTAGTCATTATTTAAAATTTTGTATGTTTATTGTAATTTTATTGTAACTTAGCTAACAATGCTTTGAGGTATACATACACGTTTTCAACGGATGGTAAATGAACGCGTTCCATTGGTGTATGTGGACTTACGATAGTAGGTCCAAAGCTAATCATTTGGGTATTTGGTAATACGCCTTTCAACAAGCCGCATTCAAGACCTGCATGAATAGCGTTTACATTAGCTGGTGTATCAAACATTTCATTATGTAAGGAAATAGCTTGTTCTTCAAGTTTGGAGCCTTTATCATATTCCCATGCAGGATAACCACCAGTACGCTCTGCAGATACACCTAGTGTTTTCGCAAGTAACATCATTTTCTTAGCCAAGAATTCAAGACTGTTGCTATTGGAGCTACGGATGGAAATGAGTATTTCAATAGTATGTTCGTTTTCGCGTACGATAGCGATGTTGTTAGAAGTTTCTACAAGATTTGGGATAGATTTGCTTACAGAATGAACACCATCTTGTGCAAGATAGATGTAAGTAATAAGAGCTTCTGTTGTGTCATCTGCATATACTACATCAGGAGTAGCGACATCTTCTACAACAAATTTAAGACCTGGATCTTGGATACCATATTCATGGAGATATTGCTTTTCTTGGTAGGCAATTAATGTTTTAATGGCCGCTACATCTTCAGCGCGTACGGATAATACAGCAACTGCTTTAGAAGGAATGGCATTATGTTTTACGCCACCTTCAAAGGATGCTAAGCATACAGGATATTGTTGTTGAATATCATAGAGTACACGTGTTAATACTTGGTTAGCATTAGCACGTTGTTCGCAGATTTCAATACCGGAGTGACCACCTTTAAGGCCTGTTACGGTAAAAGATAAGCCTGCATCATAACCAGGTTGGTTGTTTTCGCGCAATAATGGAATGTTTACGTGAACATGGCAACCGCCAGCACAGCTAACAGTGAAGTCGTGTTCTACCTCTGTATCGAGGTTGAGTAAGTAATCGCCACTTACTTGGCCTTCTTTAATGGCGAAAGCGCCATCCATGCCAGTTTCTTCATTTGTGGTGAACAATAATTGCATAGGTCCATGTTGTTGACTATCATCTTCGAGGATGGCAAGCATCATGGCACCACCCATACCGTTGTCCGCACCTAGTGTAGTGTGGTCTGCGTGCATCCATTCACCTTCGATGATGTTTGCAATAGGATCCTTGGAGAAGTCATGATTGGAGTCATGATCTCGTACACAAACCATATCGATATGGCCTTGTAAGATGATAGAAGGTCGGTTTTCATAACCTGGAGACGCTGGCTTTTTGATGACTACATTAAATTGATCGTCTTGATGAACCTCAAGCCCCAAATTTTTAGCAAAGTTTACGATATAATCGCTGATGCCTTTTTCGTTTCCTGATTCACGAGGAATTTGGCTCATTTCTTTAAATATTTCTAATACGCGTTTTGCTTGAACGATTGATTCCATAATGGTTCCTTTCATTCTCATGTAAATAATAGATATATATGTTGATTGATTATACGGAATACTTAGTGTTTTTATTAGTATCTGAATTTGTAATACTAATAAAAGAATTTATTCCAGTGATAACTTTCACAGACATATATATGGAATATATAAATAGTTAGTATATATATAGTTATATCACAAGAATGATTATTAGGATAGTTTATGGAAACTGTAGTATATGTATGTACTAGCTATATAGAAATAATAATGTATAATGAGGGTATACGATTAACGATTAATTAAATCCATTAGATTTTAGAAGGTTGGTGAACCGATGCAACACGACAGTCGCAATATTAGTATGCTTATGGATTTTTATGAGATGACCATGGCACACGGCTATTTTACACAACATGAAAATACGGATCGCGTCGCTTTTGATGTGTTCTTTAGACGCAATCCAGATAAGGGTGGCTTTGCCATTTTTGGTGGTCTTGAACAAATCGTTGAGTACATTTTAAATCTACACTTTGATGAAAGTGATATCGATTTTTTACGGGCCCAAGGTATTTTTAGTGAGGAATTTTTGGCATATCTAAAAGACTTCTCCTTTACTGGTGATGTATATGCATTCCCAGAGGGGTCGATTATTTATCCAAACGAACCGGTTATAACTATCGTAGCCCCTCTCATAGACGCACAAATCGTAGAAACTGCAGTGCTAACTATGATGAACCATCAGTCCCTTATCGCTACAAAGGCTAATCGCATCGTTCGTGCTGCGGATGGGCGTGTAGTAGCCGATTTTGGGGCTCGTCGAGCTCATAATGTGGATGCCGCTGTATATGGTGCGAGAGCAGCCTACATTGGTGGGGTACAGTCTACGGCAACTGTTTTAGCGGGCCAACAATTTGGTATTCCTGTGAGTGGAACCATGGCTCATAGCTGGGTTATGTATCATGATTCTGAATACGAAGCTTTCAAAGCTTACGCTGAAGTGTATCCGGATGGAGCGGTATTCCTTGTTGATACCTATGATGTATTAAACTCTGGGGTTCCTAATGCTATTAAAGTAGCTAAAGAGGTATTGGAACCTATGGGAAAACGCTTAAAAGGTATACGCCTTGATTCAGGTGACCTTGCTTACTTAGCTAAAAAAGCGCGTCGTATGCTTGACAAGGCAGGCTTAGAAGATTGCAAAATTATGGCTTCCAATAGTCTTGATGAATATACAATAACCTCTTTATTGGGACAGGGTGGTCCCATTGATATCTTTGGTGTAGGTGAAAGACTGATTACCTCTAAGAGTGACCCTGTATTTGGGGCCGTATACAAGATTGCTGGTGTTGAAAAGAATGGTTTGTGGGAGCCTCGCATCAAGATTTCTGAATCTGTTGAAAAGATTACGAACCCAGGTTTTAAAAAGGTGTATCGCGTATACAATGATAAAGGGCGTGCCATTGCAGATTTATTAACATTGTTAGAAGAGGTGCCAGATACGACAGAACCATATCGTTATATCGATCCAGAACAACCATGGCGTGAATTGTACTTTGAAAATTGCACCTTTAAAGAGATGAAACAACTCATTATTAAAGATGGCAAGCTTATCGTAAAATTGCCGACATTAGAAGAGCTTCGTCAATACGTTAAAGACCAATTAGACCGCGAAATTTGGTTAGAAGAACAGCGCTTTGAAAATCCACATCGCCATTACCTTGATATGAGTCCAGGATACTATCAAATGAAAATGGATTTATTAAATCGTATTTTCCGGAAGAAGTAGGAGGGCTTATGTTAGACAATCCAGAAGCAACAAAAGAGGCTCTCGTTCAATGGATTAGAGACTATTTTAGTCAAAATGGGCCTAGCTGTAGCGCCGTAGTGGGCGTTTCAGGTGGTAAGGATTCCACAATTGTGGCTGCTTTATGTAAAGAAGCCCTTGGGGCAGAACGCGTAGTAGGTGTTCTTATGCCGAATGGAATTCAGTCTGATATCGATGATGCTAAGGCTGTAGTGGCACATTTGGGGATTCCACATATCATAGTGAATATTGGAACTGCCTATGAAGCTTTGACGAACGCTATCATTCAAGGTGAAGGTTATAAAGCAGTTACTGGTAGATCTGATATATCCAAGGATGCAGGAATTAATACACCACCGCGTCTTCGCATGACAACGCTATATGCAATAGGGCAAAATTTGCCAAATGGGGCACGCGTAGCTAATACATGTAATGGATCTGAAGATTATGTCGGGTATTCTACAAAATATGGCGATAGTGCTGGGGATTTTAGTCCTCTTGCCAATCTTGTCGTAGAAGAGGTGCGCCAAATAGGTCGATTACTTGATATTCCAAAATATCTTGTAGATAAGACGCCTAGTGATGGACTCAGCGGTCTATCTGATGAGGATAAATTAGGATTTACCTATGCTGTATTAGATCGATATATTAGAACTGGAGAGATAGAAAATCTTGAAACGAAAGAACGTATTGATTATTTAAATCGTATTAATAAGCATAAATTAGAATTGATGCCGTCCTTTCACCCACAATGTTGAGAGAGGACTTGTTTTAGCTAGTCTAATTCATGCTAATGTTGATTAACAAAAGATTTACTATTTCTTATGTATTTTATGATGGAGGTAATATGGAGACAAAAATTGCGTTGATTGGTACGGGTGGTACAATTGCTGGACAAGGTGCATCCGATACAGATTTGACGGGCTATACTGCAGGTGTATTAGGCCTCGATGAAATTTTAGACTCCGTACCAGGCACAGAACCATATGGTCCATATACATATACTCAGTTTAGTAATATTGAAAGTTCCGATATTACTGTCCAGCATTGGTTGGATTTATCTAAGTTAGTACAAGAATTAGTAAATCAAGAGGATATAGGCGGTGTTGTTATTACTCATGGAACAGATAGCATGGAGGAGACAGCTTATTTTCTTAATCTTACTGTTCATACAGATAAACCTATCGTTATTACTGGCTCGATGAGACCTGCTGGGGCAATCAGTGCAGATGGTCCTATTAATTTGTTACAAGCGATTCAAGTGGCAAGAACACCTGCATCTGTAGGTAAAGGTGTACTTGTTGTTCTAAATGGCTATGTTGATGGGGCCCGTGATGTGTCCAAACAGAATACAACTAATGTGGCTACCTTTGACAGTCCATTAGTAGGGCATCTTGGTATCGTCCAGGATGGTGTAGCTCATTATTATAAAGCCTCTATTCGTCGTCATACGAAAGGATCCATCTTTGATGTACATGACCTTAAGGAATTGCCTCGTGTAGTCATTTTGACTTGCTATGGCGGTATGGATGACATGGTGCCAATGAGTGTAGTTGCCACTAATCCTGATGGGCTCATCTTGACTGGATTGGGTCATGGTACAATTCCTCAAAATGTACGTCAAATAACACAAAATACAGCATTCCCAACTGTACGTGCCTCTCGTACAGGGAGTGGCATGGTATCTGCTGTACCACAAGATGCACTAGCAGGCTATCTCGTAAGTGATACATTGAGCCCACAAAAAGCTCGTATCTTATTGATGCTGGGGCTTACAAAAACTAAAAATCTTAAAAAGTTACAACAGTTCTTCTATGAATATTAATTAGAAAACAAAAAAAGATTTGAGAAAAACTCTCAAATCTTAATTTGACATTCATTTTCAAGTATTATACTATGTGTAACAGTTTTATATACAATGAACCGCACATCCCGATCGCCTAGGATGTGCGGTTTTTTATTTCGCCTAGAATGCGTATTTTTTATTCGGCGCCAATAGCATTTTCTAAGGCTCGTTGTATACCTATATAAACAGCCTTAGCTAATGTATCCCCGAATAGGGAGAAGGAGCCTGCATCTGTTAACACATCACCATTGGTATCGATAGTGAGAACCACACCATCTGTAGAGGTACCGGTAGCAGAAGTCTTGCGTTCTTTTGTAATTGCTTCAGGAATATCTTCGTTAATAAATGGATAGAGGCGTACACTTTCAACACCCCAATCTTGGAGGGCTGCGGTTTTAGCCTCCGTAATTGTCATGATGGCTTTCACCATGGCACTATCTGTTAATGCCTTGTTTGTAAAGACAAGAATATTAATGGTACCAGGTACTATAAAACTACCATCTCGCTCCTCGTAGCAATAGCCTGTTCCTGCACGATGGGCCGTTTTTTCATAGCCTGCAGTAACGATGGTCTCTACAATCGTATCGTGTTCTTCAACCTTAGCGTACGCGTGAAGGTTCATTGTAGCAGAGGTGAGCAGTGCTGTACTAAAATGAACAGGTGTATCGATGTGTTCAAACTCTTGTGCTAAATAATTTGCTACAGAGCCGCCAGGCAAATCTTTTTCTGTTTCAATTTGATACGTCAGTTGCTGATTTCGTACGGCCAAAGTATGGTGATATCCGCCATTGAGTTGACCACTAGATAAGGAATAATGGATGTCATCAAAGTGTACGGTAACGGAATTTAACTCTTTTGTTACATGACCTCCTGTTGCAAGCTCTTGTGGTGCTTCATATGGATTGTTAAACATATAAGTCTCCCTAGGTTTAGATTGTTATATATATAATATATTGTTATATATATAATATCTGTCTCTTATACACATCT
>NZ_PPDC01000004.1:0-198041 GCF_002959875.1 Veillonella sp. T14073-2
AGATGTGTATAAGAGACATGTTATATATATAATATAAGGATATAATAGTTTTACTAAATTATTGTAAAATACATATGTTAGATTATAACACATATGTTTATTTCGAATATATTTCCGATTCTACCGAATGAGCGTTATATTTTATTCATGGAGGTTAGTATGAGTGATCTTTTAAATAGGGCTTTTGAATTACTGTTTAAAGATGCGAATGTATTGATTCAATTTCGAGATTGGTTCTTTTCTCAAGCAGGCAATATATTATTAGCTCTTATTATATTTTGGGTAGGTCGTTATGCTATTAAATGGGTGAAAACCTTTGCTGTCCGTATTATGACTAAGGCCTCTTATGACTCTGCTGCGATGAGCTTTATTACGCAGATCATCAATTATGCATTGCTAGTAGGTCTAATATTGATTTGCTTAAATCAAATTGGTGTCCCTACTACATCCTTTGTAGCTGCCTTTGGTGCCTTTGGTTTAGGTATTGGTTTGGCCTTACAAAACAACTTATCTAACTTGGCATCAGGCTTATTAATTCTTATATTTAAGCCTTTTAGAGCAGGTCATGTTATTCAAGTTGGAGATACTGTAGGTAGTGTTAAGTCTGTTCAATTTATGTATACTATTATCACTACTAAAGATCAAAAAAATGTGTATATACCAAACTCTATCCTTACCTCCCAAGCCATAACTAATATTGCTTATACCCACGAAAGGGTTATTCCGTTCGTCTTTGATATTGGTTATAACAATAATCATCATGAAGCAATTAAAATCTTAAAAAATATATTTGCTGCTGATAAACGTGTACTCAATCCTAAAAATATGGAAATTGGTATTTCTGAATTTGGCGATAACTCTGTACGCATTGCTGCCTATGCACGCGTTAAGTCGAAAGACTTCTTAGATGTGCAATATGGAATTATGTCTGATGTAAAAGATGCGTTCGATAAATATGGTATCGACATTCCATATCCTCAACGTGTTGTATATCTTCAAAATGTAGATAACTCTACTGGTGAAATTAAGGGAACTAAGAAAAAAGCAAGTGGAACGGATGTTGCCATTGATGATAACCCTGAAAGTTAATATGTGATACAGAAAGTGAGATATATGATATCTTTAACAACTAATGTTTGTATAGTTTGGAAACGACTTATTTTGATGATAGCCTGTATAGGCGCTATTATTTTCAGTACTAGTGTTTCTCATGCGGCGTATATTGCGCCGCCATCTACGATAGGTGAGGCTGTTGTTCTCATTGATGCGGATACAAAGGAAATCCTATTTGCAAAGAATCCTGATAAGTGGATGCATCCTGCGAGTACTACGAAAATGGTTACATTGCTAACAGCTCTAGAACTCAAAGGTACACAACTTGATGAACTGGCGACTATTAGTAGTTATGCCACTAGTATGGAGGAATCCAATCTGGGGGTTCGCGTGGGGGATCAAATTACCTTGGAAGGCGTTCTTGAAGGCATGATGGTTGCCAGCGGTAATGATGCGGCCGTTGTAGTAGCAGAAAATGTAAGTGGCTCTGTAGAGAACTTTGCAAAGGACATGAATCGCGTTGCTGCAAAAGCAGGGGCAAAAAATAGCGTATTTTTAAATCCTCATGGTTTGACACAAATGGGCCATCACTCTACGGCTCGTGACTTGGCGATGATTGCAGCGTATGGTATGAAATACCAAATGTTCCGCGATAAAGTAGCCAATGATTATTATAAGGTGCCTTATCAAAACCGTACGCCAGAAACAATTCGCACCACAAACCATTTCATTCGCAATAAATATCCCGGTGCTAATGGTTTAAAAACTGGCTTTACGAATGCTGCCGGAGAATGCTTGATTGCATCGGCTACCCGTAATGGTCATACTATGATTGTAGTTATGCTTAACGATGATAACCGTTGGGATGAAGCAGTACAATTCCTTGATTACGGTTTTAAACTTCGTGGAGTTATTTAGGGGAACTATTGTGTAATGGGGGATATATGAGTTCATTCTTTGCATTTTTAAAACGCATGCGCTTTATCAATCGATGGAGCCTTATGCGTAATACAGAAACTGAAAATATTCAAGAGCATAGCCTTGAAGTGGCTATGGTAGCTCATAACTTAGCAGCTTTGAAGAACGAATATTTCGGTGGCAATGTAGATATTAATAAGGTGGCGGTCATTGCCATGTATCATGAGGTGAGTGAAATCTTCACAGGCGACATGCCAACACCGATTAAATATTTTGATCCAAAACTTCGTGAACTGTATGGTGAAGTTGAAACATTAGCACAAGAGAAAATGTTATCTACCTTGCCAGAACGATTACAAGCTGTTTATAAGCCTTTCATAGTCGATGCAGAGGCTAATCCTGAGTGGCCTATCGTTAAGGCGGCAGATATAATTTCGGCTTATATGAAATGTGTAAACGAACTCAAGGCAGGGAACGATGAGTTTAAAGAAGCACATGACTCCATTTTGGCTAAACTGAAAGCATTCAACATGCCAGAGGTAGATATGTTCCTTGAGACTTATATGCCTGCTCTTGGTAAAAGCTTAGATGAGCTAAATTACTATGAAATCAAATAATGATTAAAAAAGAGACGACGGATGGTCGTCTCTTTTTATTCTGCAAAAATACCAAATCTCCTACGTATGTGACTATTAGTGGCATATCAATTAATCATTATACTTCGTAATTTCTTGTATTTATACTTTAGTGTAGGAGGTAGTTAGATGTTGTTCTGCTCATCTCTCTCGTTCGAGAAGGTGAGACTATGAGTGATTTTGAAATATTGTCCCTAGTGGTAAGCATCATCAGCTTATTATTCACTTGTGGCGCATTCGTAGTGCTTATTTGCCGTAAAAACGAAAAATAGCCATAACATCTTAATAGACGTCACAGCCATTTTACATCTCAAATAAAGTTTTAGAGATGAGCTGGACGTTCCTAGGCATCTAGCTATCTCTGTTATATTATTATAAGTTTTTGCTAAACAGATGTCAAAGCCTGTAAAGCTTACAAAGATATTATAAAGCATAACAAATTATAATATCTATTTTTCTTCAATAATATTTTGGTTTCTCATTAATATTTTCTTCCCCCGCCACGAGAATGCCCGATTACCATACTTAGCTTTGAATTCTTTGTTTGTTAGGGTCTCTAGTTCGTTAATATCTATGTACGGTTCTACTCGTTGAAACTCGGGAATTGGCGTTGTGGGAATACCTTGATTATGAGGGCACACCTCTTGGCATACATCGCAGCCAAACAATAATGGAGTTTTAGCGATGATATGTTTTTCTTTATCCGTTAAATCTCCTTTTTTCTGCGTTAAATAGCTTTTACAAGTTTCATATTTAAACTCCTCGTGGCCTAAACATTGGCCTAGACATGCTGTGATACATCGATTACAGCCCATACAGGACAGGTCGAGAGGTGTATTGGGTTCAAGTTCTAAGGTTGTCAAAATTGTGCCAATAACCACATATGAACCCCATCTAGGGCTGATGAAGCAATTGTTTTTGCCGTAAAACCCGAGGCCTGCTAAGTATGCCATGTAACGGTCTGCCAAGGGAGAGGTGTCACAATGTATAGAAAACTGAGCTGAAGTATTCATTTTTTGTAATTTTTCAATAAGTTTTTCTAAATATTCATTAATGACCAGGTGATAATCTGTGCCCCATGTATAGCGGGATAGATTGGATGGACCGTTATGTTCTACGTAGTAGGGAAAGAGACAGACAATAGCACTTTTAGGCGTGAACTCAGTTGTTCCTAGTAGCCGTTCCTCCACATCTGCAGCGGTAAATGGACAGGGATTAGTTTCGTACAAAATGGTTTTTGCATTCTCAGGTAGAGGCCAAGGGGCAATCCCAAATTCATAAATATGTAATTCTTTGCAAAATTCCTGTAAATTTATATCTTTCATCATAGATTTAGTGGCGAATAATTGGTAAAATAAAAATATAAGAAACGTGAGGAATTCTATAGATTCCTGCTAGGTTTGTAGTTTGATGATATCTGAATTTTTATGGTTATCATCCAGTTCTGTTAGTATTAGTATACCATTGAGAGGACAGATTATGTTAGCATTTATGAAAGTATTACAACCGAAGACGGTGGAAGAGGCTTATGAATTAGCCACAAAAAACAAAACTGCCCCAATGCTAGCTGGCGGCTGCTGGTTGCGTTTAGGTCGACGCACATGGCCTGCAGTGATCGATATGGCTAGTCTTGACTTGCGTTATGTTCGCGAAGAGGCTAACGAATTTGCCATTGGTGCTATGGCAACGCAAGGGGATGTGGAACGTTTTGAGCCATTACAACAATTCTGTGGTGGTGCTGTTGTTAAAGGTGTTAAAGAAATTCTTGGCATTCAATTCCGCAACACTGCTACTATGGGTGGATCTGTAGCAAGTAAATTCGGCTTTTCTGATATAATTCCAGCTCTATTAGCAGTACATGCAGACATCGTTACTTTTAAAGGCGGTCGCATGTCCATGCAAGACTATATGAACTACAGAGAACGTGATATCCTCGTGGAAATTCGCATTCCTAAAGTAGAGGTACCTGTAGCTGTAGAAGCTCTTCGTATCTCTCGTGGCGATTTCCCAGTGTTGACAGGTGCTATTCGCCGTGATGATAAAGGCGTTGAATTGTACATTGGTACAAGACCTGGCGTGCCTCAATTAGCAGAAAAAGCAAGTGCTTTGCTTTCAGAAAAAGGATTGGCTGCAGCAAAAGAAGCAGGTCAATTAGCATCTGAAGAATTAGTTTACCAATCTAACTCTCATGCTTCCAAAGAATATCGAATGGAAATGGTAAAAGCTATGGTTCAACGCTTGGCTAAGGAGGTGGCACAATAATGGAACTCGTACTTAATATTAATAATAAAAATGTAACTGTTAATGTGCCAACTGATGAAATGTTGTTGGATACATTGCGTAATCTTGGGTACTACAGTGTACGTTGTGGCTGTGACACAACAAACTGTGGCCTTTGCACTGTATGGGTAGATGACGAAATTATCTTGTCTTGTGCATATCCTACATTCCGTGCGCCAGGTCATAAAATTACTACATTAGAAGGCTTACAAGAAGAGGCTGAATTATTAGCAGATTGTATTGCTAGCGAAGGCGCTGACCAATGCGGTTTCTGCACAACTGGCATGATGATGAGTGCTATCAACTTGAAACGTAAAAATCCAAAGGCTAGTGATGATGAAATCCGCGAGTACCTCATCGGTAACTTATGCCGTTGTACTGGCTATGAATCACAACTTCGAGGGGTTCGTAAATTCTTAGAAGGAGGCCTGAAATAATGAATAAGCACATCGGTAAGTCCTATGACAAAGTTGACTATAAAGGTATCTTGTCTGGTAAACCATCTTATACAGGTGATTTTGTTCCAAAAGATGCGCTCGTTATTAAGGTACTTCGTAGCCCTCATGCACAGGCGCGTATTAAATCTATTGATACATCTAAAGCTAAATTGATTCCAGGCGTTGAAGCAATCTTCACACATGAAGATGTGCCGAATACTCGATTTACATTGGCTGGTCAAACCTATCCAGAGCCATCTGCTTATGATGCTCTCATCTTGGATCCTGTAGTTCGCTATGTAGGCGATGAAGTGGCTCTTGTTGTGGCAAAAGATGAAGCTACAGCACTTAAAGCGATGCCTCTAATCAAGGTTGAATATGAAGTACAAAAACCTGTACTCGATATGCATACGGCTATCGACCATGAAACTGTAGTTCACCCTGAAGATGATATTCACAATAATATCCCTGTAGGTCAAGATTATAAACGCAATATTTGCGTATCCTATCATAAACGAGTAGGCGATATTGAGGCTGAACTTGCAAAATGTGATTATGTAGTAGACGGTACTTACTTTGACCAGGCTACACGCCAAACAGCGATGGAACCGTTCCAAAGCTTTGGTTATATAGATGCATTGGGCCGCGTAGTTATCGTATCTTCCACGCAAATCGTATTCCATGTTCGCCGTCATATTGCGCGTGCATTAGGAATTCCGGCTACAAAGGTTCGCGTAATCAAACCTCGTATCGGCGGTGGTTTCGGTTCTAAACAAACGGCTTGTACAGAAATTATGACAGCTTTTGTGGCGTGGACATTGAAGAAACCTTGCTACCTCTTATACGATCGCACTGAAGCACAAACTTGTTCCACTACACGTCATGCTCGTGAATGGAAAATCCGTGTAGGTGCTACAAAAGATGGAATTATCAAAGTAATTGATATGGACTCCATTACTGATGCAGGTGCTCATGCAACTCATTGCTTCACTACTACTACAGCTGGTGAGCATAAGTCCATTCCTTTATACAATAAAGCGACAGCTATCCACTACGGTACAGAAGGCGTATACATGAATCATACACCAGGCGGTGCATTCCGTGGTTATGGTGCTACCGAAGCGTTATGGCCATTAGAGTGTGCTGTTAATAATTTAGCGGATACAATGGGTGTTGACCCTGCTGAATTGCGTCAAAAGAACTTGATTGCTCAAGGTGAGCAAAGCTTAGTATATGCTCCTGATGAATACCTTGATTCTGGTCTATTCCAAGATACTGTAAACCGCGTAAAAGAAATGGCTCGTTGGGATGAACGTCCTCATTCTTGGGATATCGATGAGCGTTACCGCGGCGGTCTTGGCATGGCATTAGCGTTGCAAGGTTCTGGCGTTGCTAATATCGACGTAGCATCTGTAGAAATTCGTCTTGGCGATGATGGTAACTACACGTTGTACACTGGCTCTTCCGATATGGGCATGGGGGCTAATACTGTATTGACTCAAATGGCTTGTGAAATCATTGGCTGTCCTATGGAATACATGACGGTTGTTGAATCCGATACAGATATTGTGCCGTTTGATCCAGGTTCCTATGCATCTAGTACGACATATGTAACTGGTACGGCGGCTAAGATGGCTGCAGAAGAGTTGCGCGCTAAGATTATTGCTAAATTTGCAGAGTTCTTTGAAACCGATGTTGAAAACGTTGATTTCGATGGTGTTGTAGCGACAACAAAAGATGGATCCAAAACTATGGATATTCATCAATTAGCTCCAAAATTATTAGTAGGCCCTAAAGCTGAACAATTATCTGGTTTCGCTACATGGGGCAGTCATACATCCCCACCTCCATTTATGGTTACTATTGCAGAGGTGAAAGTAGATAAACAAACTGGTAAGGTTATCCCTCTTCATACGTACTCTTGTATCGACTGCGGTACTGTTATCAATCCTAAATTGGCTCGTGTTCAAGTTGAAGGCGGTGTAGTACAAGCTATCGGCATGGCGTTATATGAAGATGTACGCTATTCTAATAATGGTCGATTAGAGACTAATAACCTTATGACTTATAAAATTCCAACCCGTCAAGATATCGGTGAGTTACATGTAGACTTTGTAGAGTCTTATGAACCGACAGGCGGATTTGGTGCCAAATCTATTGGTGAAGTTGTTATTAATACGGCTAGTCCAGCTATTCAACATGCTATTAAAAATGCAGTTGGTGCGGATGTTCGTACATTACCTATGACACCTGAGAAGGTATTTATGGCTATGGACGAGAAATATAAAGTATAGAGACTTCTATTTACTTTTCCTTTCTAAGGAGGCCTGGTTTTATGACATCACAAACATCCTATTGGAATCGATTGATTCAGCCGGGAATCGTGGCCCTTGTTGGGGCAGGCGGTAAAACGACTGTGCTTTCAAAATTAGTAGAATATGGAAGGCTGAAAGGTCAGCCCATCGTAGTTACGACTACGACTCGACTCTATGAATCTCAAGTGGCTCATTATGAACCGATTTATACTCGAAATATTAATGAAGCTGATGAATATTGTACTGATCGTATTTTGCGTGGATATTGTGGTGCGTGGTTCTCTGGCATTACAGGAACAAAAGTGGACTCCTTAGATTGTGATCTTATTGATGGTTTAGCAAAATTGCATCCGAACTGGCAAATTGTAGTGGAAGCAGATGGGGCAAAGGAAAAATGGCTTAAGGCGCCTAAGACGACTGAGCCAGTCATCCCATCTCTCACAAAGACTACGATTGGTCTTGTGAATCTACAAATGCTAGGGGCTCCCCTTGATGATGAGCACGTACATAATATCGAGCTCGTTCAAGATATTGTGAAACGCGATATGGGTGCCATTGTAACGCCACGCATGTTGGCTGATCTTGTATTACATAAGCAAGGTTTGTTCCAATACAGCAAAGGGAAAAAAATCCTATTTTGTACTGGTTATGAAACGGTACAACATCGCATTATCGATGATTTTATTGATCATATTGTAGATAGCGATATCGCTGCTATCATCTTAGCTGATGGATACAAAGCAAGTTGCGAAATCCGTCGTATTATTCAATGTCGGTAGGTACTCATGACTTATGTGAAAGCAAATTGTAATACCGCTTTCAGTCCCATGAAAGACCCCATAGACCGTCGTCCTTTGCATATTGGCATTGTCCTCCTCGTAGGAGGTCAATCCAAGCGCATGGGATGTAATAAGCAGCTTTTGCCTTGGCGTGGTAAAACTGTTTTAGATGCGGTTTGTGGGGCTCTTCAATGTGGATGGGGCGGAGACGTAGTATCTACTATGTCGTGTAAACTACCTTTTGTGGCCGTTACAGGTGATGATTATAAAAAATTGGAACCTATTGTCACAAAGTACGGTTTTGAAGCGATTCGAAATGAGCATCCGGATCTTGGGCAAGGTGCGTCCATAGCAATGGGGGTGCGTCATTTAGTAGAAACATCGCCTTTACCGCTTGATGGTATTCTCTGCTCGGTAGGGGATCAGCCTCTTCTGACGAGTACCGTTGTACATGAGGTCATTAGTGCATTTAGTGAAAACTTTCATTCGAAAACTATCATCGTCCCGCATTATGGGGCGAATTATCAGTCGGGAAATCCTGTTCTATTTGGTTCGCATTGGTTTGAATCATTGCAACATATCCAAGGCGATCAAGGTGGCAAAACTATCATTCGCGGTAGTGGTAAAGACCATGTTATCAAATTATGGATTCGTGACGATATTGGATATGATATTGATACACCCGATGATTTTGAGCGTTTGAAACAACGTGAAAGTGAGGCATTATGAAACCATTAGTACTTATGCGCGGAGGCGGAGATATTGCTTCTGGCGCTGTATATAGATTGAAACGTGCAGGCTATCCTGTGGTGATTAACGAAATCGCCATTCCTACCATGATTCGCCGTGAAGTATGTTATGGCAATGCTGTACATCGTGGAGAAATGATTTTGGAACGCTTTGTAGCCCGTCATGTTGCCCTTAGTGAAGTGAAAGATATTTTGGCACAAGGGATAATTCCCGTTGTGACCAGTTCGTACGAAGAGTTATTAGATACACTGAAACCAGCTATTGTAGTAGATGGTATTTTAAGTAAGAAGAATCTAGGTACAAAACGTGACGATGCAGAGCTTGTTATAGGTGTTGGGCCTGGATTTACCGCAGGGGATGATGTAGATGTAGTCATCGAAACGATGCGTGGTCATTCTTTGGGGCGCTGTATCTATGATGGTCCTGCTCAACCGAATACCGGCATTCCTGGTAATGTAGGTGGCTATACTCATGAACGTGTAATACACTCACCAAAGGCTGGTCTATTTACGGCAAAGCGTCATATTGGTGATTCTGTACAAGCTAATGAGGTCATTGGTTATGTCGATGAAGAGCCGGTACGGGCAAAAATTACAGGTATTCTTAGAGGCATTCTAAAGAGTGGGCTCATTGTATCGGACCATTTTAAATTGGCCGATGTAGATGCTCGTTGTGAAGAGTCTCATTGTTATAGTATTTCAGATAAATCCCTTGCCGTTGGTGGCGGTGTTTTAGAAGCTGTTACTGCATGGGAGTATGAAAGGAATCAAGATGGAAACGATCTATGATGTGATGAAAGACCGTCTTCAGATTACAGAAACTACGCTGATGGTTACTGTATTGTCTGGCCCTCGTCAAGGGGATAAGACAATTTATGCTGAAGATGGTAGTGTTTTGTATGGTACACCAATCGAAGGATTTATGGTAGATAAAGCAAAGCTTAATTCTTTATGTATGGTAGGCGAAGTTGAATGTTTCGTGCAACCTGTAGAAAATGATCCGTCTGTTCTTGTATTAGGCGCTGGTCATGTGAGCCGTGCTATTACAGATTTATTACTATTCATTGGGTGTCGTGTTACTGTTGTAGATGACCGTCCAGAATATGTAGTTCCTGAATTCTTTGACGAACGAGTAACTCGTAAATGCTTGCCGTTAGAAAACTTTAAAAATGATCTACCTCTTGATGAGTATAATGGTTTTATCATTGTTACTCGTGCTCATGAGTATGACAATGTATGTTTAGAACAATTGCGCAACTACTTGCCAACCTATATGGGTGTTATGGGCAGTCAAAAGCGCATTCATTATGCATTTGAGGTGTTGCGTGAGCAAGGTTGGACGCAAGAGGAGTTAGATATGGTATATGCACCAATCGGTCTAGATCTTGGTGCACAAACACCAGAAGAGATTGCATTATCTATTGTTAGTGAATATTTGGCAGTGGTGCGTGGTAAAAAAGGCGGCTCATTGCGGAAAGGTAGAGTGAGCCATGAATCGTGAGTTTATTGAATATCTTAGTGAACGTAAAAACGAAACATTAGCTGTTGCTACTATTTTGTATACTCGTGGATCTACACCTCGTAAAGCAGGTACTTCTATGGTTGTATTCCCTGATGGGTCCATCTTTGGCACTATCGGTGGTGGCCGAGCAGAAAATGAAATTCGTCTCAGTGCAGTTGATTCTTTGAATAAAAAAGAAGCACACCGTCGAATCGACGTTTTACTCGATGATGATGTAGCTGTCAAAGAAGGTATGGTTTGCGGCGGTCAAATGGATGTGTGGATTGAAACACAAAATATCTAAGGTTTCAAGCAAATTTCATTGAAATGCATATATATGATATCTGTATTTATAAATTAATATAGGTTAATATGACAAAAATCTCATGGAGGGGCTGTTTCTAAATTTACAGTACTTTCAAAATGAGTTAAAATATAAGGTACAGTCAAAGATTTGGCTGTACCTTATTTTTGGTATAAGGAGCTATTTTATGCATATTGACGCACTTATACATACCTTTAGGCTTCTTGATATTGCTGATATCTTAATCGTTGCCGTAGGTATTTATTACTTATATAAATTGCTTAAAGATACACGGGCCGTTGCTCTTTTAAAGGGTCTCGTTATGCTAGCAATTCTAAATTTATTGAGTCATTTGCTGAATCTATATGTTATCAATTGGATTTTGCAACAAAGTATGACCGTTCTTCTTTTCGCATTACCTGTAGTATTCCAACCAGAATTGCGTCGTGCGTTAGAACAATTGGGCCGTGGTCGAATTTTCAGTAAGGCGCAGAATGTCAACGAAGAGGAAATGGATATGGCTATCAATGAAGTGATGGCGGCGGCTCGCGTTATGTCTCGTGAGCATACTGGGGCACTCATCGTTTTTGAACGTGAAGTGGGCCTCAATGACTTCGTTGATACAGGCATTTTAATTGATGCTGTGTTGAGCCGTGAACTAATTAAAAATATTTTTGTTCCTAGTACACCACTTCATGATGGGGCGCTGATCATCCGCGATGGACGTATTCGTGCAGCAGGGTGTTTGTTGCCACTAACTGAGGATCGTACATTGAGTACTGAACTTGGTACACGTCACCGTGCAGCCATCGGTTTGTCTGAACAAACTGATGCTGTCGTTGTTGTAGTCAGTGAGGAAACGGGGACAATTTCCTACGCCTATGGCGGTCATATTTATCGCCATTTACCGGAAGATCAAATTAAAGAAGCGTTGCGTACATTTATGGAACGCCCTCGTCAAACCATTACTGGTATGTGGAAATGGGGGGCAAAAAAATGATGATACATTTGAAACGCAATTGGCCAGCTAAGTTGTTATCATTGCTAGCGGCTATCGTCATGTGGTTCTTTATCATGCGAGATCAGAACCCTGTGATGGAGGTAACCTATACAGTACCTGTTCAAGTCCAAAATCTTGATTCACATTATATTATAGAAGATGCACCTGATGTAGCACGCATTGTCCTTTCGGGCCCTCGAGATATGATTATGTCTATAAAGGCAGATAATCTTCGTGCATATATTGATGCATCTGGTGTGAAACCAGGTCAAAATAATGTAACCATTGGATTTACACCGCCAGCGGGGATGAGCCTTGTTGAGGTTAAGCCTGAAACTATAACAATTAATGTAGACGAATATGCAGAGAGGAAAATACCGGTTGAAATTGTACCAATTGGTAAGTTCTCCGACGATGTCGCTCTCAAGTCAGTAACCATTGTACCGAAAGAGGTAACTGTATCTGGACGTAAACAGCTTGTTAACGCTGTAAATAAGGTTGTTATGAAGGTCAATATCGCTGGTCAAACCAAGAACTTTAGTGCTGTTAGTACGTTAGAAGCCTGGGATATATCTGGTAATGTATTAGATGTACACATCAATCCGAGCCAAGGTCAAGCTCAATATGAACTAAACTTATTGCGTAAAGATAAAGCCGTTCCCATTACAGTACCAACGGCGGGAACGGTAGCTGATGGGTATGAAGTTAAGTCTATATCCGTTACACCAACTCAATTAACTGTGACTGGTCGAGAAGAAATGATTGACTCTGTTTCAGAAATTCAAACAGAACCCATTGATCTTACCGGTGCAACGAAGGACATTCAAGGTAATTACAACTTAGTATTGCCAAGCGGTGTTAATAGTAATGTTACAACGGTACATGTTAAGGTAGATATACAAAAGAAAACTACGTAGTTCATGAGATTAAAGAGATAATAGTAGTTTTTAAAATTGTTATTACTAAAAACCTAAATTAAAAATAAGACCCTAATAGAGGATAAGATTAAACTCTATTAGGGTCTATTTTAATGCTTTATTGGGATACTCTGTTTATTATGTATTAGCTTTTACAGTAATATTGTATAATAATATTGTATGACCAATTTCTAGTAGGTTCAATTTGAAGGATTTAGGTCAAATAAGAAAGAAATTTGCTAACCTAAAAGGATAGTTTAAATAAGGAAAGATATGATTAGAATAATAAATCTCCGCGTGGCCGTTACGGTCAAGTCGGATATAAAGGATATTGTAGAAAAGAAATATCCCCAATTGCGAGGCGCTATTGAAACGATTCACGTTGTACGACGCGCTGTAGATGCTCGTAAAAAACCGAATATCGTGTTTGTGTATACCTTGTTTGTTGAGGTTCATAAGGAAACTCAAATCATGAAAAAACTAGGTAAACAAAAGGATGTATCTGTATTTACTCCAGAGGATCCAGAACCTATTGTTTATGGTAATGTACCTTTAGCACATCGTCCTGTAGTGATGGGCTTTGGTCCGGCTGGGATGCTAGCTGCCTTTTATTTAGCTCGTGAAGGGTATCGTCCAATCGTTCTTGAACGAGGTCAAGACGTTGATACTCGTAGCCAAGATGTAGAAACGTTTTGGAAGGAGGGCGTATTCAAGCCTGAATCTAATGTACAATTTGGCGAGGGTGGTGCAGGTACCTTCTCTGATGGCAAACTGACAACTCGCGTTACACATCCAAGATTGCATGAAATCTCCAAATACTTTGTTGAATTTGGAGCACCTGAAGAAATCTTATATAAACATAAACCTCACGTAGGTACAGATAAGTTGCGCACCATGGTAAAAGCTATGCGTGAACGCATCATCGAATGGGGTGGTGAGGTTAGATTCGGTGCCAAAGTAACTGATTTGTTTATTGAAAATGACCGCATCGTTGGTGTTGAAGTTAACGGTAACGAACGCATTGATACGACGGTTGTCCTTTCTGGTGTAGGTCATAGTGCACGCGATACGTACGAAATGTTACATAAACGCAATGTAGAAATGACGGCAAAACCATTTGCTATTGGTGTTCGAATAGAGCACGATCAAGCTGTTATTGACGAGTCCCAATATGGTGTAGAACCATCCAGCTTGGGCCTTGGTGCCGCAGAATACTCCCTTGTGTACCACGATAAAGAAACAGGCCGTACAGCGTATAGCTTCTGCATGTGTCCAGGTGGTCAAGTTGTAGCATCAGCGTCCGAAAATGGGGGCGTTGTTGTTAATGGCATGAGTTTATATGCTCGTGATAGCGGTGTTGCGAATAGTGCTATCGTAGTTAATGTAGGGCCTGATGACTTTGGTAACCATCCACTCGATGGTGTAGCATTCCAACGTGAATGGGAGCGTAAAGCTTATGAATTAGGTGGCTCTAACTTCCATGCACCAGCTCAGACCGTAGGCCAGTTTTTGGGGCTTTCACAAGCACCAAGTGTACAAGATAGCACATATAGCTATGAACCAGGTGTAGTAAATTGCGATTTACATGATTGCTTGCCACCATTCGTAACGTCCGTGCTGGAACGGGCATTGCCGTATTGGGGACGACGCATTCATGGATTTGATGATCCTGCGGTATGCATGACGGGCGTTGAAACACGCACCTCTGCGCCGCTTCGCATGGGGCGTAATGAAGAACGTATTTCTCCAACTGTAGGTGGATTTTATCCTATGGGGGAAGGTGCAGGCTATGCTGGCGGTATTATGAGCGCAGCACTCGATGGGGCAGAAACTGCCATTATATGCATGGCAAAATATGCAAAACCTAACTAGTTAGTAGTAAATGTATTGTAAAGTAAACTACAGTATAGGTTCATTTTGGTACTGTAAAATAGTATATCTGTATTGTATATATGTGTAGTGTATATATTGTGATATAATACACAACAGTGAATATATGAGGACTTGTGATTTTCACAATCCCTAGAGGAGGATAATTATGGCTCGTTTATTTGGTACAGATGGTGTACGTGGTGTTGTTAATGAATTTTTAACACCTGAATTAGCCTATCATTTAGGCCGTGCAGCGGCTACATATTTTGGTAAAGAAAAAGAACATCCAACATTCTTGATTGGTCGTGATACACGTATTTCTGGCTCTATGCTTGAAAGTGCTTTAGCATCCGGTATCTGCTCTGTTGGTGGTAATGTTGTCATTGCCGGTGTTATCCCAACTCCAGCAGTAGCTTACCTTGTACGTCAACAAGGCTTTGATGCAGGTGCCGTTATTTCTGCATCTCACAATCCATATCCTGATAATGGCATTAAATTCTTTGATGGTAATGGCTATAAATTGCCAGATGAAGTAGAAGATCAATTAGAACAATATGTTCGTCAAAGTGCAGATAATGAATTGCCACGTCCAACAGGTGATGGCATCGGTACAATTGAGTACAATAGCAATTTAGCTCATTTCTACGCTCACTTTGTTCGTCACACAATCGATACATCCCTTGAAGGTTTGACTATTGTATATGATGGTGCGAACGGTGCTGCATCTAGCGTAGGTCCTGAAATTTTATCTGGTCTTGGTGCTAAAGTAATCAATATCAACGTAAATCCAGATGGCTTGAATATCAATCATCACTGTGGTTCTACACATATCGAAGGCTTACAAGTAGCTGTACAACAACACAATGCAGACCTTGGTATCGCTAACGATGGTGATGCGGACCGTTGCTTGTTGGTAGATGAAAAAGGTCAAGTTCTTGATGGTGACCAAATCATGCTATTATGTGCTCTTAAATTAAAAGAAGAAGGCAAACTTAAAGGCGATACAGTAGTTGGCACTGTTATGAGTAATATTGGGTTCCATAAAGCGGCAGAAGAGCTCGGTATGAAAACAGTTTCTACTGCTGTTGGTGATCGCTATGTATTGGAATACATGCGTGAACATGACCTCTCCGTTGGCGGTGAACAATCTGGTCACGTAATCTTCTTAGATCACAATACAACTGGTGATGGCATGTTAACAGCTGTTCAAGTAGCGGCTCTTATGAAAGAGAAAAACCAACCACTTTCTGAGCTCGCTAGCATCATGACGAAATACCCACAAGTGTTAGTAAACGTTCGCGTTGCTACAAAAACAGGTTGGGAAGATAATGATATTATCAAAGCTGCTATCGTAACAGCAGAAGGTGAACTTGGTGATGAAGGCCGCGTTTTAGTACGGGCATCTGGTACAGAACCACTCATTCGCGTAATGGCTGAAGGCCCTAACCAAGAAGAACTACAAGCACTATGCCAAGAAATCGCTGATATTATTGGTAGAGAACAAGGATTGGCGGAATAAAAGGAGTAAACCCACAGCGAGGAACCATCTTTACTAAGATTAAACCTACTGTTCTTGTGAGAACTAATTCTATTTAACAACTTTTATATTAAAGGTATACCCTCCTATATATGTCCCTTTGCTCCATCCTACGTAAAGTCGCTGCAAGAACATATATAGGAGGGCATTTATTTTATATTTATTTAGGATGATTACCGAATGGAACCACTCTATCGCGCGGATATTTCTACACTGAACCATCTCTACTCATAAGAGTTATTTCTGGTATAATTATAGCCATATAATCTAAAATATATTCGATAGTAAAGGTATAATATGAAGCTTGCTATAAAAGAATATTGGGAAAATCTTAAAACAGAATATGAAGCTGCATATAACGTGTCTATATTTAGTAATTCTGATGTATTGCAGCAATATGCAGAGCGTTTTAGAGTGTATTTAATTTCTTTAATGTGTGAGTATCCCAATAACGTAGATGTTGTTTGTGCTTTAGCCACTGTTGAACAGGTGTTATGGCATGAGGAAAATTCAATTCAACTATTGGAAGATTTCCTTGAAATGTACAGTGATGAACTGAGTGATACGGACAAAGCAAGAGTTTACACTAATTTGGCTTTTTATCATAATGGGGAGATAGAGGCATGTAACTATTTAGTAAAAGCTGAAAAGTTACATTCTCCATATATAGAGACTTATAGAGGTTTGGCATTATATCATTTTTCAGCTTACGAAGATAATGGATCGATAGAGGCTTTAACTAAAAGTTTACATACCTTTGAAAAAGGGGTAACCGTAGCCAACGATTATGAAATGAATTTTGGTCGTGCTGTATGTTTATTTGAATGTAAGGAATATGATAAAGCAAAGACTAACTTTGAAGAGTTATTAAAAGATTACCCAAATAGAATGCGGTTATTGTTGTGTATAGCTTATTGTGATGTGTATTTAAGTAATAAGAAGCAAGCCCTCAATTGTTTGAAGCAAATTAAGATTGGAGTAGATCCAGCATATCATTTAAATAACGATGATATTAGTGAGTTTGATATCATTGACGCCTATTATATATTAGATGAGTACGGTCTATTCTTAGAAGAATGTGAAAAGGCTAAAGAGTACTGTGGTTTAAGTGATGGCCCTTACTACTTTGGTCTTTGGATTATGAATCAACATGACCAGTTCTATCATGAAGTGAACAAACAACGAACAGAAATATTGGCATGTATTGAAGATGCAAAAACGGACGAAGACTTTGATAGTGAAGAGGAAAAGCAAAGTTATATCCAAAGCTGGGAAGATGATCTAGAAGCTTTAAGTACCATGGTACATAAGATTAAACATGAAAACTTCAAACCTACGGTGAAACTAAAATTGTGGCCCCTATATGGCTGTTATTTGATAGATTGTCTAACTCATAACTTCTAGTACTCTAATTTAAATGCGATGAATTACGCTAATTTAAATGTGATGAATTTTAAAAAGCATTATCTCTGAAGGATTATATAATTTTGATTACAAAAAGAAAACACTACTTTGAATTGTAAGATTCAAAGTAGTGTTTTTATCATTATTTATCAGCTACAACTAGTTTGTATCCATTCAAGTGAATGTTACTGCTTGTTGTGTCTTCGTTAGTTAAGGATTTTACATAGCTATCGCCAGTAAGTGTCCAGCTAGAGTCTTTGCTGAGTTTTACTGTAGCTTCTTTCGCTGTGTTGTCAGTGTTGATAGCTCCAACAAGGCTAGATCCATTTGTCATGTCTAGTGCGATGGTACTGATGGAGTCAGCTACGATGTTACCGCTTAGTGCTTGGTTGGATGCACGGAGTGTGAGGTGACCGCCGTTTTCACCAGTATTGCCCCAACGGGAGTCAGCTGCTGCTTTTACTAGAGTCGTAGTATTTGGCATTAAGATTGTATTGCTTGTAAGGTCTACTTCAGCAGTGGTGTTGTTTACATAGATGAATGCACCTGTGGAGTGTGTTGTGAGCGTGTTATTTTCTGCTTTAAGGCGTGCAATACCGCTTTCAGCATCACCGGAGAAGCTTTGGTAGAGCATGAAACCATTATCTTTGTAGCCAGTTACGTTTGAGTTTGTAAGGGTAATGGAGTTTTTGCCTTCTACAACGCCAATTTCACTGTTATTAGCTACGCCATTCACATTGTTAGCTGTAATATTACCAGTTGAATAGATAACAGGGCTGCCTGCACCAGAGGTTGTCAGTTTAGCAGCTTCTGCAGTAATCGTACCTTCGCCACGGTCTGTAGCAAGGGTCGCAGAGTGAGCACCTTCAGTAGTGATCGTTAGATTTTTGCCATTTACTGTGCCTTTGTACGTAGCATCTAGACCACGAGAGGAATCGCTTTTAGTGTGAATATTAGTATTCTCTACATTGATAACAGAGCCTTCACCGGTAGCAAAGACCGCATTGGAACCATTAGAGTTAGATGTAATATTGCTACCTTTAATATTGATTTGGCTACCATCAATACCTAAAACTACGGCGTTTTGCCCTCGGAAATTACTATTGTCATCGCTTGTAGTATTGCCTGTTTTATCGAATACGCTATTTTCAATATTTACGACTGCCTTATTTTTACCGATGAAAGCATTTTGATCAGCTGTTGTATTGGCAATCAATTCGTGAGCCATCGATTTATTTTCGCTTACTACAGTTGTGGCTGTGAAAGTACTAGGATCTACTTCGGCTTGTGGTGCCATGCCACCAGGTGCTCCATTTTGCATATCTGCAGGAGGGGCTCCGTTTTGATGTCCATTTGGAGGCGCTGTTGGTGGTTGCCCCGCAGGTGGTTTGCCATGAGGAGCACTGTTTTGTGGAGTGCTTCCTTGTGCAGATGGTGCTGTTGTAGTTACAGTAGCTACGTTAGCATTCGTTTGTGTTTCTGCTGCAAAGGTTGGAAGCATTGCCAAGGTGGAAAGAGCTGCACCTAATACTGCGGGTAGAACCCAACGACGTAATTTTCTGTATTGTATATTATTTTTATGTGTTGAATGTTTCTTTTTTATAGTTGTTTTATTCATAATAATCATCTCCAAATTCTATAAATATATTTTGGGAATATAACAAAATCTAATTGCGTAAAATTTAGATTGATAGCAGTATAATTTCTTACAATGAAAATACCGTGAAGTATAGAAAAAATCTTTTTTATTGCTTATGACCTGTCTGAGATAGTTTACATCTTATCGATTTTTTTAGTATAATAGTGTTCAGTACATGTTTGTACTAATTCTGCCGTATATCATAGAAAGGAGATCCGAATTCGTAAAGGCGAATAGCGCAAGTACCCGCGAAGGCAGTCGTTAGGGTAGACGAGGTGAAGAGTGATCGAATAATCAGCGGATGCTCTTCCGGCACATTCATGTCGTAACAGATACTAAAAAGCCCATTGGTAACAATGGAGACAAAGTGTATCTGAATGAATTGTATTAAAGTAATAATTAATACATAATTGAAACATTAATCTAGAACATTAATCTAGAACATTAATTTGTTAGCCTTAGTTGTTGGCTGGGGCTAGAATACCCCCAGTTATAGGAGGATATATTTATGTGCGGTATCGTAGGATACATTGGCTTTAATCAAGCATCTGATTTTTTATTGGACGGTATGGCGAAATTAGAATACCGTGGTTATGACTCTGCAGGCATCGCTATTATTGGTGCTGAAAATGCAATCAAAATTCAAAAAAAGGTTGGCCGTCTAGCTAATCTTGAGGCGATTGTAAAAGCAGATCCTAATGAAGGAACTGTAGGTATTGGTCATACGCGTTGGGCTACTCATGGTCGTCCATCCGATATGAACGCCCATCCTCACTCCTCTGAAGATGGTAAATTTGCTGTTGTTCACAACGGTATCATTGAAAACTACATGCCTTTAAAAGAAGAGCTCATCGAAAAAGGGTACCATTTCAAATCTGAAACTGATACAGAAGTAGTAGCTCATTTATTAGAGGATATGTACGATGGCGATTTCGTAAGTACTGTACGCCGCATGCTCGCTCGTGTTGACGGTGCGTATGCTCTTGAAATCATCTGTGCTGATGAGCCAGACAAAATCATTTGTACTAAAAAAGAAAATCCATTGGTTATCGGTCTTGGCAAAGGCGAAAACTTCGTTGCCTCCGATATTCCAGCAATTATTAACTACACACGTGATACATACATCTTGAGCGATGGTGAATTAGCTATCGTAACTCGTGATAATGTATCCGTATTTGACCGTGAAGGTAATGCTATTGATAAAGAAGTATTCCACGTAAGCTGGAATGCAGAGGCTGCTGAAAAAGGTGGTTATGAACACTTCATGTTGAAAGAAATTCATGACCAACCTAAAGCAGTTCGCGATACATTTGGTACACACATCTCCGAAGATGGTAAAACTGTACACTTTGAGGAATTGAACTGGACAGCTGACGATGTAGCAGCTTTCAATAAAATCCTCATCGTTGCATGTGGTACTGCATACCATGCAGGTCTTGTAACAAAACAATATATTGAAAACTTGGCGCGCATTCCTGTAAATGTGGAAATCGCATCTGAGTATCGTTATAGCAATCCGTTGACTGATGATAAAACATTATGTATCGTTATCAGTCAATCTGGTGAAACATCCGATACATTGGCTGCTTTGAAAGAGGCTAAACGTCATGGCGCTAAATCCTTGGCAATTACAAACGTAGTAGGTTCCAGTATTTCCCGTGAAGCAGATAACACTGTATATACGTGGGCAGGTCCTGAAATCTCTGTGGCGTCTACAAAAGCGTATACTACTCAATTAGTAGCAGGTTTGTTGTTCGCTGTATACCTTGGCCAATTGAATGGTAAAATGGATCCGGCTTTAGGCGCAGAAATCCTTTGTGGTGTTAAAAGCTTGCCTACATTGATTCATGAAATCTTTGAAGTAGACGAAGATATGAAAGCCTTTGCAAAACATTATGGCTTCAAATCTGATGCGTTCTTCTTGGGCCGTGCTATCGACTACGCAGTAGCGATGGAAGGTGCTTTGAAATTGAAAGAAATTTCTTACATCCATGCTGAAGCATATGCTGGTGGTGAGTTGAAACATGGTACATTGGCTCTTATTGAAGAAGGCGTACCTGTTATCGCATTGGCTACACAAGAAGATGTGTACGATAAGATGATCAGCAACATCCGTGAAGTAAAAGCTCGTGAAGCTGTTGTAATCGGTATTGGTATGAAAGGTGACGAAGAATTATCTAAACACGTAGACCATACAATCTATGTGCCTCGTGCAAATAAATTCATCGCTCCAATCCTTGCGGTTGTACCATTGCAATTATTGGCGTACTACGCAGCGATTACACGCGGCGCAGATGTAGATAAACCACGTAACTTGGCTAAATCTGTAACCGTAGAATAATATATATAACCAACAGTGCTTCGGCACTGTTGGTTTATTTCAATATAGGGAGACTATTATGGCAGTTATATTTTCCGGCATCCAACCAAGTGGGGAATTAACACTTGGCAACTATTTGGGGGCTTTACGTAATTTCTTAGAGTATCAAGATACTGATGAATGTTATTATTGCATCGTTAACCAACATGCGATCACTGTACCGCAAGATCCAAAAGAGTTATTCCAAAATACTCGTAATTTGGCTGCGTTATACCTCGCTGTTGGCCTCGATCCTAAAAAGGTAACATTATTTGTGCAATCCGAAGTGCCTGAGCATGTTAAACTCGGTTGGGTTATGCAATCTATCAGCTATGTTGGCGAATTAGAGCGTATGACACAGTACAAAGATAAGTCTCAAAAGCAAGGTGACTCTATCCCTACAGCGTTGCTTACGTATCCACCATTGATGGCGGCAGATATTTTGTTATATGGTACTAACTATGTTCCAGTAGGTGAGGACCAAAAACAACATCTTGAGTTGACTCGTAATTTGGCAGAGCGTTTTAACCGTAGATTTGGCGAAACTTTCGTAGTACCTGATATCAAGGTAGGCGAAGGTGGTGCTCGCGTTATGAGCTTACAAGAGCCAACTAAGAAAATGAGTAAATCTGATGATAACCAAAATGCTACAATTCGTCTTTTGGATGCACCAGACTTGATCGTGAAAAAATTGAAACGCGCTCAAACTGACTCTGATAACGCGGTGCGTTATGATAAAGAAAACAAACCTGGCATTTCTAACTTGATGGGTATTTACCGTGCTATCACAAAAGACAGCTATGAAGCTATTGAAGAAATGTATGCCGGTAAAGGTTATGGTGTCTTCAAATCCGATATCGCAGACCTATTGGTGGCAACTCTTGAGCCAATTCAACAACGTTACAATGAGTTGATTACAAGCCCTGAACTCGATGTTATTCTCGATGAAGGTGCTGCTAAGGCTCATGCTAAAGCAAGTCAAATGTATCGTAAAGTAGAGCAGGCTATGGGCTTGTGCCGTAAATAAAATCATATAGTAGACTTTCAATTTGTGAGGTAAGCCATGACGAAACAAGAGGCGATGGAACGCTTTTCATCAGGTACCGTACAACAGAGCTTAGAAATACATCGTGGAATTCAGTGGGCCGGTCGTATCATCGGTTTATTGGTTTGCGCTTTAATTGTAAAATATATGCCCTCCGATTGGGCTGAGCGTATATGGTATTATCTGTTGTTACTCGTAATATTGTGGACCCTTCATAGATTAGGTGAAAGTCAAGCATTTATCTGTGAAAAGGGCCTCGTGTTAAAGCGAAGGCCTTTTTCTGTGAAGGAATACTTTCACAGCCTCTTTCATGGCGATGAATATTTTGTCTTTGTCGATTATGAGCATATCATTGGATTTACTGAAGGTTGGCGTGAGTTGCAGGCTATGAATGGTCATGGTGGGATTTATGTAATACCATTAGATCTCGCACAGGTAGGGTATAAAGACAAAATGGCCATGATTGAAGCGATTCATAAGCATTCAGATACATAATGTATGCGTATATACAAAGGATTTAGTACTATAATCCTGTATGAACCATGAGAGAACTAAAAAATTCTAAAATTCATCAAATTAGCTATTTACAACTTTAATGAACTAAAGTATAATACAATCATCGGGTACAGACATGAGTTCTGTACAGCATATATTAGCAAGTAGTTAAAGGTGTAATACACCGTGGAGGATAGTTATGAATTGGAAAAAGATAATGGCCGTTGGCCTTGCAGCAGTATCTATGATGGTATTTGTAACGGGTTGTGGTAGTGATACTAAAACGGCTAATAAAGAATTACCTAAAAAAATCGTTATCGGCTTAGATGATAGCTTCCCTCCAATGGGCTTTAAAGATGATAAAGGCGAAATCGTAGGTCTTGATATCGATATGGCTAAAGAAGCAGCTAAACGCGCTGGCATGGATGTGGAATTCAAAGCTATCGACTGGTCTAGTAAAGAAGCTGAGTTGAAATCTAAAAAAATCGACGCTTTATGGAATGGCTTAACAGTTTCTCCTGAACGTGAGAAGAATATTTTGTTCTCCAACACATATATGAAGGATAAACAATACATCGTTGTTCGTAATGAAGATGAATCCATTAAATCTAAAGCAGATCTTGCAGGCAAAGTAGTAGGTGTTCAACAAGCAAGTACTGGTGAATCTGCATTGCAAAACGATCCAAGCGGTAAAACTGTGAAAGAAACTAAATCTTATGCTGATTTTGTAAGTGCTTTCATGGATCTTGGTATTGGACGTGTTGATGCAGTTATCGCAGATGGTGTTATCGCTCGTTACCTCATGACAAAAGAACCTGGTAAATACAAAATCGTAGAAGGTACAGATTACGGTGTTGATAACTTCGCTGTTGGCTTCCGTAAAGATGACACTGCATTGCGTGATAAAATCAATGGTATCTTAGCTGAAATGAAAAAAGATGGTACTGCTGATAAAATCGTTGAAAAATGGTTGGGCTCTAGCGCAGACCTAGATAAGAGCGATGCTAAATAGTACAATTCGTGATATACTAATAGTACTATGGTCAGTTTGTACAACAGATAATTAAAGAACGAAATGTACACTAGAGAAGAGGCCAGATGCCTCTTCTCTAGTCGTGTTTTGAAGGAGTATTCCATGTTAGATTATTTATTGCAGATTATCCCAACCATTGCTGATGGTTTGAAGGTAACCGTATCGCTATTCTGTATTGTATGGATCTTATCCATTCCTGGTGGTATTCTACTTGCTTTGGTACGTTTATCTAAATTTACAGTGCTCGACAAAATCGTTGAAGCTTTCGTATATTTGATGCGCGGTACACCACTAATGCTTCAAATTTTATTCGTCTATTATGCATTACCTATCATTACAGATGGTGCTGTCCAAATGGATGATGCTACAGCAGCGGTGCTTACATTCGTATTAAACTACGCAGCGTATTTATGTGAAATTTTCCGCGGTGGTATTCAATCCATCTCTCGTGGTCAGTACGAAGGGGCAAAGGTTCTTGGATTTACTTATGCCCAAACGATGCGTAAGATCATCTTGCCACAAATGTTTAAACGCGTATTGCCTCCGCTTGCGAATGAGACAATTAACTTGTTGAAAGATACTTCTCTCGTATACGTATTGGCTATGAACGATATCTTGCGTATTACAAAATCTATCGTACAACGTGACTTTGACATCTCTGCCTTCTTGGTGGCAGCTTTGTTCTACTTGATCTTTACCTTTATTTTGACAAATATCTTCAACTACTTAGAAAGAAGATTTGCTGTATACGAAGATTAATCTATTCTGTAGTTGCTTGTCGTATTTTACATCCAATTATTGTTCATATAGTGGACTAATACTCAATGATTAGTATGTTTAGATAAAAGGATGCGACGATTTAAGAGGTACTTATGACATTTGTAAATATGGAGCGTATTGAAAAACGCTTTAACAATCAAACTGTATTGCGCGATGTATCGCTCAAAATGAATAGAGGGGAAATCGTTTCTATTATCGGTCCTTCTGGGTCTGGTAAATCTACATTCTTGCGCTGTTTAGGTCAATTAGAGACTATCGACGGTGGTTCTATTACTGTAGATGGCACTGTTCTTGCTAGCACTGATGCTAATGGCACTGTAAACTATGCAAGCCAAGAAACACAACATGACTTGCTATTACGCATGGGTATGGTGTTCCAATCTTTCAATTTATTCCCTCATATGACGGTACTTGATAATATTATGATTGCACCGCGTATGGTAAAAGGTATGAAAGATGATGAGATTTTACCGATTGCAGAGCGATTACTTAATAAAGTTGGCCTATGGGAAAAGCGGGATATGTATCCATCCCGTTTATCTGGGGGCCAACAACAACGTGTGGCCATCGCTCGTGCATTGGCGATGAATCCAGAAATTATGCTCTTTGATGAACCAACATCTGCTCTTGACCCAGAGTTAACAGGTGAGGTTCTAAAGACTATTAAACAGTTGGCTGATGATCACATGACGATGATTATCGTAACTCATGAAATGAACTTTGCTCGTGAAGTATCTGACCGTGTCATCTTCATGGCCGACGGTGTCATCCAAGAGGAAGGCACACCAGAGCAAATTTTCAATAATCCACAGAACGATAGAACGAAAGCGTTCTTGGAGAATATGTTATAGGAGGTCTTATGAAGTTACGTTTTATTGCCGCTACATTAGCTGTAATGGCTATGGGCACGACCTCTATTATGGCGGAAGGTTTGCAGGGGACACCTAGCACACCAATAGCTATTGTAGACTCACAAAAAGACTCTGTATCTATCTTGCCAGAACAATATAAGTCCTATGCTACTACGATGAATACAGTGGTTAAGGATTATAAAAATGGCTATACCTTTACGCTTCCTTGGCGTGTAGCAGATGGTGTTAAACTGGATATGGATGTGCGCAGTGAAAGTGAGCATATTCAAGGCTATTCTTTCAACTTAGCCGGTCCAACTCAAGATGATTCCTATACAGTGTCTTTCACAAAGCGCAATAATACACCGCAAGACGGGGTATCTCAAAAAGAATGGAATACGACTTGGTATGGTGTGCCAATCAAGGGCATGTCTGATGAAGAATACTTGAGCATTTGGCGTCAACATAGTAATGCCTTTGAAAATAATGATATTGTTGGTGGCTTCTTTAACAAGAAAGGGGCTATATCAGCGCGTTGGGATAAGACGACACCAAAATCGTATGCTGAAATGACCTCTACAGAGCCTGTTCAATCCGTATTTGAAGCGGAATTCATCATGGATAAGGACCCAACACATCGCTATAATTTAGCTAGTACTTATGCTCCTATTCAAGGGGAGTTTATGGAACAAGGTTTGATGGAACATACGATTCCGTCCTTTGAATTATTAAATAAAACTGGTTCTAGTACGATTAAAGGTGTTAAACAATTTATCTCTGGCACTAGTGACATTAGCGTAGATGAAGGCATCAAATTTAATTATCCAAAAGGATTTACCCGTCTTAATGAAAAGGGGAAAATTGCTTTCACTAAGCATAATATACGCCTTGATATTGAATCTTTTACAATTCCAGTACAAGCAGTTAGCACAGGCATGCCTACGATGATGGGCAAACAAATGCTAGGTGATTACTATCTTAAACAATTGGTTGAGGTGAATAAGGCAACCATCACTCGTTATGAAACACATATTATTGATGGTAATGTTATGTTCTACTTGGCAGGTCATATGAAGAATCCTAATACAGCTGATACATCCGCAGCGGCACCGGTATCCTTCGCAGCTACTATTATCTTAGGTAATGAAGGCAATGTAGCTGTGGCTCGTATGATTGGCCCAGCAGGCACAAGCCTTAGCACACCAGAGCTTATCGATGTGCTCGATGGATTTAAGTTGACTACTACATTGAATACGAACCAATCTTCACAAGTGTTGTAATATACACATAATATTCTTTTATTTGTATAATTCTGTATAATTTGTGCTATAATAAAAGAAATCCTCTAGAAAAAGAGGAGTTTTCCTTGATGGTCTAGAATATAATAATATAGGCTAAACGATCTTTGATCATATCCCCTTTGAGGGATTAGAAATAGGAGGGGTTATTATGGTTACCTACAAAACTATTGTCGTACCTACTGATGGTTCTGAAAATGCTAAACGTGCGTTGGAACATGCTCTCGCTGTAGCGGACCGCAACCATGCTGAATTGATTGTTGTTCACGTTGCAAATATCGTGTCTGCTATTTCCAATTTCGATCAAACACCAATTTCCGGTGGTTACGTATCTGAACAAATTGCAGAAGATATGGAAGAAACTGGTAAAGAAATTCTTAACGATGTAGTGAAAGAAATTCCTACAGGCGTAAAAGTTAAAAGCGTATTCGAAGTTGGCTCCCCTGGTCCTGCATTGTTAGCAGTAGCTAAAAAATACAATGCTGATCTTATCGTAATGGGTAGCCGTGGCCTTGGTCCATTGAAAGGCTTGTTCATGGGTAGCGTAAGTAGCTATGTAACTAGTCACTCCACTTGCCCTGTATTAATCATTAAATAATTCATATCCTGTATAGATATGATATAAAAGAGACTTTGTTTAAACAAAGTCTCTTTTTTAATATAATAAAAATGATATAATATTTATATGTATGCCCACGGGGTTACAAATGAGTAAGAACATAAGTAATATAAGAATGATACATAAACATGAATAGTGATTTAAGATATGGGGGATTATATGAGCGACAAACAAGAATCATTGCTAAAGCTAGCAGAACTGTTTAAAATCTTGGGAGATCCTACACGCCTTAAAATAGTAGAATTATTATTAGAAAATGAAATGTGTGTTAATCATATTGCAGAAACAATGGGAATGGGTCAATCTGCTATTTCACACCAACTACGTGTATTACGTCAAGCACGCCTTGTAACCTATCGTAAGGAAGGAAAAACTGCATACTACTCTCTAAACGATGATCATGTAGAAGGTCTAGTAAGAATGGGTATGGAACACGTATCTCATCAATAGTTATATATCTGTATTACATACTATTTGTTTAACTCGATTAGGGATATACAACAATAGTTATGATATACCTATCTTCTAAAGATATATAAATTTAAAACATAAGAAAAGGAGCCGTTTATACGGCTCCTTTTTGTATAGGTATACTAGTATTAATATAATGGGAAGAGGTAATAGGCTATAGTAATGAATAGTGGCATGGTTACTGCTGATAGTATGGTTGTACCCATTACAATTTGCGTAGCGTACTCTGGATTGTTTTTCATTTCGATAGCAATGAGAGCCATATTAATAGCTGTTGGGACACTGTAGGTAATGACTATAGTCTGTGCTGCTATAGGATGCATTGGGCCGTAGAACATAATAAAGAGTATAGTGATAACTGCTGCGATAAGAGGACTTACGATGAGTCGTAAGGATGTAGCGAGCATAACATCGGCTTTAAAGAAGTTTAATGGTGTTCTATTAATTTGTACCCCTAAGGCAATCATCGCAACACCAACGAAGGCATTAGCAAAAATCTTAAGAGGTGCAAAGAAGAAGAGGCCATGTAAATCAAATGGTAAGAGCTGACAAATCAAAGCGAGAGGAATGGCGTATACCATAGGCATGTGGAACACTACGTTTAAGGCATCTTTTGTACTCAATCGGCCAGCACCAGCTTGATAGAAACCATAGGTGTTACTCGTAATGGTCTGTATAATCATAATGGATACAACGCTGACAAGACCTAAATCAGCATAGGGGGTTGCGCCATCGATGACGTAGGGCACATTGGTAAAAACAAAGATAGCAAGGGCGATGCCCATATTGCCGACATTGTTAAACATAACGCAGTTCTTTAATGTGGCGATTTTTGCTACATCATAACCTTGTATTTTGCCGACCACACCTGAAAGTATAGAGTTCAGTATGAGTACAACTAGTGCACAAAATACAATTTCTAACGTACCGGATGTAAATTTAGCTTCATACATGGCCCTAAATACAAAGGTTGGTAATAATATGTAGAAGTTTAGTTTACTCAGCGTATACAGATCTAGTTTGAATTTTCTATCTAATATAAAGCCTACGCCTATAAGCATGAAGATAGGAACCATAGAGTTCATAAATATATGGCCTATTAATTCGAATATATTCATCATCTCACCTAGAGTTTCTCATTAATATATAGCATAGTTAATCATAATATTATGATACCATAGTATGTATTATTTGGGGCTTAAAAGTTTTATCCATTATGATTTCTTATGGTTTCTATCAGAAATATATATACAAAATGTGAGTTATTACATACATCTTAATGAACAAACTTATAGTATAATGTGAATATATCGTATATTTTAGTTTGTTATTTGATGGTGTCTCTACGGTGAGTAACCATAGCTTTCACAGTGTGGAGTCCAAAGGGATGCACAGGAGGAATTATGAAACGAATTCTATTAGTATTAATGAGCGTTTTTATGCTTGCTTTTCTAGTAGGCTGTGGTAACGATGCAAGCAAACCAACCGAATCTGCTAAACCGAGTACATCCGAAAAGATTACTGTACAAGCAGCTGCTAGTCTTAAAGGGGCTCTTACAGAACTGGCTGATGCTTACAAAAAAAGCCATAATTTAGCAGATGATCAAATTGTTATTAACTTTGCTGGTTCTGGCACATTGCGTCAACAAATTGAACAAGGTGCACCAGCTAGCTTATTCATCTCTGCTGACGAAAAAAATATGAAAATGTTACAAGAAAAAGACCTTGTAAGTGATGTAAAACCGTTCGTTACAAATGAACTCGTTCTCGTAGTTCCAAAAGGTCAACCTAAAGTTGAATTAAATCAAATTGCTAGTGTGAAACGCATTGTATTGGGAAACCCTGAAACAGTGCCAGCTGGTAACTATGGTAAACAAGTATTAACAAAATTAGGTGTTTGGGAACAAGTTGAACCAAATGTAGTATATGCTAAAGACGTAAAAGCAGTAACAGCATCTATTAGCCAAGGTGCTGGTGATGCAGGCTTTATCTATAAAACTGATGCTATTGCGGCAGGTGATGCCGTTCAAATTTCCGCAGTAACACCTGCAGATTCTCATGATCCAGTTATCTATCCAATCGGTATCATTAAAAAATATGACAATGCATTGGCAAAAGATTTCTACCAATATGTAATGAGCCCAGAGGGACAAAAAGTATTAGAGAAATACGGTTTCTCCACTTCTAAATAAGAGTAAAACGCTAGCTCTCATGGCTAGCGTTTTCTTATGGTACAATATATATATTATTGTTGTTAGTCCTAGCTGGAAATATATGATTTCAGCATTATTAAATAGAAAGGGGGGATAGCATGAGTCCATTTTGGTTATCGCTGTGGGTGGCAAGTATTGCTCTTATTATAGTTATTTTAAGTGGCTTAGCAACTTGTTATTGGATGAAACGCTGTAAATGGGGCGGCATTGCCATTCTCGATGCTTTAATTACGTTGCCCCTTGTTTTACCGCCAGTCGTTGTTGGTTTTGCGCTGCTTATGGTATTTACACCGGGTTATGCCTTTGGGGCTTGGCTTGAAGCTCATGGCATGAGTGTCGTTTTTGCAGCTTCCGGTGCCGTCATAGCCTCTTCTGTTATTGCATTTCCACTGTTTTATCAAACAGTACGTTCTGCATTGCAGTCCGTAGATCATAATATGGAGGATGTAGCGCGCACCTTAGGTGCTTCAGAGTTACGTATTTTCTTCACCATATCTGTACCGCTCGCATGGAAAGGTATTTTAACTGGTAGTATTTTGGCGTTCTGTCGTGCCATGGGCGAGTTTGGTGCTACCATCTTGATTGCTGGTAATATTCCAAAGGTAACACGTACTATGCCATTAGCTATCTACTCCTATGTAGAGGCGGGACAGTACATGGATGCCTTTGAGCTCGTTATTTATATTTGTGTTCTTACATTGGCGTTACTGAGCGGGATTCACCTTATTACAAAAGGTTCCTTGTTCCGCCATACAGATAATAATTAGGAGGTTCTATGATTACATTTTCCTTTACTGTAGCTAGACCTTCTGTGACTGTGAAAGCTGATGGGGCACTGCCGTCTGGTATTACTGTGCTTACAGGACAGTCTGGTAGTGGTAAAAGTACCTTTATCAAATGTATCGCGGGCCTCGTAAAACCCACAACTGGCCGCATTCAATGTGATGAAACGACATGGGTTGATCGAGATAAAAAACTTTGGGTGCCTGCTCAAGAACGCCAAGTAGGCTATATGCCACAAGGTAATATTGTATTTCCTCACCTATCTGTAGAGCATAATGTTACCTATAGTAAACGTGGCACACCGGATATGTGCGATAGTTTATTAAATCGCTTAGGTCTTGAAAAATATAGACATATAAAGGCAGGTAGTTTATCCGGTGGTGAGCAACAACGGGTTGCATTAGGCCGTGCGCTCTACTCTAAACCGACTGTGTTGCTTCTCGATGAGCCATTATCTGCACTCGATTGGAACTTGAGAAAGCAAGTTCGTGAGGATCTCGTATCTATCATCCGTGAATGGGATGTACCTTGCGTATGGGTTACCCATGATGAAAGCGAAGCAGAAAGCGTAGGAGATAGACACTGGACCTGTGAAAACGGGCTTATTACGATTGCTGAATGATGATAAACATTTAAATCGTATGGTTTTGATACAGTGATAAAATACTTTAAAATTAAATAGAGATACATAAAACACCTTCATAATCCTATGAACTACATGCCAAAAACTGGACACAATTTTGAGATGTATAGTTCAGTAACTAGTGGATTGTGAAGGTGTTTTCTTTTTAGATAGTTGATAGCAATGATAGCAGTGTACTTACTATTATCTTTAATCTTTAGCATTGAATTAGTACGTTTATAATAGATGTTACTTGCTAATGCTACTTAATTTCTGTAGATATGTGCGCTGTTTTACTTATAAATCCAACGATAGCTGTAACGACAAATGCCATTGTAAAGGCTGGTAATGTAGCACCTATTGTGCTTTCACTATGTAACATATAGTGGTATAAACCAACAGATACGGCCCAAATAAGACCTCGTACGAGATAAGCCGATACTGTTTGTACTGGTTGGCGATTGATAAAGTAGTCCGCCAATAAGATGGCAATCATCGGTGCAAATACAGAGCCGATGAGATATAGGAAGTCTGTAATATCATCCATTGGATATAGAATAGCTGCAATAGTACCCACCATAGTAACGATGACGGCGATGCCTTTGCTAGATGCACCGTTATAGATAGTCGTGCTAGATACGCCTGCAGAGTAAGCGTCCATAAAGGTTGTAGTAACGGTAGAAAAGATGATAACGATGAGGCCCGCAAGGCCAAGTCCTGCATTCATCATGATTGTAATGATGGAGTCGCCACCGCCAAAGATAGCAGCACTAAGACCTAAGGCGTACATAACGATACTTGTTATAGTGTAGACTGTAGCACTTGTAAGTGATGCGGACACAGGATTTTTGCTTTCACGGGTATAATCGCTGATGAGAGGTAGCCAAGATAGTGGCATGGCAATAGATAATTCAAGAGCAGCGATGAAACTCATGTTTCCGCTACTTAGAAGGCTAGCTTCACTAGGCCACTGGGATATCATGTGAGCGCCCATGTAGAGGGTGAGGCCTAGCAATAGCACAGATACGATGGCTTGAATATAGCCCGTATTGTGGAGGCCGATGAAAAGCCATAGGATGACAAGCGCTCCGATAGCTATCGTCCAAATCATAGGAGACAGGGGTGCTAGCTCTTGTAAGGCTAGCATAGCATCGTAGATCATGATACTAGTCCAGCCGATGAGTTGAAGCATATTTAAAAAGGCAAAGCCTTTTGCCCCTAGTGGGCCAAAGCTGAAGGCGGTAGTATTCATACTGCCTTGCCGCAAACGGCCACCGATGAGACCAGCTCCAAAGAGTAATATACCGCCGATGATATGTCCCAATATGATAGCATATAGACCTTGGGTGAGCCCTAAGGGGGCCAGATAGGTGCCTGTCATAATTTCCGCTATAGATAGAGCAGCACCGAACCATATCATGGCAAACTGTGGTTGTGTAATGTGTGCATCTTTCATACGTCCTCCTTGCCAGGAAGTCATAGAAAAAGCCGAGTTCATAGGAACTCGGCTATTAATCCTCTATGTTCCCTACGTTGGCATTATCCAAATCAGGTTATGGGTTAAAGCGTTAGCTTACTCTCAGCCCACTCTTGTGAGCACCCCGTTATGGCTTCATTATATGCGGATAATAGGAAACCGTCAATTCTTTTGTTGCATAGATTGTATAATAATGTTATAACTAGAGTATAAAAATATATTGCCACTAGGGGTGCTTTAGCTGAGATTGACCATTCAAAACCCTAGACCTGATCCAGATAATACTGGCGTAGGGAAGTGGAGTGAAACATAATACTAAACTATTACGAGACCATTCCATTTGGAGTGGTCTTGTTTTTATATGTTTGGAGGTATTATGAAAAAACTGATTATTGCTAGCATATGTGTGGCCTTAGGCGTAGTGTTATCTACTACATCAATTCCTGTTGGACCAGCTCGTATTTTTCCGTTTCAACATATGATAAATGTTATCTTAGCCGTTGTGGTGGGGACAAGATTTTCAGTAGGTGCTGCCTTTAGTACATCTTGTTTACGGAATGTATTGGCACTAGGTTCTCCGCTAGCCTTCCCTGGCAGTATGATCGGTGCTTGGTTATCTGCGTATTTGTATAAAAAATATAACGCTCTATGGGCAGCCGCTCTTGGTGAAATCATTGGTACCGGACTTATCGGTGCTCTCGTGAGTTATCCAATAGCCCATTTCCTACTAGGTAAACCTTTGGCATTGTTGACTTTAATTACGTCTTTTTCCATGAGCTCTGTGGCAGGTGCTTGCATTGGTTTCATAGTATTACAAATCTTATCTCGTCGTCATTTATTACATAAGGAGGCATAATGAAACTACATACTGCATTGACAATTGCTGGTACCGACCCTAGCGGTGGTGCTGGTATTATGGCGGATTTGAAGTCTTTCCAAAGTCGCCACGTATACGGCATGGCCGTTGTAACCTCTGTGGTAGCCCAAAATACGACGGGCGTCCACCATGTAGAGCATTTATCGCTAGAGAGTATTGAACAACAATTACACGATGTGTATTCCGATATTGAACCGCAAGCCGTTAAAACGGGCATGATTGCGTTGCCGGAGATGATGGATCTCATCTATCCTTATGTGAGTAAACAAATTCCTTATGTAATGGATCCCGTTATGATTGCCACTAGCGGTGACCGACTTGTATCAGATGAGGCAGTAAATTTCTTAAAATCTAAACTCATTCCTACCGCCACTGTTATCACACCGAACCGTAGCGAGGCTGAGGTTTTAGCGGACATGGCTATTACGTGTGAAAGCGACATAACAACGGCGGCGAATCGTATCTTACAGGACTTAGGACCTCAAGTTGTTATCATTAAAGGTGGCCACATCGGCGAAGATGCAACGGATTATGCTTTCACTAAAGATGGTAGCGTCCGTACTTGGACAAGCCCTAAATATGATACGATGCATACACATGGTACGGGCTGTACCTTCTCCGCAGTGATTACGGCGGAGCTCGCAAAGGGCCGCGATGTAATGGATGCCATTGGTATTGCCAAGGACTATATTGCACTTGCTATTAAACATAATCCCGGATTGGGAAATGGCTGTGGTCCCGTTAATCATATGGCGTATGGATTGTTATCTAATGGACCTGAAACGATGGATGAGCTCTTAAAAAATGACGAGAGGAGATAGTGATATGCCCTATGAAAATCCATATATGAATGGTCAAATTTGGCCTGAACTAAATATATTAGAAATCTTGCGCCAGAGAAACCCTCTCGTTATTTGTATTACCAATGATGTAGTGAGGACCTTTACGGCAAATGGGTTACTAGCTATTGGTGCATCACCGGTGATGAGTGAGTGTAGTGAAGATTTGAAAGACCTCATAGTCCATGCATCAGCGTTACTCATCAATATTGGCACTCTTACGCCAGATAAGGTTAGTTACTACAAAGATGCCATAGTGCTGGCGAAGAAACATGAGGTTCCTATCGTTTTAGATCCTGTAGGTTGTCATGCAGGGGCTTACCGTTTATCTGTGGTTTTAGACTTGATTAAGACTGGTGATATCTCATTATTGCGAGGCAATCAAAGTGAAATTAAAGCTATCTACGATGCTTTAAGCCCTAATAATCAGGCAAATACTTCCACTACCGGTAAAGGTGTAGATGGAGGACAGGTCGATGATAGTGCTGTTATTGTGTATCGTCTAGCGCGCCTTATTAACTGCCCTGTTGTAGCTACTGGTGAAGAGGATTATGTGTCCGATGGAACTCGAGTATTTGCAGTGCCACACGGACACCCTATCATGACGGCTGTAACGGGTACGGGTTGTCTATTAGGGGCTGTATTGGCGGCTTTCTTTAGCGCTTATTATCCGTGTAAAAACAGATTATCTATTGGTGAGTTTCTCGCTTATGCATTGGCTTACTATGGTTTAGCCGGTGAAAGTGCCGTACAGGTAAGTGGCGTACAACCTGGTAGTTTTAGTACAGCCTTTATGGATGCCTTATATTCTCTTGATGATAAGGTGCTTAAGTCCGAGAATCGTATACGCCCTGTAGTTGTGCCAGATCAATTACAAGTATATTTCATCAGTGGTACTCAAGATGTAGATCTTAACGAAGGTCGTTTACTATCTGTCGTAGAAGAGGCTTGTCGTGGTGGTGTGACTTGTTTCCAATTTAGAGAAAAGGGTGTAGGTACCTTAGTAGGGCAACAGAAACTAGAGTTAGCCCAACAGTTAAAACAAATCTGTGCTAAGTACAAAGTGCTGTATATTATCAACGATGATGTAGACTTAGCAGTAGCTGTTAATGCTGATGGCGTTCACGTAGGGCAAGAGGATATGAGCCTAGAAGCAGTTCGTGATCTTGTAGGCCATAAGGTGGTTGGCATCTCTATTCATTCCGTAGAGGAACTTCATAAGACTGATATAATCTATGCTGACTGTGTAGGTGTAGGTCCTATGTATGCTACAAGTAGTAAACCTGATGCACAAGAGCCATGTGGACCGGAGCGTGTCGCTGAACTACAGGCAGAAGGCTTGACCTTACCATGTGTTGGTATTGGGGGAATTACTTTAGACAATGCGAAGCCTATACTGGAAGCAGGAGCTTGTGGTGTTGCCATCATATCTGCTATTGCTCATGCAGATAACCCTTATGAGGCGGTACAACAGTTTAAGCATTTAGTAGATAGTACTAAATAGTTGCTCTTACAAAACACAACCAAAACACAACCTTAATAGCGAATAGAACACAAAAAAAGACGATGACCTAAGTCATCGTCTTTTTGTTAAGGAAGTTGTTAGTACTTACTGTAAGATTATATTGTACTTACAGGTATGTTTAATTTAAATCTGTACTTACAGGTTGTTAGTTTAGTTAGTGTCGTACTTACAGATTAGATGGATTCAACGAAACGGTGGAAGAAAGCTTGTGGGTGAGCACATACTGGGCAAACTTTAGGAGCTTCTTCACCAACGTGTACATAGCCACAGTTAGCGCAGATCCAAGCTACTGGTTCGTCGTTGTGGAATACTTTGTTACCAGACACTTGAGCTGCTAATGCAAGGTAACGAGCTTCATGACGAGCTTCGATTTTACCAACTTCGCGCATTTGGTAAGCGATTTTTGCAAAGCCTTCTTTTTCAGCTTCGTCAGCGAAATCTTTGTACATTGTAGTGTGTTCGTAGTTTTCGCCAGCTGCTGCATCACGAAGGTTAGCTTCGATATCGGAAGATACGTCGCCACCATGAAGAGCTTTGAACCACAATTTAGCATGTGCGGATTCGTTGTGAGCTGTTTCTTCGAAATAATCAGCGATTTCGTTCATGCCAGCTTTACGAGCTGCTGCTGCGTAGAAAGTATATTTTTGGAATGCTTGGGATTCGCCAGCGAATGCTGCTTGAAGATTTTTTTCAGTGTTAGAACCTTTTAATTCTGCCATTTTAATACTCCTTTGTACTTACGATAATTTTCAAATTTGTTACTTAACTTATATATTCATAACCACTTGGTTGTGAATTCAAATAATAGAATACTTATTCTACAATTTTCGTGGGCGACTTCGCCTTAGTAAGAAAACTTATTCTTAAATCAAATAGACACTTGCCTAACTCTTAAAATAGTACTTACTTGTTTGTGTTTTTCGGCACTTGCCGTCTTAACAGTTTTATATACAATGTGCTATCCGTATACTTAACGAATAATCATTGTTGACTATATTGTAACATACTAAATGAGAAATGCAAGTGTTTTTGTAAAATTTATTTCGAAAATTTTCTAAATGATAAATATTATCAATGCAGTGAAAATGCGGTTTTTTAAAGACAGGATAGTATAGGATTTATAAAATAATCTGATTTTGATATTGAGAATGATAACTAAATGAAAAATCATTATTGATTACGTATTAATAATCTTTTTGTTAAATGTACTAATAACTCCTCATAAAATAACTATATAAATATAGAATTCTGATATGTTTATAGAACATTGTATTTTTTGTATAATAAGTATATAAATACTGAACGATGTAAAAGGAGGCGCTATGGCATTTATTAGATATTATATAGGCGATGTGGTAAAAATGAAAAAGTCACATCCCTGTGGCAGTGATGAATGGGAAGTTAAGCGGATTGGCACAGACTTTCTCATCGTATGTAATGGTTGTGGTCATCAACTATTGATGCCGCGCCCGAAATTTGAAAAGGCAGTTAAGAAAATCGTATCTCGATTGCCCGAGAATGAATAAGGAGGACGTATGGTACGACTCACTGATTACGTAACAAGTGGGGGCTGTGCGTGTAAGATTGGGCCTCATATATTAAATCGTGTATTAAAAGCAGTGACACCTATTACCAATGAACACGTACTAGCAGATATGACAGGTGCTGACGATGCAGGGGTATATAAACTTTCAGATACACTAGCATTAGTGCAAACATTAGATTTCTTTACGCCTATGGTTAATGATCCTATTTTATTTGGTAAAATTGCGGCTGCTAATGCTTTGAGTGATGTATATGCTATGGGCGGTACGCCTTTAACAGCTATGAATATTGTGGGGTTCCCTGTGCCTCTTGTTGAACAAGGTATATTAACAGATGTATTAAATGGAGCGGGATCCATCGTGGCTGAATCTGGTGCAGCTATCGTAGGTGGCCATAGCATAGAAAATAAAGAGCCTATCTTTGGTATGTCTGTAACAGGGCAAGTGAATCCAAATCGAATTTGGAAAAACAAAGGGGCTCAAGTAGGGGATGTGCTGATATTAACTAAGCGAATTGGTACAGGGATTATGAATAATGCTCTAAAAGGTGATTTATTTCCTGTAGGTACTGAGCAGGCCGTCACTAGTATGAGTACGTTAAATCGGGTGGGAGCAGAGGTGGCTCACAACTTTACTGTGCATGCTTGTACAGACGTAACAGGCTTTAGTCTAATGGGACATTCTGTAGAAATGGCTAGTGCCTCTGATGTGACAATACATATCAAGGCTTACGACATTCCTCTCTTTGATGATGTCATCGAAGCGGCTCAAATGGGATTAGTACCAGCTGCATCCTATGGGAATCGAAAAGCTATAACAGACGTTCAAGTAGATCAGAATTTGGACCCTGTGTGGACGGATATTCTCTTTGACCCCCAAACTTCTGGTGGCTTACTTTTCTCCGTGCCTGCTAGTGAAGGTAATAAATTGGTTGAGGCCTTACACGAATCTGGCATTGACTGTGCTAGTATTGTTGGTACTGTTGAAAGTTTCAGTGGGCTAGCGGTACGTGTTACAGAATAGTTTTATAAAAAACAAGTTTTCTATTATTGGCTATCGATATTTAATTACAATATCATTAGCTGATAGCTGATAGCTGATAGCTGATAGCTGATAGCTGATAGCTGATAGCTGATAGCTGATAGGTAATACTTTTACAAAATATTTAATGTATATAATATAGAGGTGTATGATGAGCAATACAAATGAATTAACTGTAGATGTGCGTGGTAGCTTGTGTCCAAAACCTGTGATTGAAACTAAGAAGGTTAGCGATGCGAATCCAGATGCTGTTATTACTACTATTGTAGATAATGAAGTGAGTCGTGATAATGTAGAAAAGTTTGGCAAGTCTCGTGGTTATGGTGTGGCTATTCGCCAAGATGGTAAGGATTTCTACCTCACTATGACGCCAAATGCAAATCCTGTTACAGAAGCGAGTTGCGAACCGATGAACTATGGTAACCGAGTTATCTTGATGACAAAAGATTATCTCGGTGAAGGTAGTGAAGAGCTCGGTAGAAATTTGATGAAAACCTTCTGGGTGTGCATGGTAGAAGCTGATATAAAACCATCAAAGATCTATTTCATTAATAGCAGTGTTAAGATGGTAACTAAGGATTCTGTTCATTTAGAAAATATTAAAAAACTAGCTGATCTTGGTGTTGAAATTGCAGCATGTGGCATTTGTCTCGATTACTTTGGGGTAAAAGAAGAACTTGGCGTAGGTAGCATTACAAATATGTACGCTATTACGGACTCTATTCTTGGGGAGAATATAGTTAAGTTATAATTCTTAGCACTAGCATTTTAACTGACAGGTTTAGACGGAACGTCTTAGCTTTAAACGGATCGTTAATGTTATAACAATGGAATGGTATATGCTATGGTAGGAGGTGAGGCATTGGAAAATAAAAAATTACTTGTCGTCTTTACGTCCTATTATTTTGGCGATAAAGCAGACAAGATACTAACAGAATTAGCGGTGCCTCATCAATTGATGGCTACACCTCCAGAGCTTTACGATATGTGTGGTTTATCTGTGCAAATAGATCCAAGTATTGTAGAGCAGGTTCAGACTATTTTAAAAGAACATAAGATTAGTACATCTGGCCTCTTTTGGTATGAAAAAGGTGAGCTAGCTGTACCATATAAAGCCTAGACATCGTCTAGGCTTTTTCTTGTTTTTTATTAAAATTTTCATTCTTCTGTAATTTAACGGCTAACTATGGTACTATAAATATATGATATTTTTTATCATTATGGAGGTATATATGAGCAAGTATGAAATAGAAAATGTAAAATTAACAGCCCCTAAATTGGATCGTAACGATTTAGAGTACGCTATGACCTATCGCTATGCTTGTAAGAAGTTTGATAGCAATAAGACAATCTCTGAAGAAGACTGGAATGCTATTTTAAGAGCAGCTCGTTTGGCACCTACATCCCTTGGTTTTGAGCCTTTTGAATTGCTAGTTATTCAAAATCCAGAAATTCGGGAAAAAATGAAAGCTCATGGCTGGGGCATTCATGCGGGCCTTGAAGCAAGTCATTTTGTGGTGTTCTTAACACGTAAAAAAGTGGACTTAGAATTTGACTCCTCTTATGTACGTTACATTCAAGAAACAGTTAAGCAATTGCCTGCAGAAATAGATGCGGTATATCGTGAAAAATATGCTCAATTTACAAAAGAAGACTATAAAACCTTTGAGTCTGAACGTGCAGCCTTTGACTGGGCATCTAAACAAACATATATTGTAATGGCGAATATGATGACTATGGCGGCGTATGAAGGTTTAGATTCTTGTGCTTTAGAAGGCTTCAATCAAGATGACATGACAGAACTCTTAGGTGATGAACTTGGCCTATTCGATACTAAACACTTTGGCATAGCTGTAATGGCTGCCTTTGGTTACCGAGACGAAGAACCACATCGTAATAAAACGCGCCGTACTTTAGACGAAATTGTAACAGTAGTTGAGTAGATCATATATGTAGAACTAAATCGAAATTCTTCATTTAATCTTTAGAAATGAATGGTATATTATTAATATACACAAATTCTAAAATATTTATAAATACTGTATTATTTGAAAGGATTTATGAATATTTTGATTGAATAGGAAGGAGTGATTGTATGTTATGGTCAATTATTGTTGGTGGTTTTATCGGGTTCCTAGCTGGTGCCATCACTAACAAAGGCGGTGCAATGGGCGTTATCGCTAACGTTGTTGCTGGTTTAATTGGCTCGTCCGTAGGTCAGTCCCTATTTGGTACTTGGGGTCCTAGCTTAGCAGGAATGTCCTTAATTCCATCTGTATTGGGTGCAGTAATTGTTGTTGCTGTAGTCTCATTTTTCTTCGGAAAAAAAGGATAGCCCTTTACTTATAAAAGTAGATTTTATATGGTTAAACGTGATTTTACATGAAAGGAGTCACAATTATGGCATTAGATGATAAATTAGATCAAGTTAAAGGTGCAGTAAAAGAAAATGCAGGTAAATTAACTGATGACAAACAAATGCAAGCAGAAGGCGCTGTTGAAAATACAGTAGCAAAAGTAAAAGATGCTGCTGATAGTGTTGTTAATGATATCAAAAAGACTGCAGATGATGCTAAAGATGCTGTAGAAGGTGCTATTAGTGGCCTTAAAAATGCATTGGGCAATGATGACAAATAAAATTAAATAAAAGCTATTTTGTAGCATTAAAAAAACCAGTAAATCGACCGATTTACTGGTTTTTTGTTATTAATTTGTATTATACGTTGAAGCGGAAGTGTGTTACATCGCCGTCTTTCATAACGTAGTCTTTGCCTTCTAGGCGTACAAGACCTTTTTCTTTAGCCGCATTTTGGCTACCGCAAGCTTGTAAGTCATCGAAGGATACGATTTCAGCACGGATGAAGCCTTTTTCGATATCGGAGTGAATTTTACCAGCTGCTTGAGGCGCTTTTGTGCCATTTACAATTGTCCAAGCACGAGCTTCCATTTCACCAGCAGTGAAATAGTTGATAAGACCTAATAGTGCATAACTTGCTTTGATAAGTTTAGTTAAGCCAGATTCTTCAAGACCAAGATCTTCGAGGAATGCGGCGGATTCTTCTTCGGATAACTCTGCAATTTCGGACTCGATACGAGCGGACACAACAACGATACCAGCGCCTTCGTTTTTCGCATATTCCTCAACGCGTTTTACATATTCGTTGGAAGAGTAATCAGATACTTCATCTTCAGAAATGTTAGCTACATAAAGAGATGGTTTTGCTGTAAGCAATGTCAACTCTTTGATCATTTCTAATTCTTCTTCTTCGAGACCTTGTGCACGAACTGGTTTTGCTTCACCTAGACCTTCGATGATGCGTTCTAGTAATGGTAACTCAGCACGAGCGTCTTTATCGCCAGATTTAGCGATTTTTTCAATACGTTGTTTACGTTTTTCTACAGACTCAAGGTCAGCAAGGCAAAGTTCAGTATTGATGATTTCGATGTCGCGGATTGGATCGATAGAACCTGCAACGTGAGTAATATTAGGATCATCGAAACAACGGATAACTTGAGCAATGGCGTCTACTTGGCGAATATGGCTAAGAAATTTGTTACCTAAACCTTCGCCTTTGGACGCACCTTCTACAAGGCCTGCAATATCTACGAAGCGCATAGCTGCAGGGAGGATGCGTTTAGAACCAAACATTTCAGCCAATACCGCTAAACGATTGTCTGGAACGTCAACGACACCTACGTTTGGCTCGATTGTACAGAATGGATAGTTGGCAGCTTCAGCGCCTGCTTTTGTAATGGCGTTGAATAATGTACTTTTACCAACATTTGGAAGGCCTACGATGCCTACTTCTAAATTTGTGCTCATGGTACCACCTTTTATTAACTAATTGATTTCGTTCTTTGTGAAAGCTTCCGTAGAAACTCTATCAAATAAATATTATATCATATAGATGCTATAAATTTGTACTAAAAAAGTGACACTATTAGTCACATAGGTGACTAATAGTGCCACTAAATCCCTTTACATAGAAATCGACAAATTATATATTGATGTCGAGGCCTCTAGATGTGTCAGGTCTTGCCAATTTCTCGAGGATTGGCGGTGATAGCATGAAGACCTACGAAGTTTTATCTTTAATGATAGCTTTTGGTATGTTAGTTGCTACCATTATCATAGCAGCAAGATAATTGACTTCTAACTCAGGTTAGCTTTTATGTAGCAGGGCTTTGAAAAGGACCCTTTTGTCGTCAGGCCACATTTTCAAACTAGTAAGAGATGTGAGAGCTGACGCCGGAAAACATCTACGCCTCACTTCTTCTAAGTAGTATACCATAGAAGTAGATAAAATCCCACACTGATGTGTGGGATTTTATTTTGTGTCTTATAGAGAGTGAGCTCGTAATTCTTCAGCAGAATGAGTGGAAATCCAAGCTGGTGGAATATCGAATACAGTGTAGCAACCTGTGCCGCCGTGTTTAGCAAGACGGTAGATACCACGAGCGTAAGCAACAAGTGCGGAGCCAGTGAATTCAGGGTTAGAATCAAGTTTCAAGGAATATTCGACAACGTGACGAGTACCTTCTGTACTTTCACCAGAGCGAAGAACGAAGCCACCATGTGGAATGCCTTTGTGGTTGCGATCAAGTTCTTCTTGGGAAATAAAGTTTACTACAGTTTCATAACCTACGAAGTAGTTTTCCATAGTTTTGATTTCGTTTTCAATTTTAGCCTTGTCCGCATCAGGAGCAGCTACTACATAGCACTCACGAAGGTGACCTTTGTAGCCATCAACGTCTGGAGTTTCACCATTACGGATGGCTTCAAGGTATTGTTCTTTAGGAACAGTGTATTGACGAGCGTCAAGAACGCCATCGATACGACGGATAGCATCGGAGTGACCTTGAGAAACGCCACGACCCCAGAATGTATAAGATTTGCCTTGAGGCAAGATACTTTCAGCATATACACGTTGTAAAGAGAACATGCCTGGGTCCCAACCGCAAGAAATCAATGTAGCAGTTTTAGCTTCTTTAGCTACTTTGTCTACATTAGCAAAATGCTCAGGAATACGTGCATGTGTATCAAAGGAATCGATACAGTTGAAGTATTTAGTTACCATTGGAGTTTGTTCGATAAGGTCTGTTGCAGAACCACCGCAAAGAACCATAACATCGATTTTACCTTTGAAGTTTGGTAGATCTTCCATAGTATATGTAGGAACACCAGAAACTGTTTCTAAGCCTTTACGACGAGAGAATACACCAACAAGCTCCATATCAGGTTGTAATTTTACGGATGCTTCAACGCCGCGACCTAAGTTGCCGTAGCCAACGATACCAATACGAATTTTGCTCATATTAGCCTCCTATATAAATCGAGAAGTTTAATAATTAACATTTTTATTATAGCACAAAATTAGGGGATTTAATATTTCTCTATAGAATCAAATGATGAGAGAGATAAATGACCGATTGCACTCTTATTATAGGAGCACAATCGGCCGTTTGTTTTTATAGATATTAATTCCTATAGTGGATAAACTCGATATTCGGGATATCCTATTAGAATTTTAATTTAGAATTTCAATGTTTTGATTCTGTCAACGGCACGAATTGTATTTTCGCGGCTACCGAAAGCTGTTAGACGAAGGTAACCTTCACCGTGAGGACCAAAGCCAGAGCCTGGTGTAGATACGATTTGAACTTGTTCGAGCAAGATGTCGAATAATTCCCAACTAGTCATGTTACCAGGTGTTTTTAGCCAAATGTATGGAGCATCTACGCCACCATATACAGTAAGGCCGATGGATTCAAGACCTTCTTTGATAATGCGAGCATTTTCTTTGTAGTATGCAATGTTAGCACGAGTTTGTTCACGGCCTTCTTTAGTGTATACTGCTTCAGCACCGCGTTGAATGATGTAAGGTACACCGTTAAATTTAGTGCATTGGCGACGGTTCCACATAGGATTGAGGGCTTGGCGTTCACCAGATTTAGTTTTGCCTGTCACTTCTTTAGGTACTACTGCATAAGCACAACGTGTACCTGTGAAACCTGCAGTTTTGGAGAAGGAACGGAATTCGATGGCTACTTCGCGAGCGCCTTCGATTTCATAGATGGATTTTACAGTGTCTTCTGTGCTGATGAAAGCTTCGTAAGCGGAGTCGAACATCAAAATCGCATCATTATCTTTACACCATTTAATCCATTCTGCTAAACGAGCACGGCTTAAAACAGTACCAGTTGGGTTGTTAGGGGAGCAAAGATATACGATATCTACACGTTCAGAAGGAAATTCTGGAGAAAAATTGTTTTCAGCGTAAGTAGGAAGGTATACAACCTTTTGGAAAATACCGTCTACAGCTTCGCCAGTACGACCGCCCATAACGTTGGAATCTAGGTATACTGGGTACACTGGATCAGTAATAGCGATGATGTTATCTTCGCTGAATAACTCTTGGATGTTACCAACATCAGATTTTGCACCGTCGGAAACGAATACTTCGTCAATAGCGATGTCTACGCCTAATGGTTTGTAGTCGCCATCAACAATAGCTTGACGCAAGAAGTCATAGCCTTGCTCAGGACCATAACCGCGGAACGTTTCAGCTTTACCCATTTCTTGAACTGCTTTGCTCATAGCATCGATAATTGCTGGAACAAGTGGTAATGTAACATCGCCGATACCAAGACGAATGATATCTGCATCTGGATGTGCTGCTTGATAATCTGCAACCTTTTTAGCGATATTAGCAAATAAATAAGAACCTTGTAGGTTTAAATAGTTTTCATTAATATTAGCCATGATGACTCCTTTTTATAATCAGATTTCTCTATATATAGTAAATTATATAGAATAATGACGCAAGGATTTTCTATAGAATTTTATAGGGTTTAGATACATGAATGTAATAGTAATATAAAATTATTTATTTATGTAGCAAAAAATACCCATAAGATTTGATATAATTTAGATGAGAAAGAAATGAAGTTTGTGGTGTGTTTTATAAGGAGGCAATTATGAGCCAAAATTTATTTTCGGAATGGGTGGATGATGTTTTTGGAAACTTTGAGTATTTCTTAGAAAGTGTTAATGGGGCTCCATTATCGGCTGATATGTGGACTCCTTTTTATGAGAAAGGTCCAGAAGGTTTTTATAGTGACTCAATTCTAAATTCTTTAGGGGATAGTGCCATGGGTAAAACACCACTGGCTATGACTGAATGGATCGCAGCACAGCTTCTTTGTCCTATTAAGACTAAGGGGCAAGAAGAATATAAACGACCTATAGATTTTTGGGATGAGCTTAAACCTTTAAGAAATAAGTCATATTTTACAGCTGATCATAACAAGAAAAAGTATTTTGAGTTATATTCTGGAAAAATAGGAAGTAGAAATGAAGAGAATCTTGCCAAGTTACTATATTTGAATGATAGTATTCCTGGTTTGGGAAATATTATTGATTATCAAGTTCCTTTAAAGGGTAAACAATCTGATAAAATTGGTAAAATTGATTTAGTAGGGTATTCAGAAGAAAATAGACGATTTTCCTTGATTGAATTAAAATATCATCCTGCTGGTAGTCATGAAACTTTACTTAGATGTGTATTAGAGATTTATACATATTATAAATTTTTAAATAAAGAACGATTTATAAATGATTATATTGAGAATTATCCACATAACTTAAAAGGGCATGCATCTGATAGAGATGAATTGGCTTTTGATTCTAATGCTAAATTTGAACTTATTATTTTGTTTGATAATGGAGCTAAAGATATTTCTGAATATGCTAATGATGAGCAAATCCCTTTGTTACCACTAGATATTTATTACCCAAATCAAGCGAATTACTCAAAACAATTTATAGAGTTTCTGGAGTTGAAAGGAAACTTAGGTCAGAAATACTTATATATGCTCTGTAAAGAGATTGCTAGTAAAGAAGATATTGTTTTCAGATTTTGTAAATTAGCACGTTCAGAAGATAGCACTAATGAAAAATTTGAAGCAGTTCAATTTATGGAAGATAAAGAAAAAAACATTCCTGTAGATTTTGACTGGCATATTGGAAAGTATTATATTCAAGAACAATTTATTATCGATTAAATATGAATATTGTTGTTCACCGTGGCACTCATCAGATTGGTGGTAGTGCTATAGAAATTAGTACAGAATCTACTCGTATTATATTAGATTTTGGTAACGAATTAACGTTAGATGAAATGTACACACCTAATAAACTAGATATTGATGGGGTTACGAAAGGGATACCTAACTGTGATGGTATTGTGATTTCTCATTATCATATGGATCATTTAGGCCAATTAACCTCTACAATACCAGAAGTTCCATTATATATGGGTGAGTTAGGTAAGGAAATCGCTCTAATAGGTGCTGAATATCAAGACAAAGATTTATACTTACGATTATTAGGTGCTAATACATTTCGGGGCGGAGAAGTCTTTACTATCGGTGATATATGTATCAGACCGCTGGTTGTTGATCATAGTGCTGCTGATAGTTATATGTTTCTTATTGAAGCAGACGGTAAACGTATTTTATATACAGGTGATTTCCGGATGCATGGATTACGCCATCATGTATTAGAGAAGTTAGTTAAGACTTATATAGGTGAAATTGATGTATTGATTACAGAGGGTACATCATTATCTAGAGCAACAGAGGATTGTATATCTGAATTAGCAGTATTAGATGATATTTCTTCATATATTCAAGATGGGAAATATGTTTTTGTTATGTGTTCCTCTACAAATATTGACCGTATTATGGGAATATGGCAGAATATGCCGTCTGATAAAGTCTTAATTTGTGATGCTTATCAGAAAAAGATTTTAGATACTGTCATTAATAATGTATATTATGAAAGTTCTTTGTATCGTAGACATACTAGCCCATTGGTTCTTGATAAAGGAAAGTATCCTAAATACTATATGGATAACGGCTTTGTATCTTTAGTAAGAGCAACCGAAAATTATATTTCTCACATACAAGAGTTTCCTAAGGACGATGTACGTATTATATATTCTATGTGGACCGGATATATTGAGGAGAATCTTGCATTGAACAATTTACTAGATACATATCCATCTTATATATGCCATGCAAGTGGTCATGTTTCGAAGAATGATTTAGTTCGGTTTATAGATTTAGTGAATCCTGATGTTATTATTCCGGTTCATACCGATAGTCCTGAAAAATTAGAGGAACTAGTACCTGAAAGAAATGTTTATATTATTGATGATAACGAGCCATTTATTTTATAGTTTCTTTTAGAAATTCTATTTTTGATGTATAATAAATAAAAAGAGAGCCATCAACGTGTGGTAGCGTTAGGCTCATCTTACAAATCTTTTTATGATTGCCTAGCGTGCGAGTATTTTGAATACTCTGTTGCGTTAGGCTTTTGTCTTTACACTACTTGAATAGTGCAAAGAGTGATATTGCTATGGAAATTACAAAAAGAATTAAGTAGTACTTTTCGAATTTACTCATAGTATCACCACCTTTCGGTGATGAGCCTAACTCACGTGATGACTCTTAATATTAGTATAGCAAGGTAATTTAAGGAAAAATAGAATTGACATTTGCCTATAGATCAATTTTTGCGTAGTATTTTACTACGCTTTTTTATTGAAAAATATCAAAACTATATAGGATTAACTTTGTTTTTGATATAATCTAAATAAATACATATTATAGTGCGATTTTATATGAAAGTGGTGTCTTTATGCTGACGATTAGCAATAAAGGATGGCTTTTTACTTCTATATTAAGTGCTTTGATGGCGTTTACGTCGTTGTCGACAGATATTTATTTGCCTGCCATGCCAGAGATGGGGCGTGATCTCAATGGTGATGCAGAATTAACGTTGACTGGTTTCTTAATAGGTTTTGCGCTAGCTCAGCTTTTTTGGGGAGCGGTTAGCGATAAAATTGGTCGTAAGAAGCCTTTGATTATGGGGATAGTCTTATTTATCATAGGCTCAGTAGGCTGTGCCCTAAGTTCGTCTATGCTGGAATTACTAGCTTGGCGCGTCTTCCAGGCTTTTGGTGCCTGCGTAGGGCCTATGTTATCACGGGCTATGATTCGCGACTTATACGGTCGGACTGAGGCCGCAAAAATGTTATCTACCTTGGCTATTGTTATGGCTATAGCGCCTATTGCAGGGCCGATGCTAGCAGGGCATCTACTCGTGTGGTATACTTGGCATTCAATCTTTTGGTTATTAGTTGCTATCGGCATTTTGATGCTCGTTGCCGTATTAGTCATTCCTGAAACACATCCTGTAGAGAAACGTAGTAAAAAGTCTATAGCTCATACCTATAATAATTATTGGATTTTATTGCGCAATAAAGGCTTTATGAAGTATACGCTATGTGTCAGTTCCTTTTATATTGCTATCTATGCGTTTTTAACAGGTTCGCCTTATGTATATATTGATGTCTATGAGGTACCAAAAGAGTACTTTGGTTATCTCTTTTCTGTTAATATTATTGGCGTCATGTTATTAAGCGCCATCAATCGACGCATTGTAAGTGCTATACGTCTCGATAGATTATTGAGATTTGCCACCTTATTTGCTGCTATTTGTGTATCCGTTGTAATGGGCCTGATTGTCTTAGGCTACCATTCGCTGTGGTTAATCGTTATTGGTTGTTTTTTATTCTTCTCTATGAACGGCATCATTGCGGCTGTAACGAATGCATTAGCTTTAGATAGAGCAGGTAGAATGGCTGGCTCTGGGGCAGCATTACTAGGGGCTATGCAATATGGTAGTGGTATTGTATCATCGTTGATACTTACCTTCTTACCAAACGATACGGCAGATCCTATGATGGGGGTCATTACATTATTTGTTATTATCTGCGCTATTATCGCTTTTCCTGAGGATGAAAAATATAATCGTATATAATATTGGTGAAAGCAAGGGTTTAAATTTGAACTCTTGCTTTCATTCTTTTTTTAGGTTATAATAGTAAGGCTTATTGATGGTAAGCACTTCCTACCCCTATGTGTCGATAGGGGCATTAGTCCGAAAGAGGAGGTGATTTTGTATGAACAAATACGAAGTCATGTTTATTGTGAAACCAGCTGAAGAGGAAGCAACTAACGCTGTTATTGAAAAAGTAGAAGCTTTAATTGCTCGTGTAGGCGGCACAGTAGAAAAGGTAGATCGTTGGGGCAAGCGTCGTCTTGCTTACGCTGTGAAGAAATTCACTGACGGTTTCTATGTATTGATCAACTTTGAAGCAGCTCCGGCTGAAATCAAAGAAATCGATCGTGTATTGAAAATCAACGATGAAGTCCTAAGACATCTAATTGTAAAACACGAAGCATAATTAAAGCCTGGAGGAAAACATGAACTCTGTACAAATTCTAGGTAATTTAGCTCGTGATCCTGAAGTACGCTATACCAAAACTGGTCGTGCGGTAGCAACTTTCACAGTAGCTGCAACAAACACCTATATTGATTCCACAACAAATGAGACGAAAGAACAAACTGCTTTCATCAACTGTGTTGCATGGGGTAAACTTGGTGAAGCGGCAGGCAATCTTCGTAAAGGCAGTCGTTGCTTTGTAGAAGGTCGTTTGCAAACTCGTTCTTACGAGACTCAGGACGGTCAAAAACGGTACGTTACTGAAGTAGTAGCGAACTTTGTGGGCCAATCCCTTGATATGAATACTAATTCTTTCGAAGGTGGGTCCAATTTTGATAGTTTCAGTACAGGCGGCGATGACGAAAACATCCCGTTCTAGTGTCAGGGACTCCTACTAATTCGAAAAGGAGGATTCGCAATGAGAAGAGATAGAGGCAGAAAGCCAAGAAGAAAAGTATGCGTTTTCTGTGCAGACCATATCGATCAAATCGACTATAAAGATGTTGCTAAACTTCGTCGTTTCACGACTGAACGCGGCAAAATCTTACCTCGTCGTATTTCCGGTACTTGCGCAAAACATCAACGCAAATTGACTACATCTATCAAACGTGCACGTGCAATCGCTTTATTGCCATTCACTGCTGAATAATTGATGAATCAAGGCGGTACAACCATTTGGTTGTGCCGCCTTTTTGCTTTTATGAATAGAGATTATGCGTTTAATGCATAGTCTCTTTTTATATTCCTTTGATTCTCAGGGATTATCATATTTACTGAATTTAATAAATATTCAATATAATAGATGTAGAAATATATGATGAAAATTTATAATAATACCTTTAAAAATAGAGTTTATATGATTAATCTGTATAAGTGAATTAATCAAACTTATGCATATAATCAGAAAAGCTTATGGTTTTTATACTATAATGTGAGTATATGCTTAGTACTGTAAAGTTCAGTGAAAGGTGGTAAGTACATGGGATTTTTGAAAAAGGATATATCCCGTCGCCAGTTTATTGGTGGTGCTTTAGCGTTAGCGGCCGCATCAGCGGTACCGTCATTTATACGCGGTGCCTATAAGCCAACACAATCTGATTCATTGCAAGTATGGACTTGTGGAGGATTATCTGAAGCATTTCTCGATTTAAACCAAGTCTATACGATGCACACAGGGCACAATATTCAGTACACTGGTGCTTTTGCAGGTGCTATTGGTAAATCGTTGCTTGCTGAGAAGAGTCGTACCGAAGTCTTTGGTGCCCGCGGCTTAGAATTAGCAAAGAACATGCGCAAAAAGGGCGTAAGTATTGCTTTTGAACCATTATGTTTTACTGATTATGTCATTGTTACACCTAAGGGAAATCCCGCAGGAATTAGGGATTTAAAGGATATGGCAGAGCCCGGTGTACGCGTTATGTTGCCATTAGGTGCATCACCTCCTGGTAGTGCCTCTGTAAAAGGGATTATGAAACTGTCAGGATTAACCGATGGCATTATGAAAAACATGATAGCTGAAAATGCTTGTGTAATCTCCATGATGTGTGACCTCGTAGAAGGTAAAGCAGATGTATCCATCATTGAAAAACGCCTTACCACACATGATCGGTTCAAGGATCGTATAGAGTACTTCTCCATACCTGCACAATTTGTGCCACCTGCACCGCTTACTTTCACTATTAACACGATGAAATATGTACAAGATCGTGCGTTGGCTGCCGATTATATTGAATTTACACGATCCCAAGAAGGACAACAAATCTTAGAAAATCACGGGTTCACATCCGTCCATAGTGCGAGAGGTCTCGATTTGATAGAAAGGTTTGGTGTAAAAGATGTGTAATCATTGTCCGTCATCTACAACCTGTGGAACTCAAGTTAGTTCTGGTGTATCTGGGAAACAAGCCCCTAAGAATTTAACCCTTTGGCGTCGGATTGTACAGTTTATCTTCCTCTTTATTATGGGGAAATGGGTATACTATGGCATATTCCGATGCCCTTATATTGTTCCATTCGTAAACTGTGAAAGCTGTTCCATAATTACCTGCTGGGGCCGCATCACGACGTACTTTTATGCGTGGTGGATTATCTTGCCGATTATGGTCGTCTTCTTTGGACGTGCTTTCTGTAGCTGGTTCTGTCCAAGTGGGTGGGTTAACCAAATGCTGGGAAAAATATCTATGGGACCACTAAGAAATCGTAAAAACTATATGCGTTTCCTTCAACTCGGCATGGTAGCAACTATAATTTTAGGTCTCGTAGTTTATTTTAAATTTGGTAATCCTCGTATTATGATCCCCATTCGGACCAGTGATGAATATTTTAATGCCGTCATTTTATCTATGCAGTTTTCCGAATGGTATTGGGCGGCTCGTACTATAACGGTCGTTTCTATTATTGCTGGTTCCCTTATTATCGCTAATGCTTGGTGTCGCTTTGTATGTCCTTTTGGAGGCGTAATGGAGTTGCTTCGCAAAATTTCTATTTTTAGAATTTTTAAAACAAATGATTGCGATAACTGTGATGCGTGCTTACGCGTATGTGAAATGGGAACACGACCAAATGAAATGAATTGTACCAACTGTGGCGATTGCTTACATGTTTGCCATAAAGATGCTATTAGATTTGGTCGGAAAGGTTAATTATGAAAGAAATTAAAGGACAAAGTTTCCTACAAAATCATCCTTGTTATAACAAGGCCGCTTCTGCTAATTGGGGTCGTTTACATTTACCAGTAGCGCCAAATTGTAATATTCAATGTAACTATTGTAATCGTAAGTACGACTGTGCCAATGAAAATAGACCGGGCGTGACGCAGCATGTCTATACGCCACAAGAGGCAGCTGCCTTTGTGCGCAAGGTGTTTGATGCTCGTCAGGATATCTCTGTAGTAGGTATTGCAGGGCCTGGAGATCCTATGTGTGATGCAGACAAGACGCTAGAAACCTTCCGCCTCGTAAAAAAAGATTTCCCCCATGTCATGCTTTGTTTATCTAGTAATGGCTTAGCAGTGCCTGATTATGTTAATGAAATTGCTGACTTAGGAATTACTCATGTAACGATTACGGCGAATGCTATTGATCCTGAGATTGCAAAACAAGTATATTCCATGGTTCGCTATGAGGGTAATATCTACAAGGGAATCGATGGGGCCCGTATTTTATTAGAACGTCAGGCTGAAAGTATCCGGAAGTTAAAGGAAAAGAACATCATTGTTAAGATTAACACCGTAGTAGTGCCTGATGTAAATATGGACCATGTACCAGCTATCGCTAAACAAGCGGAAGCATGGGGTGTCGATTTGATGAACTGTATTGCCATGATTCCTGTTCATGATACAGCCTTTGAAAATCACCGAGGCCCGACTTCAGAAGAAATCGATAACATGCGTCAATTTATTGGTCACTATGTGCCGCAAATGACACACTGCAAACGCTGCAGAGCTGATGCTATCGGTCGTTTGTGTGAAGCGTAGAAGTATAAAAGGCTATATACCGAAGTATATAGCCTTAATAGTTATGTATTATTTAGTATTTTTAGCGATTCTTTGTAGAGCCGATAATGCCGATTCCACATCTTTAAGTGTGTTGGCATAGCCAAAGGAGAAGCGTACGGTTCCTTCTGGATAGGTTCCTAGCGTTTGGTGTGCTCGCGGGGCACAGTGGAGACCAACACGTGTCATGATGTGATAAGCAGATTCTAGTTCGTAAGCAATACTTGCTGGGTCCATACTATCGATTGTGATGGATACAACGGCAGTTCTATCTTGGATATCTTGTTTACCAATGATGTTAACAACATCTATTGATTGTAATCCTTCTAGGAAGGCTTGTGTTAACGCTAGCCCGTGGTTGTGAATGTTCTCCATTCCTTGTGACTCAATATAGGAGAGGCCTTCATTGAGCCCAATGATGCCAGGTAGATTTAACGTACCTGCTTCAAAGGCGTCGGGCATATGGGTAGGCATCGTTTCTAAATGTGAGAAGCTACCTGTACCACCAGCGATAAGAGGGACTAAGGTCTGAGCCATTTCTTTGGTCAATATAATGCCACCAATACCTTGAGGTCCCAATAAGCCTTTATGACCCGTAAAGCAAAGTGCATCGATATGATATGCTTTCACATCAATAGGAATAACACCTGCCGTTTGGGCTGCGTCTACAATAAATTGTAGATTATGAGCCTTGCAGATTGAGCCAATTGATTCGAGCGGTTGAATGGTTCCACATACATTGGAAGCGTGATTGATAATTAGGGCTACTGTGTTAGGACGAATTAATGGCTCGATAGATTCCATTTGGATGTATCCTGTGGAGTCGCATGGAATAGTATCAAAGGTAATGTCTTTATCTAGCAGTTGGGTAAGCGGTCTCATGACTGCGTTGTGCTCCATTGAGCTAACGAGCACATGATCTCCTGCTTTCAATAGGCCCTTGATGACCATATTTAAGCTCATCGTCACATTCTGTGTAAAGATGACATGGGATGGATCATGACCGTTAAATAAGGTGTGCAGTCGTTGTCTCGTTGTATAGATCGTATCCTCTACATCATAGGAGAGGGAATAGGAACCACGGTTGATGTTTATACCCCGGTTCGTTATATAGTCGGATATAGCAGTGGCAACTGTTGGTGCTTTGGGAAATGAAGTGCTTGCATTGTCTAAATAGATATAGTCCATAGATAATCTCCATAAATAACAATGTATATTTATGGCTATTATATCATGAGTAGCATGTTACTTAGAATCGGAGCATGTACTCATAGAGTTTTTGTGTTTGTAGTTTGAAAGGAGTTTACTATGAGTGGGTCTCATGAAAAACGGAATTTAATTATTGCAGGCCTTATTATTGGTGCTATCGCGGGCTTCCTCGTATTAGCTGGAAATCCAGGTAATATGGGATTCTGTATTGCGTGCTTTGTTCGCGATACTGTCGGTGGTCTAGGTCTACATCGTGCTGCGCTGGTACAGTACATTCGTCCAGAAATTATTGGTCTTATATTAGGGGCTTATGTATTGTCCATGATTCGTGGGGAGCACCAAAGTAAAGGTGGTTCATCCCCAATTATTCGATTTATTCTTGGCTTCTTTGTTATGATTGGTGCTTTGATGTTCCTCGGCTGTCCAATTCGTATGATTTTACGACTTGGCGGCGGTGACTTAAATGCTTTGTTCGGCATTGCTGGCTTTGCAGGTGGTATTGGATTTGGTACTATATTCTTGAAAAAAGGCTATTCTTTACAACGCACCTATGCATTGAGCAAATTAGAATCTGCTATGATGCCTGCTATTCAAGTTGGTTTGCTCGTACTTGTTGTAACAGCACCAGCATTTATCTTCTTTAGCCAAAAAGGCCCTGGGGCCATGCATGCACCTTGGTTGATTTCATTGGCGGCAGGCCTCGTAGTAGGCGGCTTAGCTCAGTTTAGCCGTCTTTGCACCGTTGGGGGCTTTAGAGATTTATTCTTGTTTAAAAAATCTATTCTTATTTTTGGGTACCTTGCAGTGCTTGTAGGTGTATTTGTTGTAAATATTAGTTTTGGTAACTTCCATCTTGGCTTTGAAAACCAACCGATTGCACATACAGATGGGTTGTGGAACTTCCTAGGTATGGCGCTTGCCGGTTTCTGTAGCGTGTTGCTTGGTGGTTGTCCATTACGTCAATTGATTATGACTGGTGAAGGTAATTCTGATTCTGCTGTAACAGTACTTGGTCTTGCAGCTGGTGCGGCGTTCGCTCATAATTTTGGTTTAGCTGCCTCTGGTGCTGGCCCTACATTAAATGGTCAAATCGCAGTAGGTATTGGCTTTGTAGTGGCTCTCATCATTGCTATCGTTAATACAAAACGGGCAAATGCGTAGATTAGAAATGAGTGACTATGAAATATATTGCAACCTTTTACTCTCATTTTGGAGCGATTCGCTTCAACCGTGAAGCCCCTGAAGGGGTAACAAATATAGAACTCCGTCCGGTGCCGCGCGATTTGAGTTCCTCTTGTGGAACGAGTGCATCCTTTGATGCTAGTGAAAGTTTTACTTTTACAGAAGATCCAACGGATGAAATTGAACAAATTGTAGCTGTTACAGAGGGCGGTTATAAAACTATATATGAAAGTCCAAACAAATAAAAAGACTCATATTGGAGAGCTCCTCTTATTTATATGGTGCTGTATTTTTTTCGATTTCGCCAACTGTATATGTCATTGGATTTCCTCATATTTTGATATAAAATTGTAATTAGATATATTATCAAGAGTATGCAATACAGAAAGTCTCATGGTTTTAATAAAATGCCAATGGAGGCTGAAAAGAAAGGAAACTCATGCATTTAATTGATATAAAATCTCCAGCCGATTTAAAAGGCTTATCCCTTGCTGAATTAACAGATTTAACGGCACAAGCTCGTCAAGCCCTCATGACAAAGGTATCTGAACACGGCGGTCATGTTGGCCCTCCTATGGGTGCAGCGGAAATGATTATGGCCTTGCACTATGTATTTAACTCACCTGTAGATAAGATTGTCTATGACGTATCTCATCAGTCTTATGTACATAAAATGGTCACAGGTCGTGCCTTAGCATTTTTAGACCATGATCATTATGATGATGTAACAGGTTATACAGATCCTACTGAAAGTGAGCACGATTTCTTCAACATTGGTCATACCTCCACATCTATCTCTTTAGCATCTGGTTTAGCAACGGCTCGTAATTTAAAAGGGGACTCTGAAAATATTATCGCTATTATTGGTGATGGTTCCTTATCTGGTGGGGAAGCCTTTGAATGTCTCGATTATGCAGCTACGTTAGATAGTAATATGATTATCATCGTTAACGATAATGACCAATCCATTGCAGAAAATCATGGTGGTTTATACCGTGGTCTTCGAGAATTACGTGAAACTAATGGTGAAAGTTCCACCAATATTTTCACAGCTCTTGGTTTAGACTATCGTTTTGTTGCAAACGGTAATGATTTAGAAACATTAATTGATGTGTTTAAGGATGTAAAAGATATTGATCACCCAATTGTGTTACATATTGTTACTCAAAAAGGTAAGGGCTATACCATTGCAGAGCAAAATAAAGAAAAGTTCCACTGGACAATGCCATTTGACTTAGAAACAGGTAAGCTAAAAGCGAAAGATAATGGTCCAACGTATGTTGGTACGATTGCGAACTACTTGATGGAGCAAATCAAAGTAGATCCAACAGTGGTAGCTATTATTGCAGGTACACCAGGTGGCCTCGGATTTAATTCTGAAAGGCGCAAAGCGGCAGGCAAACAATATATTGACGTAGGTATTGCAGAAGAGCATGCTATTGCCATGAGCTCTGGTATTGCTAAAAATGGTGGTAAACCCGTATTTAATGTGTATAGTACATTCTTACAACGTACCTATGACCAATTAGTACAAGATCTTTGCGTCAATAATAATAGTGCCGTTATTATGAATCACCAGGCCTCTGTATATGGCATGAACGATGTCACGCATTTGGGGTTCTTTGATATACCTATGCTTACAAGCATTCCTAATTTGGTATACTTAGCACCTACCAATAATGAAGAGTTGTTGGCTATGACTGAGTATGCCGTGCATCAACATGAGCATCCGGTAGCAATTCGTGTTCCTGTAGGTAAGTTTATATCTACTGGTGTGGCTGATACGACGGATTATAGCGTGTTAAATAAATTCGAAGTGACACGTGAAGGTAAAGATATTGTATTGCTCGGTTTGGGTAATTTCTACCACTTAGCTAATGAAGTAGCAGATGAATTATTGAAAGAGGGCATCAGTGCAACTGTTGTAAACCCTAAATTTGCTTCGGGTATAGATGAAGAATTACTTGAATCTTTGAAGGCAAATCATTCTGTTGTATTTACTTTAGAAGATGGTGTAGTTGAAGGCGGTTGGGGCCAACGTGTAGCTAGTTTCTATGGGCCATCTAATATGCGCGTTAAAAACTATGGTATTGCTAAAGAGTTCCACGATCGTTATGATGCAACTGAACTGTTAAGAGAAAATGGCGTTTCTTTAGAACAAATTGTGGCTGATGCCAAACAAATTTTATCCGTTTAGTTTGATAAAATATTAAATAAATAATTCTCTCTATAAATGCAGTAGGAATTTAGTGAATTTCCGATTCCTACTGCATTATTTTAATGTTATATTTTATAAAAATATAAAAAATGTTAAAAGATTATAGATTTTTTTCGAATAGGACTATAAAAATTAGATGAAGTATTATATAATATTATCTACAGTATGTATTACAGTAGAACAAGTTTGTTGTTAATGTACAAAAATATCACAGTATTATATAAGTAAGTATTAATGAAAAGGGAGATTCTAAGACGTTGAAAAAAGTATTAACCTTAACATTAGCCGTGGCCATCGTCGCCGGTGGCTATATGTCTGAGGCTAATGGGGCGGGAGAACAGCCTTCTAAGCAGGCACCGTCTATATCTGAGATAAATATATATACGCCTAAAGAACTCAATGCACGTCAAAAAGACTTAGTTGATATCGGTCGCTATACAGCGTCCGGTGATCAAGGTGCGTTGAAAAGTGCAATCGCTTCTGCTATTGAGCGAGGTACGTTGACACCGCAAGAGGTGAGTATTGCGATTCGTCAACTTTACTCTGCTGCTGGTTTGAAGCAAATGAATGCAGCTTTAGCTACATTCGATCAATTGCGTGAAGAGCGCCCTGAGTTTGGTGCTGATTACGAAAAAATGGTTCCTAAGCAAACAGGACTTAGTGCTTTATTGGGGAATGGCACTAATGGGGCTGCTTTAACAAAGCAGAAGCCTGAGGACGCTAAGGAAGCGGTTCAATATAATACGTTCCGTATGAAGAAGCCGAAACCGCAAAATCGCAATCGTTCTCGCCTAGGTAAATTGGACCGTGAATTGGTCGCTGCCGCAGCTTTAGGTACGCGTGTAGGTAAAAATAATCTATTCGCTGCATCTGAAAAGAGTTTATCTGAGCTTGGCCTCAGCAAATATCAAATTGAAAATCTTGAAACTTTGATCTTCTAATACCATCTAGACCTACTTCTTCGGAGGTAGGTCTTTTTATGTTCTAATCATATGTAGAAAAGGGAAATATAATTGACGTTTAACGCCCCCTTTTCTATAATTAATAAGATAGGTATATGACCTGTAATAATAGATATAATTAATAATTAATATAGATGTAAGGAGAAAGTATGCGCCTTCGTAGAAAACCGTGGATTGATGAAGCTATCCACGAATATGACTCTCATATTATTTTATCTGGTCAAGAGCAGTACAAGGGTAAATGGCGTGAGTTATTTGCACATCCTGAACGACCATTATATATGGAGCTTGGTACAGGTAAGGGCCGCTTTATTGCGGGTATGGCCGAAGCGTATCCAGATGCTAACTTCGTAGGATTTGAAGTGCAAATTGGGGTAATTTATTACGCAGCACAAAAAATCTTTGAAGCGGAACGAGATAATGCTAAGGTATCTCTCTTTGATATCGCTGGTATTGAAGAGATTGTTGCGCCAGGTGAAGTAGATCGCTTCTATATCAACTTCTGTGATCCATGGCCTAAGGCAAAGCATGCTAAGCGTCGCCTCACATATCATACATTCCTCGATCGTTATGCTCGTCTTTTAAAAGACGGTGGTGAGGTTCACTTTAAAACTGATAATGAAGGCTTATTTATGTTCTCTCTTGAAGAATTCAAAGAATGCGGATGGGAACTTAAAAATGTAACCTATGATTTACATAGTACAGATCTTCCAAATGTAAAAACTGAGTATGAAGAAAAGTTTAGTGCTAAAGGGCAACCTATTTTTCGCTTAGAAGCAATTAAGCCGAAAGTACAAAAGGAGGCTTAACATGGAAACACCGAATAAGGGGGATAGTCGGTGGGGCTCACTCTTTAAAAATGATTTACAAGGTATGCTCTTACCTATAGTACTCATCACGATTATAGGTAGTGTGAATATCTTCAGTGCCACCTATATTAGCTCTATTTACGAAAATACAGGGCTTTTAGGGTACTTTTCAAAACATATAGGTTTCCTATTTCTTTCAATGGCAATAGGTGTTGTTTTATATCGGTATGATTATAGACAACTACAAAAGCCACATATGTTACAACGCATCATGATTGTAACACTCATAGGTATGGTGTTAGTCCTAGTGGCTGGCTCTGTCATTAATGGTGCTCGCCGGTGGATTGTTATCGGTCCCGTATCAATACAGCCATCGGAATTTGCCAAGTTAGCCGCCATAATATGGACATCGGCTAAGTTGAGTACTATGAGAAAATGGGGGAAAGCGAGATATAATAATCCACTAACGAATTTACAAGGTTATGTGGGAGAACGGGTAGGTTATATGTTGCCAATGTTAGTTTGGCCTATAATCTTTGCAGTTCTAACCATCTTGCAACCAGATATGGGGACTACTGTACTGATTTTTGGGTTCTCTTTCATACTAATTTACTTAGCAGGTTTTGATGGGCGATTCTTTGGTGGTGCCTTTGCCGTAGCTGGTGTGATAGGCTTCATTGCAGCTCGAATGTCGCCATATCGTTGGGAACGGATTCAGTCTTGGTTCGATCCTTGGCCTCATGCTCAAGATATGGGCTATCAAACTGTACAAGGTCTTTTGGCCGTAGGTTCTGGTGGTATTCTTGGGGAAGGCTTTATGCAAGGTACATCTAAGTACTTTTACTTGCCAGAGGCTCATACAGATTTTGCATTTGCCGTGTGGGCTCAAGAAATGGGCTTTGTCGGAGCTGTCTTTGTCGTTCTGTTGGTAGCGGCCTTTACATACTTTGGTTTCCGCATTGCTAATAAATCTCGTGATGAATTTGGCAGATGGTTAGCTATGGGCATAACCTTGCTCATCAGTGGACAAGCATTGTTTAATATTGCCATGGTTTGCGGTATTATGCCGGTAACAGGTGTGCCTTTGCCATTTATTAGTTATGGTGGTTCTTCATTGTTAATGAACTTTATGGCCATAGGCTTGTTAGCTAGCGTTGGTCGTCGCAATGTGGAAGGTGTAAAACAAGTTGGTACTGCTGAGGCTTTACCATCTTTACGTGAGGAAACGCAAAGCCGATTCAAACCGGCTGCTCCGAAGAGTCCTCAAAAAACGGAAATGCCTGGTCCATTCAGACCGAGAGAGACTAAAAAGCCTACTCGTAGACGACCTAGGTCTGAACGTTGATATTTAACTTATGTAGTATAAGGTGAATATATTTAGTGTGGATTGATATAGCATCTCTTAAGAGGTGCTGCATAAATGTAACGTACTTGTATTGTGTGTGAGGAGAAAAAATGAAGGATTATATTGATATCCAAGAACGCCCGTCCTGGGGTCGAATGTTGCCACTTAGTTTCCAACATTTATTTGCTATGTTTGGTTCTACTGTATTGGTACCATATTTGTTAAAAGTAGATCCGGCAACAGCTTTATTTATGAATGGTATCGGTACATTACTGTATTTATTTGTTTGTAAAGGTAAAATCCCTGCATACCTCGGATCTAGCTTTGCTTTCATTGCTCCTGTAGCAGGCGTATTATCTGCAGGTCTCGGTTATGAGGCCGCAAAGGGGGCCTTCGTTGTATTTGGTTTATCCTTTGTAATTTTATCTATTCTCGTTCGTTATATTGGTACTCGTTGGATCGATAAGTTATTCCCTCCAGCAGCGATGGGGGCTATCGTAGCTATTATCGGTTTGGAATTAGCGCCAGTAGCGATGAGTATGTCTGGCCTTATTGGTAATCAAGACTTGGGCATGAGCCACAGCCAAGCTATTTTTATCTCTATGTTTTCCTTAGTTGTTACCTTGCTTGGTACTGTTGTGTTCCGTGGCTTCTTAGCTGTAATCCCTGTTTTGATTGGCGTTGTATCCGGATATATCTTGTCTGCCTTCATGGGCGTTGTTGATTTCTCTGGTGTAGAGGCTGCTCCTTGGTTCTCTTTACCACAGTTCTATGGCATGCCTGTATTTGATATCAATGCCATTATTATGATTATGCCAGCACTCTTTGTAGTATTTGCTGAGCACGTAGGTCACTTAGTTGTAACGAGCAACATTGTATCAAAAGACTTGATGAAAGAACCAGGTTTACAACGTTCCTTGCTAGGTGATGGCCTTGCGAACATCCTTTCTGGGTTCTTTGGTGCCACACCAAATACGACATACGGTGAAAATATTGGTGTCCTCGCTATTACTCGTTGCTTTAGCGTATGGGTAATTGGTGGTGCTGCAGTTCTTGCGATGATTATCTCCTTTGTAGGTAAAGTAGCAGCTCTTATTCATGCTATTCCAGTTCCAGTTATGGGTGGTGTATCCATTCTCTTATTCGGTATCATTGCAGCATCCGGTTTGCGCATGCTTGTAGAACGCAAGGTAGATTATACAAACCCTGTTAATATGATCTTAACATCTGTTATCCTTGTTGTAGGTCTTAGCGGTGCAGAACTTGCTGTAGGTCCTGTTGTATTGAAAGGCATGGGTCTTGCTACTGTAGTAGGCATGGCAATGAGTATTATCTTATTAATCCTTCAAAAAACAGGCGTTGGTAATGATCAATTGAAAAAAACAGAAGTATAATTCAAGTTGCTGTGAGGCTACCATATAAATCGTTGCGTTTATAAGCCCAATTTGTTTTTTACTCCTTATAATAAACGACTACTAGATCAGATGTATATCTGTGAAAGTAGTCGTTTTTAGTTTAGAAAAAACCATGAAAATTATTATGGGATAGAAGTGGAGAGATAAAAAGCTATAAGCGTTGCTTACATTTATTAAAAAGACTTGACATAATTCGTTTACAATAGTAGACTTGTTTTAAACAAATTTGTTTACATTTGTAAACGACGAGGTGAAAAGGAAAATGAGAACAATAGAACTTAATACTTATATCACAGATGCTGAGTGGGAAGTCATGCGTGTAGTTTGGTCAAATGATCGAGTAACTAGTAAAAAAGTCATTTCCGTATTGCAAGAAAAAATGGGCTGGACACAATCCACTATCAAAACGATCTTAGGTCGATTAGTTGGAAAAGGCGTACTAAATACAGAGCAAGAAGGTAGAAATTTTATTTACACTGCCAATATTGAAGAGAAAGAAGCCGTAAGGGATTATGTAGAAGATATTTTTAACCGTATTTGCAATAAGAAAGTCGGAAATGTAATAGGAAGCATCATTGAAAATCATGTTTTAAGCTTCGATGATATAGATCGACTAGAAAAAATATTAGAGATGAAAAAATCTTTCGCAGTAGAAGAAGTGGATTGCAATTGTCCAGAAGGACAATGCGAATGTCATTTACATCATCATTAAGCATAAGGTGGAATTTAAAATGAATAATGACAACAGATATTCGTCCCATAATCACCATGATTATGACGACATGGATAAGTTAAAACACGAGCATGGAATCACAGATGAACATGGAGACCATAAGGATCAACATCACGACCATCATGCTGGGCATGATCACAGCGGGCACCATAAGGATCAACATCACGACCATCATACTGGTCATGACCACAGTGGGCACCATAAGGATCAACATCACGACCATCATGCGGGTCATGATCACAGTGGGCACAGAGGGCATGACCACCATCATCACGGAAGCTTTAAGGAACTTTTCTTAAAGTCATTGCCACTAGGAATCGTTATTATGCTCTTATCCCCTATGTATGGATTTGAACTACCATTCCAGTTTACTTTTTCGTATTCTGATATTGTAGTAGCTATTTTATCTACTATATTAATTATTTATGGTGGACGTCCGTTCTATCAAGGCGCAGTTGACGAATTTAAACAAAAAGAACTTGGAATGATGACTCTAGTTTCTTTAGGTTTAAGTGCTTCATATTTATACAGTGTTTATGCTGTGATCATCACCTACGTAACGGGTGAACACGTGATGGACTTTTTCTTTGAATTTGCTTCATTACTATTAATCATGTTATTAGGTCACTGGATTGAGATGAAAGCTATTGGAGAAGCAGGAGACGCACAAGCAGCATTGGCTAAGTTAGTGCCGAAAGATGCTCACGTTGTATTAGAAGACGATTCAATTGAAACACGACCAGTTGCTGACTTAAAGATAGGTGATTTAATTCGTGTTCAAGCCGGAGAAAATGTGCCAGCAGACGGGATTATCGAGCGTGGCGAATCACGTTTAAATGAAGCTCTTCTAACTGGGGAGTCAAAAGCAGTAAAAAAAGGCCCTGGCGATGAAGTAATCGGAGGCTCAACAAATGGAGAAGGGGTACTTTATATTAAAGTGCTTGAGACAGGTGATCAATCCTTCATCTCTCAAGTTCAGAATTTAATCAGTCAAGCTCAAAGTCAGCCTTCCAGAGCAGAAAATATTGCTCAAAAGGTTGCAGGATGGCTCTTCTATATTGCGGTCATTGCCGCACTAATAGCTTTTGTAGTGTGGATGATTATTGGAGATATCCCAACGGCAGTTACCTTTACTATCGCGACCTTAGTTATAGCTTGTCCACATGCATTAGGTCTGGCTATTCCATTGGTCACCGCCCGTAGCACAAGCTTAGGAGCCAGTCGTGGGTTACTGGTGAAAGACCGCCAAGCCTTAGAAATAGCTCAAGATGCAGATGTGATAATTTTAGATAAAACAGGTACTTTAACAACTGGTGAGTTTAAAGTATTAGACGTTGAACTTTTTAGTAACAAATATAAGAAAGAGGAAATCATTGCCTTATTGGCAGGTATTGAAGGAGGATCTAGTCACCCAATTGCTCAATCAATTATAAGTTTCGCCGAGCAGCAAAATATACGTCCAGCATCTTTTGATTCTATTGATGTGATTTCCGGTGCTGGAGTAGAGGGTAAAGCAGGCGGGCACCGTTACCAATTAATCAGTCAAAAAGCCTACGGACGTAATCTGGATATTGATATTCCAAAAGGGGCAACTCTCAGTGTCTTAGTAGAAAACGATGATGCTATTGGTGCTGTAGCTTTAGGGGATGAATTAAAACCAACGAGCAAAGAGTTAATTAAAGTTCTTAAAAAGAACAATATTCAACCAATTATGGCAACAGGTGATAATGAAAAAGCAGCTCAAGGCGTGGCAGAATATTTAGAGATTGAATATAGATCAAATCAATCTCCACAAGACAAATATGAGTTAGTAAAAACACTTAAAGAAGAAGGAAAAAAAGTTATCATGGTAGGTGACGGTATCAATGATGCTCCTTCTCTTGCCTTGGCAGATGTTGGAATAGCGGTCGGTGCAGGAACTCAAGTGGCGTTGGATTCAGCTGATGTCATCTTGACTCAATCTGATCCAGGAGATATTGAATCATTTATTGAATTAGCACACAAAACAACTCGTAAAATGAAACAAAATCTCTTTTGGGGAGCCGGTTATAACTTTATAGCTATCCCTCTAGCTGCAGGAATTTTGGCTCCTATTGGTATCACATTAAGCCCTGCATTAGGAGCAGTCCTAATGTCTGTGTCAACAGTCATCGTCGCCATTAATGCTATGTTATTAAGGTTAGATCCAAAAAATAACGGTTAACAGATCGAATTCATATTGCAATTTAAAAATTATTTTTAATATTGTATAATGAGTATATAAGTTGTATAAAATTAATTATAGAGAGGAGGGCCTATGGAGTTTTTAATTTGGATGGCTATAGGGATTTCCCTGATGGCGGTAGAACTCGTTGTACCGGGCGGTATTTTAGGACTCATCGGTTATTGTGCATTTCTTTGGGGCGTTTTTGTAGCTCTTGGAGAAGGAACGATAGCGCTGTATGCAGTACTAGGATTAACAGCCTTGCTAATTGTCCTTATCATCGTGTTCTTTAATCACTTTGAAAAGACTTGGATAGGCAAATTGTTTACCTTAGGGCAACGATCTACGACCAAGGCTGGCTATGTATCTAATGATGTATTAGAGGACTTAGCTGGTAAAGAGGGCGTAGCTCATACTACACTGCGTCCTGCAGGTATTGCTAAAATTGATGGTAATTTGGTGGATGTTGTGACCGAAGGGGACTTCATCGATGCCGGTTCACCTATTGTGGTACTTCGTGTTGTAGGCGGCCGCAATATTGTTAGAAAGCGCGATTAAGCTTTCACCACATCGTCGTATATAATGGAGGTTATTATGGATGTAGGTATTTTAATTTTGATTCCGATTCTACTGATTGGGATTATGGTGTTCTTGTATGTAGTGCCATTAGGCCTTTGGGTATCTGCTCTTGCAGCAGGCGTTAATGTTGGTATCTTTACACTCGTAGGTATGCGCTTGCGTCGTGTAAATCCATCCCAAATCGTAATGCCTTTGATCAAAGCTAATAAAGCGGGCCTTGATGTTAATGTAAATCAGCTTGAAGCTCATTACCTTGCAGGTGGTGACGTTGACCGCGTTGTAGATGCTTTGATTGCCGCTGAACGGGCATCTATTCCTTTGACATTCGAACGTTCCGCAGCTATCGACCTTGCAGGTCGTGACGTATTGGAAGCGGTTCAAATGTCCGTTAATCCTAAAGTGATTGAAACACCAATTATCTCTGCAGTAGCGAAAAACGGTATCGAACTCAAGGTTCGTGCTCGTGTAACTGTACGTGCTAATATTGATCGCCTCGTTGGTGGTGCTGGCGAAGCTACTATTATCGCCCGTGTTGGTGAAGGTATTGTAACAACTGTAGGTTCCTCTGAAGAGCATACAGATGTATTAGAAAATCCAGATCACATCTCTCGTACTGTATTGGGTAAAGGTCTTGATGCGGGTACTGCATTCGAAATCTTGTCCATCGATATTGCTGACGTAGACGTAGGACGTAATATCGGTGCTCAATTGCAAACAGATCAAGCGGAAGCAGACAAGAAAATTGCTCAAGCTCGTGCGGAAGAACGCCGTGCAATGGCTGTTGCTACAGAACAAGAAATGCGTGCGAAAACACAAGACATGCAAGCTAAGGTTGTGGAAGCACAAGCTGAAGTTCCTAAAGCATTGGCAGAAGCTTTCAGAAACGGTAATCTTGGCGTTATGGATTACTACAATATGAACAATATTATTGCAGACACTAAAATGCGTGAAAACTTAGCAGATAGTGAATAGGAGTAGCTATGGACTCTATTTTGTCTTCCGTGCTATCCATCTTTTCGAATAATCCTATATTTGTTCTAGCTATCATCGCGTACATTGCTTTTTCTATTATAAAAAGCAAGAATACTGAAGAGCCTGAAGAGTATGAGGACCATGAAAGTTCAGGTCAGACTTGGGAGGATATGGAGCGTGAATATGGTATCTCCATAGAGAAAAAGCCTGTAGAACCTTCGCCTGAGGATTTGTTGTATGATGATGATTTCTATCGAGATATTTTTAAAAATAGACCGATTGAGAATCAGCATCCTGAGGCCCCTTTACGAAAAAAGGGCGGAAGACTGTTTCAATATGATGATACGGAGACATCTGAAAAACATGTTGAAGTGCATCCAAGTAATGATAAAACTCAAACAGTTTTAGCTTCCGAGAATCATTACGATGAAGCGTCTACAACGCAACAAGGTACTCATGGTTCATCCAAGAAAACCTCAATTAAATCAACTAGCTTTAGTACTAATACGACTCGTTCGACTCGAGAATCTGTTACAGGTCCTTCTTTAAATGAGCGATTAGCTGAGTTTAAACGCGATAAAGCATCTAAAGAGGGTCGTGTTCTTCTTGAGAATATAGACGTTACGACTGCCCCAGCTGTAACCTCAACAGGTAAACGAAAAGCTAATCATGCCTTGAAAGAGGGGATGAAGTGGTCTATCATTTTAGGCAAGCCAAAAGCTCTAGAGCGGAGATATCGCTAATTAGAATGCTAACAATAAGCTCTACTAGAAGGTTGTTAGGCCATAGAATATGAATGGTTTATGCCGGATATTGTGATAGCAACTAAAATTATATCTATCGTATGTGGTGCATATAATTACATATGGAAAGAGGTTCCTATTGGTCACCTATGTGACTATTAGGAACCTTTTTTGTATTGTTTTTTCTTGATGGAGCTTTCACAATAATAGAGAAAGGAGTTCGTCTATAAGGAAAGGTGATATTATGTATCGTAATGTGCGCGTTATACCTAGACAGCTATTGGAACAACTATATGTAGAAAAACAGTGGAGTGTTAGAGAGGTAGCAGAGTATTTTCAGTGTAGTGTAGACACTATTATGCGACGCATGAAGCAGTATGACATTGAGCGAAGACCTTTACAAAAGGATATCAATATGGTTCATGTACAAGCTCTATACGAAACTGGTAAGTGGTCTCTGCACTCGTTAGCAAAGCGTTATGATGTGTCTATTACGACAATGGCAAGCCGTATGAAGGAATATGGACTGGCTTGTCAGCGATCCACGAAGAATGTATCTATCGATCCAGTACGTATTTGTAGGGCTTATAAAAGTGGAAATACTTCGGATTCTATTGCTCGCATGTACGGCATATCCCGATGGAAGGTACATCATATATTGCGCCATATGGGAATGTGTACAACGCCTAGGGCACAAACATCTCAAAAGGTAGAGGAGATGGCTTACTTATATATTCATCATCATATGAGTACTGATGACATAGGTTTAGCCTATGGTATACGAGGATCTACGGTGGCTATTTATCTACGGGAACAAGGCATAGAAATTCGTACCAATACTTTACAGTTAGATGAAAATAACATAAAAAACCTACGAGCAAAAGGGTATGGTGTTGCTAAAATAGCACAGATGATGGGATGCTCTGCTTCTGCGGTGAGAAAGCGACTAGCTATGAAAAAATATATCTCTCCTTGATGTAGTGTAGTAGATACTATATACTTAAATTTATACAATGATGGGAGGAATATTATGTTCGAAATTATCTCTGCTTTAATACCGTTTTTCTTACTTGGCATAGTTGCCGCTGGTTTATCCCGTGTATCTGGGGTGGCCTTGTCAATGATTATAGTACCAACTCTATTGATTTGGGGTGCTAATGCCATTGATGTCATCGCTTTCATGTTGCTCTTTGTAGTGTATAACAACTTTACAATGGAGACACAAGACGTTCGTTTAGATTATAAAGATCTTGTATTATTCCCTAAATGGCGCTTGTGCATTCCCTTTATTTTGACTATTATTACAGCCTACTTTGCACCGGCTGCGGGTATTGCAGTCTTTATGGCTTGCTTTGTATTAGAACTATTGGCTACCGTGTATAAACGGATTCCTGAAAATAAACGTCCTCGTTTACACCGCGTTATCGTTACATCAGTTTTAAGTGCTGTTGTAACGGCTGTAGGTGCTTATGCAGGTCCAAAAATTCCTAGCGAATACTACTTCATCTGTGCTGGTTTAGCAATCTTAGTTATTACAGGCTTTGCATGGTATGTAGGTAACCATCGAGATGCTTTTAGAGGTGCGTGGGAAACAATTTGGGCTGACTTTAATCTATTCTTGGGGATGTTTGGTGTAGAAGCATCTTACTACCCAGCGGCGCTAACTCGTTCTATTCCAAATCCAATGGATCGTATGTTACCAATGATTACCGTAGTAGGTGGTTATGCAGGTCTCATGGTGGTGTTTGGACTGTATAATATCTTCTCCATACCATCCTTGATTACTGCTATTGGTGCGGCTATCGGTATTCGTCTCTTTGGTTTGTACGAGTTTCCACGCCATGGCAGCTTCTCCTACTTGGCTATTGGATTTGCTGTAGCTGCTGTTGTGTGCTTGTACCTCGTATCTCCAACACCAGTAGGTTTTGATTATATCAATACATTGGTATCTCAACCTATCGTTCAATAATGGTTGATCTTATAGTCATCGCTATATGTTTTAGTAATATTTTTAATATCTCACGTAGTATGTTATTGAACTTGAATGTGTGACATAGTTCATATATTGTGTTGAAAGTTGAGTCCATACTAGATTGTGAAAGGAGTTGATGCTCTGTGGCAGAAACAATTGAAACGAGACCATTTCCGCCATTCTTACCAAAGAATACGACGGTAATGATGATGGGAACATTCCCACCAACTTCCGAAAAGCGATCTATGGAATTTCATTATCCTAACTTTCAAAATGATATGTGGCGCGTGTATGGCTTAGTATTCTTTGACGATAAGGAACACTTTAGAAAAGGTGAGGAAAAAGCCTTTGATGCGGATAAGATCAAAGCGTTCTTATCTGAAGCGGGGATTGCTTCTTGTCCTACTGTTTTGAAAGCTATACGCGAAAAGGGCAATGCATCGGATGCATTTCTTAAGGTCGTTGAACCTGTACCGCTTGCAGAGGTATTGGACCGAATTCCACACTGTAAACATATTGGTACCACAGGTGGTAAGGCCACAGAAATTTTGTTAAGCCTTTTGCCAGAAAAGGTTAAACTACCTAAAACAGGGGAGACAATTCCCTTTGTGTTTAACGGTCGTGAATTGACGTTAACACGATTGCCATCTACATCTCGTGCATATCCATTAAGCCTTGACAAAAAGGCTGAAGCCTATAAAAATTTCTTTAAGGCTTGTGGATTACAAACGAAATAATCTTGATAAGTAAACTAATTTAATATGTATAAATAACACCTTTGTTGTTATATTGTATTTTTAATGATGCCATATAAACAGTCAAAGGTGTTTTTATTATTAAAAATTAATGTAAATAAAAATAACGACAATAACTATATTATAATTGGTTATATATATCCTGTTATAAATAAAAGTAATGAGGTGTATAACATTTTAATTCTTGATTTTTATAGTGAGAGGTTTATAATTAACCGTTGTTGCAAATGGTTGACAATAGTTTAAGAAAATGGAGTTGATATTATGGATAAGGCTAAAGAGGCCTTATGGACAAGAGCCTTTGTCCTTGATACTTTGATTAATTTCCTAGTATTTTTGATTTATTATTTATTAATCGTTATTATTGCGGTAGTAGCAAAGGATAATCTTCATGCCACAGCAAGTCAAGCTGGATTGGCTGTTGGTATTTATATTATTGGTACTGTTGTTGCTCGTTTGTTAGCAGGACGGTTTATTAGTATTTTAGGCTGTCGTAAGATGTTGTACTTAGGTTTATTGATTTACTTAGTTTCAACAGCTATGTACTTCTATACACCTAATTTATTGATGCTCTACAGTGTTCGTTTCATAAATGGTTTTGCTTACGGTATTACATCTACAGCTACAAGTACAATCATAGCCGCTATTATTCCAATGTCACGTCGTGGTGAAGGGATTAACTACTATGGTTTGTCTACATCTCTTGCCGCTGCAGTAGGTCCGTTTTTAGGTATTTTGATGCTTCATAGCCTTGGCTATGACTTTATCATCGCCTTCTGTGTTGCTCTTATCATCCTTTGTGGTATCAGTTCCGTTATCATGAAATTTAATGAACCTAAGCTCGATATTGATTCTGAAGAACATAAAGGCATTAAAATTTCCGATTATATCGAACCACGTATGAATTCTATTAGTCTTGTTTCTATACTAGTAGGTTTTGCATACTCTGGTGTTATTGGTTTTATGGCAGCTTATACAAAAGATTTAAACCTTATCTTAGCAGGTACATTCTTCTTCGTTGTATATGCTGTAGTTATTACGATAACAAGACCATTACTTGGTATTGTATTTGATATGAAAGGGGAAAACTTCGTTCTTTATCCTTGCTTCATATCTTTAGCGCTTGGTATTTTCTTATTGTCCATCGCTCACTCTACATGGCTTATACTCTTATCTGCTGTGTTTGTTGGTCTTGGCTACGGTACATTTATGTCAAACGGTCAAGCAGTAACTGTTAAAATCGTTCCTGTTCACCGCATTGGTGTTGCCACATCTACATATTTCATTGCCTTAGATATGGGCCTAGGTTTTGGTCCATACATTTTAGGTGCTATTAAAGAGGTAGTCGGTTATACAAGTATGTTCCATGTTACTGTTGTAGTAGCACTTCTTGCATTCGTTGCTTATTATTTCCTCTATGGCCGTTATGTAGGTACTGAAAAAGATCTTTCTTTGAAAGCTCGCGCTGAAGAAGAACAAATCAGAAATCGTAAACGTAATGGAAAATTAGCATAATATTAGCTATATTTCTTACAAGCACATAACGTATAAAAAGGACTATACGAGATATCTCGTATAGTCCTTATTTATTGTTCAGGTATCTTAGTATTCCATTGTAGTCTATACTACTAGTTTAGTATTTAAATATCCTTCAAACGCCATCTAGTAGTATAGGTGCATGAGAACTTACATTGTAACCTATTATTTCTCAATATTAACGATGTTTACGATAATTTCTACGGCTTTTTTCATGTCATCGATACATGCGAATTCATGACGGCCGTGTAGGTTTTCTACGCCAGTGAAGATATTAGGGGTAGGGATGCCCATGAAGGAGATTTTAGAACCATCTGTACCGCCTCGGATAGGGTCGCAAATAGGAGTAATACCTGCTTTTTCCATAGCTGCTTTAGCTACGTTGACACATTCCATGTTGTCTTTGATGATATCGTACATATTGTAATATTGATCTTTTACAGATACTTCACATACTTCGCGGCCATAGATTTCGTTTAATGTTTGACCAGCTTGTAAGAAGAATGCTTTTTTCGCTTCGAACAATTCTTTGTCATGGTCGCGTATGATATAGTTCATTTTACCAGTATCCACTTGAGTTTCCATGCTCATGAGCATAAAGAAACCTTGGCGACCGCATGTGTGTTCTGGAACAGCAGCACCTGGTAATAGCGCATCGAATTGCATTGCTAATTTAGCACAGTTAATCATAATGCCTTTCGCAGTGCCTGTATGAACAGATACACCTTTTAATGTAACTGTACCGCCAGCAGCATTAAATGTTTCGTATTCAAGTTGGCCAAGGCTTTCACCATCAATAGTATAAGCAAAATCAACAGGAAACTGTTTTACATCAAAGTGATCTGCACCGGTACCGATTTCTTCATCTGGGCCAAAGGCACACATGATTTTACCGTGCTTGATTTCTGGATGAGCTACGAGGTAGGCGAGGGCTTCCATGATTTCGCAGATGCCAGCTTTGTCGTCACCGCCTAGTAGTGTAAGACCATCGGTTACTACCAAGGATTTACCAATATAGTTCTTTAAATTAGGAAAATCTGCACGACGTGTATAGATTTGATGTTCTTCGTTGAGGCAAATATCGCCGCCATCATAGTTTTCTACAATGCGAGGTTTAATATTTTCTGCGTTGTAATCAGCTGTATCCATATGAGCGATAAAGCCAATAGCAGGTGCTTTTTCATCTGTATTAGCATTTAATGTGCCGATAACAAAACCATTTTCACGGTTGTAAATAACTTCATCTAAACCGATTGCTTTTAAATCAGGAACGAGCACATTAGTAGCAAAGTCTACTTGAGTTTGAGTACTTGGAATGGTTGTACTTTCCTCGTTAGACCGTGTATTTATGCTTGTATAGCGTACAAAACGTTCGACCATTGATTCCATAATGAGCCTCCTCGTAAGTAAACATACGTGTTATACATATTGGTATAAATACTGTATATAATAAAGGTTCTTAATATACTTTCATTGTAGAACAGTGGGGATGAAAATGCAAAATAAATATTTATGGAAGGTGTGATATTTTATTCGCATAATGCATAGAAAACCATTGAACCATATATAGTGCCGTGTTAGTATAAAGGTGAATAGTTATACGTTTGTACATTTTCTGTGAGGAGGTTTTACCATGTCGGACGAAACTCGTTCTATTCCGCCCGTAGAACCCGTATTAGATCCTAAGAAGGATTACGTAGAGATTAACTCATATGTAGTATTCTGGGGCCTATTCTATGCGGCAATTTTCACACTGGCTGTAGGGTATTTATGTTTGAAAATTGGTCAAACAGTAGATGCCTTTGCTCCAGTATCTGTACTTGCTATGGGTACAGCAGTTATTTTGAAACGGCAAAATGCTTTTGCCGAAACGGTTCACATTCAGGCTATCGCTAGTTCTAGTACGAACACATTAGCTGGTGCCATGTTCTTCTTACCAGCTCTATACATTTGGAATGTTACAGATGTAACCTTTGTACAAATGGCGATTCCTATTATCCTTGGTGGCGTACTTGGTGTTCTATTATGCGTTATGTTCCGTCGCTACTTTGTTGAGGAAATGCACTATGTGTATCCGTTCCCAAGCGGTCGTGCTGCTGCTGAAGTGCTAATGAGTAATGAAGGTAGCAAAGCGAAACTCATGCTTGGTTCTGGTCTTATCGCTCTTGTATATGACTTTATTCTTAACAGCCTCGGTTGGTGGGAAGAGGTTATCCGTACTACCGCATTTAAATGGGGCACTGCTTTGGCAGATCAAACTAAGTTAAATGCTGCTGTAGATACAGATGCTGCATTGCTTGGCCTTGGTTACTTTACAGGCTTACGGTATGCAGCTATTATCGCAGCTGGTTCCTTCTTCTCTTGGTTCGTATGTATTCCAATCGTATACTATTTAGCTCCGGAACACATCATGCAAATCAATGGGCATGCAGTTCCACTTGCAGAAGCTCCTATTCGTAAAGTATTCTTAGACTATGTTCGCCATATTGGTATCGGTATGCTTGCTATGGCAGGTATCATCGGATTGCTCAATATGTCTAAGGTAGTAGCTAGTGTTGTAAAAAATGCAGTACTTGATATTTTCAGTTCCAAAACTGTTGATGTTAACTTGCTTCGTACACAACGTGATGTTCCTACATCTTGGATTGGCGCTGGCATCTTATTATGTACAGTTCTATTTGCAGCATATTTCCACTTTATGTATGCTGAAAGCTTCTCCCAAACAATCGTAGCATTCTTAATCGTTCTAATTATGTCCTTCTTATTATCTGTAGTAGGTATCAGCTCCATTGCTTATACAGGTACAGAACCAGTATCTGGTATGACAATCTTCATGATTATCATCTCCGCTGTATGCTTAACAGCTGCAGGTATGACTGGTAAAGTAGGTATGATTGCAGTCCTCATGATGGCATCCTTCATCGGTACAACCATCGGTATGGCTGGTAACTTCATGTCTGAACTCAAAGTAGCGCACATGACAGGTGCGACACCTAAGAAAATGGAACAATGGCAAATCGTTGGTACCATTCTTTGTGCCGTACTTTCTGTAGGCGTTATGATCCTCTTGAACGATGCATATGGCTTCGTAGGAGACCATGCATTAAATGCTCCACAAGCTAATGCTATGGCTGCTATCATTGAGCCAATGATGACTGGTGGTAGTGCTCAATGGCCTCTATACATGGCTGGTGCATTATTCGCTATTATCTTGTGGATGGTAAAAGTTCCACCATTGGCATTTGCACTTGGTACGTACTTGCCTATGGAAATCAACACACCATTACTTATCGGTGGTTTGATTGCATACTTCGTACAAAATAGTACAAAAGATAAAGAATTGGCAGATCTTCGCTTCTCCAAAGGTAGCACAATTGCATCTGGTCTCGTAGCTGGTGGTGCTATTGGTTCTTTATTCAGTGCCGTACTTCGTATTGCAGGTGTTGATGTATTCGCTCAAGACTGGGTTGAAACACCAGAAGCAACATACCTCAGTATCGTAATGTACTTATTACTTTGCATATTCTTGTACAAAGTAGCTATGTACGTAAAAGCTAAAAAAGCTAAATAAAGAATAAGATATACCCTTAAGAATGTGAGTATTTTGTTTGATTAAAAATTGTTAGGAATTCTCTACTCTAGGGATGACCGCCTTTACCGAGTATTATCTGTGCTTGGTGAAGGCGGTCTTTTTATTGTTAATTTTAGGCTTATTCCTGTGTCTATCAATAATTTCTTCGGTATAACTTAAAACTATATTAATATAATACCTATTAATATAGTCGGATTAATTGACCTTAACTATATCGAATGTTATCATAATACTATAATACCTCTAGAGGTATTATTTTTATTATGTTCATATAATGTAAGTATAGATATAATAGTTGATTGAAGAGAACTCCTGTTTCTAAGTAAACAGGGTTAAGTAGGGGCAATTATGAAATTTAAGAAAATTGCAGCTCTTTTGGGAGCTTTTACAATTGCTAGCAGTCTATTTATTGCGGGCTGTGGAAATACAAATAGTAGTCAAAAGGTATGGCGCGTTGGTACTGATGCGACCTATGCACCTTTTGGTTTTAAAGATAAAGATAGTGGTCAGTTAGCAGGTTTTGATATCGATATTATCAATGCCATTGCAAAAGAAGAGGGCATCGAAGCGGATATTCAAAACTTGAACTTTGATGCACTGTTGCCTGCATTGCAAAGTAATACTATCGACATTGCTATTTCAGATATGACCATTTCTGAAGAACGAGCAAAATCTGTAGATTTCAGTAAACCATACTATATTGCAGGTAATGGGCTCGTTGTTAATATAGATAACACAAATATTAATAGCTTTAAGGATCTAGAAGGCAAGCGTATCGGTGTATCTATTGGTTCTACGGGGGCTGAAATTGCTAGCAAGATTCCTAATGCTGATGTGCGCCAGTTCAATATCATCGTTGATGCCTTTTTAGAACTACAAAATAAAGGCGTCGATGTAGTTATTAACGATACGCCGGTAAACGAATATTATGTTAATGGGAAGGGGAAAGGTATTGCAAAAGTCACTGGAGAAGACTATGATGCGGCACCACTTGGTATTGCTGTGAAAAAAGGTAATACAGAGCTTCTCAATAAAATTAACGATGGCCTAGCTAAGATTAAAGCAAATGGCAAATATGCTGAGATTTATAAAAAATGGTTTGGTAAGGAGCCACCAGCAGAGGTGTTAAAATAGTTTGTAGATAGTACCCAAGCATATTATTTGATATAATACGCTTGGTAAGCCTCAAGTTGTAAGAGGTAAAGTATAGAATGGGTGATATGATGGCTAAACGAAGAGCATTTTTAGATATAATTAAACAGAAGGGCGCCCTCGTTTTAGATGGTGGGTTAGGGTCAGAATTAGAACGTTATGGCTGTGATCTTCAACATAAGTTGTGGTCTGCCAAGGTTCTTATGGATCAACCGGATATCATCAAGAAAATACATATTTCCTACCTAGCGGCTGGAGCAGACATTATTCAAAGCTCTGGCTATCAAGCAACTGTAGCAGGTTTTAAAGGATTAGGGCTTGGTACGGAAGAGGCCATAGAACTCGTTAAGCTATCTGTTCGTCTAGCAGTACAAGCTCGTAATGAGTTCGTGGAAGCCAAAGCGAGTGGGGCGCTTACACTTAGAGGTATTAAGCTGGGAGAAGAAACAGCAGATGGCGTTAAGTACTTTTCCGAAGGTGCATTACCGAAACCATTGGTAGCAGCCTCTGTAGGTCCTTATGGGGCCTTCTTGGCTGACGGATCCGAATACCGTGGATATCCTGATGTACAAACAGAATACCTTGAGGTATTCCATATCCCTCGGTTAGCATTGTTTGCGGAAGAGAATCCAGATATATTATCCTTTGAGACGATACCATCTTATGATGAGGCCATTGCTATTGCTCGAGCCATGTCTGATCCATATACATCAAGGGGGATTCCTGGCTGGATTGCCTTCTCTTGTAAGGATGAACATCATGTCTCTAGTGGGGAAACCATCATTAAATGTGCGGAAATGATCGATAAGGTTCGTCCTATAACTGGCCTTGGTATCAATTGCACCAAGCCAGAATATGTAGAGTCCCTAGTTAAGGATATTCGTACAGTTACCGATAAACCAATTGCTGTATATCCAAATCTTGGTGAAAGCTATGATAGTGAAACTAAAACTTGGTATGGTGACCCTGGATCTTTTGTTGATTACGTAGATGCATGGCGCGCGGCTGGTGCTAATATTATAGGTGGCTGCTGTAGAACAACACCTGAAATCATCGGTGATATTGCAAAGAAAATTCATAAATAAGTGAGACTATAAAAGGCTATTCGAAGTATCTTCGAATAGCCTTTTGTTATATAGAGTTAAGATATGAGACATAAGATATAAAATATAAGATATAAGATATAAGATAATATATTATTTTGAAAGTATAAAAGAGGAGATAAGTATTGCCTCTCTTTAGAGAAATAAAAAAGCAGTGCATAAGCACTGCTTTTACTATGGCGGAGAGACAGGGATTTGAACCCTGGGTACGGGATAACCGCACACATGATTTCCAATCATGCTCCTTCAGCCGCTCGGACACCTCTCCATGTATTCTGTTGTGTAACAGGTACTTGTATAGTATATTAGATAGGAGTTTAGATGTCAAGAAAATTTTTGATGGAGTATAGTATTTTCGATAGCTATTTATTGTGTTTATAGATATCTACCTCTGCATTGCTTTCAATACATGTCCATTCTGATTTATTTAGACTATTAGGAAACTGATCAGAATCTGTTAATAAATAGATGGCGGTATTGGAAGGTAATTCGTTAGCATAAGCTAAGGGCATGATTTTTTTTGCATCCCATGATAAACTCATAGGATTTATAGAATCGTCTCGGGTTGCTTCCAATTTATAAATTGTGTGATTGCTATAGTACGTAGTTGATACACGATAATCATGACGCGCACTGATAATCATTGCATTATCGGAAATAGTATTGAGGATGTATTGACTGGTAATAACAGACGATGCATGATTCATTAGTGGCATCGCTACTGTATAGGTTAATATACCATATAACATTACAGTTAATATTGCTGCTTTCCGAATGAAACGATAATGTGGTTTACATAGTATCGCTATAAGTATTGTCATAGGTGCAAGAGCTGGGAAGGTATATGTTGTATACTTAGTAGCCATACAAGTAAAAAATATAAGTACAGTTAAGGCCCATATACCTAAAAAGATGGTGAAGGGGGTTATATGATTGTGTTTATGTAAGCGCTTTCTTTGTGTATAAAGCTTATAGGATATAATAAAAGACCATGGGAATAGGGCGATGAGTGTTACAATAATGTAGTAATACCATACATTGAATTGGGGATGTTCTGACACAGTAGCACGTAACCAGTTATGGACTCCCAAAAATACATTGATGAAATCACTACCATGCATTGTATACATATAGATATACCAACTCCCACCTATGAAAGTAAGTAGTAATAAGCCTAGTGGTATTTTTAGATATAATAATTCTTTGAGATTATGTGATACAGCTAAATATATGAGGATGATGAGTCCTGGCAATAAAAATCCAATAGGACCTTTTGTTAATACTGCTAGAGCGGCCCCTATATAAGCTATATAATAGTACGTAGCATATTTTTGATGTAACATATGCTTTCGGTACCCAATATAAAAACTCATCAAGGTAATATTGATGAATAATACTAGCGTCATATCGGTAATGACAGCTTTGGAGATAATCCAGAATTCCGCACAGGTAGCATATAGAATAGCGGCGATAACAGCCGTCTTTTTTCCTCGTATCTGATGTACAAAGCTATAGAGCAATCCAATATTCACCACTCCTAATAGAGCGGAGAAAAAGCGTGCTCCGAAATTAGAAATGCCGAATAGTTTGTAACTTATGATAAGCTCTACATAATAAAAGATAGGTTTATCATACCAATAGTGGTTAAAAATCTGAGGAGAAAAATAGTTTTGATTTAATAACATTTCCTTTGCTGTTAAAGCATAATTGGACTCTACAGGATCCGTAATGGCAAGGCCCGCATTTCCTAGAAGATATAGTATTCCTGAGATTATTAGGATTATTGTTATATGAAAGTATTTAGCATGGATCCATCTACTACAAATTTGTGGCATATTTATTAGTCCTTATTAGTCTGAAAAATAAATTATTTTGTGAAACGCTTAGTTAAGGGGCGTTGAGACTCTATAATGAGAACGCTGGATCGTTTAAATATAGTGCTAAGGTGTCTTTGCATATGTTTTAAATTACTGATATATGGTGTAATTCTTTGTTTGAGTAACTTATTATATAAAAGAAATAACACATAGGTAATAATAAAACCACCGATAATATCTATAGGATAATGATGCCCTACAAATATTTTGGCAAATCCTGTAAGAAGTGTTAGGGCAATTAAAATGGAGCCTAATCTTTTATATACAGCAAATAGAGATAGAGCTATAGCGCTCATTCCCATAGCATGTGTACTTGGAAAACTTGGATCTGCACTGTGTACTAGCAAGAGATTAACTGTATGAGATACGAATGGTCGTGGCTCTACATAGAAAAAACCGATTACTTGATGTATAGCAAGCGTAATTCCTAATAGTAAGATTGTATGTATGCTATTCATAGTAAGCTCTTTATCTTTTGTATAAAGGCCAAGCCCTAATAGGGTCGCTACTAGTATAGCCATGATTGGTGCACTAAATTTTACTATATAAATCATGAATTGATCTAAAATTGGGCTTATACCTGCTAGATTATTAATGACTTGAAACAATTCGTAGTTCATAATTCCTCCTAATGTTGAGTATGGTTTTCTTAATGCATACATCATATCGGAGAAATCTTACGAAAATCTTACGACCTTATAACAATATTAGAAAGGTGTACAGATGATATAGGATAATGTTATTTTTATGCTTATAATGGAGCTATTAAAGGAGGTTTTTATGAATACATGGTTTCAAAACCTAAAGGTACAATATAAATTATTGCTCAGTAATTTATTAATGCTAGTGATACCACTTATTACACTATTCCTACTGGTTGGTGGTATTTGGAGTTTGTTGCGGTTTTCTAACCCTATAGAGCAGCGCTTTTGGATGATGTTAGCACCTAGTACGATACAATCTCAAATCCTTCAATTCGAACTAGAACAAATAAATAAAAAGTTATTATCTAAAGACACGACTGTGTTTAGCTTACGTAATAATACATCTGTTATAGAAGCGCAAGGCGTTGATGTTGTTATTATGAAAGATGATACGGTACTATATATGACACCTGACAGTGATGGTGAGCATATAGTGTCTACTTTCAAGAAAATAGGATTGATTACAGATAATGATAGTAGATACTATGAATGGGATGGTGATCGATTGACATATGTTAATCGTTATGGTGACGGTATGTTGGTCATTGGAGCGGGACACATCCCCTTTATGGCAAAATCGATGGGACATGAAACAGATGAGAAGGTACTGGTAGAGTTTCTATTTGGACTAGCTCTTGCTTTAGTAGTGGCATCGGCTGTATTTGGTGGTATTTATATTGCCAATCGCTTGTCTAAGCAAATTTTATTACCTTTACAATATCTTCAAAGGGCTGCTATAGATATTAAGAAAGGGGTTACACCTAGTCTTATTAAAGTGACCTATCATGATGAGTTAGGAGAAACTTGTGAGGCTTTTAATAATATGCAAAGATCCTTAGCCAGAGAAAAGCAATTGCGTGAAGAGTATGAAGAGAAACGGAGGCAAATGATTGCAGGCATTTGCCATGATATTGCAACACCGCTTACATCTGTTAAGGGCTATGCAAGTGGTATTTTAGATGGTGTTGCACGAACTCCAGAAAAGCAAACTCATTATGTACAAATGATATATATTATGGCTGGTAATATTGAGAAATTAGTATCTATGCTGTCTGATTTTTCAAAGCTTGAGCTTGGGCAGATTGTGTATGATTATAGACCAGTTAGTTTGAATCAAGTTATTTCTGAATATATAGAAAGACATAAAGGAGATTTTGAAGATAAAGGGATTATACTGGTAGAGTCTTATGGTGAATCTGACCAACTTGTTAGAACTGATGTAAAACAATTTGTACGAATACTGGATAATATATTTTCCAATAGTTGGAAATATAGGAGTACAGATCCACTTAAGATTAATGTTAGCACTGTCTATCAGAATCATAGGGTTCGCCTTACCATTACCGATAATGGAATAGGTGTACCAGAAGCATCATTAAATCAACTATTTGACATATTTTTCCGCACCGATGAGGCCCGTAGTGAAGTGGCTAACGGGAATGGGATAGGTCTTGCCATTGTAAAACAAATTGTAATGGATATGGATGGAGAAATTTGGGCCGAAAAGGGTTTGAATGGTTCCGGTCTATCGATTATTATGGAATTTCCAATTATGACAGAGTTGGAGGAAGCATGAAAAAAATCTTGATCATAGAAGATGATAAAGGAATTTCCGAGTTGGAAAGGGATTATTTAGAGATTGAAGGGTTTGAAGTCGAGATTGCCACTGATGGCGTGACGGGGGTAGAAAAAGCCATACAAAATGATTATAGCTGTATTATCCTAGATATAATGCTTCCTAAAAAGGATGGATTCTCCATATGTAAAGATATCCGTATGAAGAAGGAAGTACCGATTCTAATGGTTAGTGCTAAACGTGAAGATATTGATAAAATTAGAGGGTTAGGAATAGGAGCAGATGATTATTTAACCAAACCTTTTAGCCCTGTAGAACTTGTAGCACGTGTAAAATCTCACATTCAACGTTTTGAAAGAATACTAGCCTCTACTGCATCTCCTGTGAAAGTTGAAGAACCTAAGATTACAGCAGGGCACCTTGAAATTAATTTGGCATCCCGTATGGTACTACTTCATGATGAGGTTGTACCTTTAACACCAAGAGAATACGAGATTCTAGTCCTTTTAGCTACACATCCAAGCCGTGTATTTACTAAAGAAGAGATTTATGAAAGGCTGTGGGAGGCAGATTCTTTTGGTGAAACATCTACGGTTATGGTTCACGTGAATCGATTGCGTATAAAGGTGGATAAGAAATATAATGGTGAACAATATATAGATACCGTATGGGGCGTAGGGTATCGATTTCACCAATGGGACAATTATAAAATAATTAAATAGAAAAAAAGCTAGAGGCTCATAGATTTTCTTGTCTACGAGCCTCTAGCTTTTTCTATTCAATTATAATACTTCTTTAATTTCAGCTGCATCGATGGATGCTTTGATATCGTCTGCCATTTTTTCGATTTTTGGAAGATCTTCTGGTTTTAAAGAGGATTTGATATCAAGTGGTTCGGATATGATTTCAATGTCTTTGAAGTCGTTTTCAAAGTGAGCAACCATTGTTTTCATTGCAGCAGATGCCCAAGAGTGGTTACCAATGATGGATACCTTATGGTTTTGGAAGTTAAGTGCTTTTAATTCATGAATGAAGTTTTCCATAGTAAGGTATAGGTTCAAATTGTATGTAGGTGCAATTGTTACCAAGTTAGTGTATTTCCAAGCATCAGCGATAATGTAGGAAGCGTTAGTTTTGGAAACATCATAGATTTTAATATCTGTTACGCCGCGTTTAGACAATTGTTTTGCCAATTGTTGTGCAATAGCACGAGTGTTACCGTACATAGAACCGAAGGCAATAACAACACCTTTTTTACAAGCTGTGTAGCTGGACCAGTGCAAGTATTTGCGCAAGATATAATCGATAGTTTCAGGTGTACGCCAGATAGGACCATGTAGTGGAGCAATGCGTTTGATGTCAAGACCAGAAACTTTACGAATCGCATTTTGTACTTGAGGACCGTATTTACCAACTATATTTGTGTAGTAACGACGAGCTTCATCTTCGTAGGTAGCAACGTAATCAGTTTGGTCCGCAAAGATGTTACCGTTAACTGTACCAAATGTACCGAAAGCATCTGCAGAGAACAATGTGCCTGTAGATTTTTCATAAGTACAAGTTACTTCTGGCCAGTGAACCATAGGCATAGTGTAGGAAACAAGAGTATGTTTACCTAGGCAAATTTCATCGCCCTCTTTAACTGTGTAATATTGGTCAGGTTTTGGAGTATTGTAGAATTGTTCAAACATGCGGAATGTTGTAGCATTACCAACCATTTTACAGTTTGGATAGCGTTCCAATGTGTCTAACAATGTTTGGCAATGATCTGGTTCCATATGGTTTACAATGATGTAATCAAGGTCGCGACCATTCAAAAGATGAGTCAAGTTGTCAAAGTATTCTTCGCGAATTTCTGCATCAACAGAGTCTACAACACAAGTTTTTTCATCATCGATGAAATAGCTGTTATAGCTAACACCATTTGGAATAGGGAATAAGTTTTCAAAACGTTCTGTAGTCCAGTCATTACTACCAATCCAGTAGATATTATGGGTCATTTTCTGAGCACAATGCATAATAAAATCCTTTCTTAACTCACATTTGTTATGTATAGGTTTACACGAATTCTCATGTTCGTAAATATATCATCAACTTATAATACTAATATTTTCGAAAAAAATCAATATTGAAAAGCCTACCCCAAGGAGTAGGCTTTCACCTGAAAGAATAGTCATAAATTATTTAAAGTATTTTACACCAGATGTAAAGATTGGCATCTCTAATTGACCAGGAATATTTTTGCTAATTCCTGTGCCACAGCGTTCGGAGTGTGCCATTTTACCAAATACGCGACCATCAGGACTATAAATACCTTCAATAGCAGCTGCAGATTGGTTAGGGTTGAAGCGGCTATCCATAGATGCAATACCATCAAAGTCTACATATTGTGTAGCAATTTGACCAGTTTTATTGAATTCCAATACTTGTTGAGGGGATGCGATGAAGCGACCTTCACCGTGAGAGATAGGTACAGTGTAGATTTCGCCTGCTTTAGCATCGCTCATCCAAGGAGATTTTGTAGAAATAACTTTAGTGTTAACCATACGAGACAAGTGACGACCAATGGTGTTGTACGTCAAAGTAGAATGGTCAGCAGTTAAGGTTTCAATATGACCACCTGGCAACAAGCCTAATTTGATAAGTGCTTGGAATCCGTTACAAATACCAAGTACAAGGCCATCTTGTTTGTACAAGAGATTTTCTAGGCCTTCAGCAAGGTATGGATTACGGAAGAGGGTAGCCATAAATTTACCAGAACCATCTGGTTCGTCGCCAGCACTGAAACCACCAGGGAACATAAGAATTTGAGATTCTGCTAATTTAGCTTTGATTACGTCGATAGATTCTTTTAATTGTTCTGGTGTTTGGTTTCGAATTACTACAATATCTGTTTCGGCCCCAGCTCGTTCGAAGGCACGAGCCGCATCAAATTCGCAGTTTGTACCAGGGAATACGGGAATGAGAACTTTAGGTTTGGCACCTAAGGATGTACTGCGAGGTTTAGCGTGTTGATCATGGATGTACGCTACTGCTTCTCCAGAGCCATTTGGAGCATGCATAGGGAATATATCGTTGAGTGGAGCTTCATAAGTTGCTTGGATCTCCTTGAGTGATACGGATTGATCCGCCCATTCAATAACTGGATTTGCTTGTGTTACACCGATTACTTTTAAACCTGGTAGCTCTAAGAGATAGTTAACAGCTTTAATATCTACCTCTACGATAAATGCACCAAGAGCAGGTTGGAAAATACCTCGTTCAGCATATTTATCGAATTTAACACCGATGTTGTTGCCAAGAGCCATTTTTGTGACAGCTTCAGGAATACCACCTTGTTCAACTACATAAGCAGAGTAAACACGACCTTTTTCAATTTGTTCTTGCAAGGTATCGCAATTTTCTTTGAAACGATCCCAATCTGGAGTGTCATCGTACATGCGAGGTACATCGAAGAATACGAGGCGATGGTCTACGCCTTTAAGATCTTGGCTCACAATGTTATCTACATGAGCTGTGCCAACCGCAAAGGATACGAGCGTAGGAGGAACTGTAAGGTCCATAAATGTACCGCTCATAGAGTCTTTGCCACCAATAGCGCCAATTTCAAGTTCTTTTTGTGCTTTATAAGCGCCGAGAAGGGCTGCTACAGGTTTACCCCAGGATTCCTTAGAGTTGAGGCGTTCAAAGTACTCTTGTAATGTTAAGTATGCATCTTCACGGCGACCGCCAAGAGCTACTAACTTAGCAACAGATAATAGTACAGCATATTGGGCGCCATGGTATGGGCTCCAAGCAGATAATTCTGGTACAAAGCCGTGAGTCATGATGCTAGCAGTAGTAGTTTCACCGTTTAGAACCGGTAACTTTGCTACCATACCTTGAGTCGGTGTTTTCTGGAATTTGCCACCAAATGGCATGAGCACAGTATTAGCACCCACAGTGCTGTCAAAGCGTTCTGCTAAGCCCTGTTGGGACGCTGTATTTAAATCAGATACGGCTGCGAGCCATTTTTCTTTAAAGTTATCTGCACTAGAAGAACCACGTAAGAAGTAAGATCGATCCGCTGGAGCTGTTACTATAGCTTCTTGCTGTTGGCTTGCACCATTTGTATTTAAGAAGTCGCGGCTAATATCTACAATTGTTTCGCCATTCCAGTTCATGATTAGACGATTTGTATCAGTTACATCAGCTACAACTGTACATTCTAAGTTTTCTTCGTCGCAATATGCTTTAAATGCATTTACATCGGTAGCGGAGATAACGCAAGCCATGCGCTCTTGAGATTCAGAGATTGCTAGCTCTGTGCCATCAAGGCCAGCGTATTTTTTAGGCACTAAATCAAGGTTAATAGTTACGCCATCTGTTAATTCACCGATAGCAACGGATACACCGCCAGCACCGAAGTCATTACAACGTTTGATAAGGGTAGTTACTTCACCGCGACGGAAGAGGCGTTGAATTTTGCGTTCTGTAAGGGCGTTGCCTTTTTGTACCTCGGCACCGCATGTGGATAGAGATTCTACGGTATGTTCTTTAGAGGAGCCAGTAGCACCACCACAGCCATCGCGACCAGTTTTACCACCAAGTAATACTACAACATCGCCTGGAACTGGTACTTCGCGGCGTACTTGATTACGTGGAGCTGCACCGATAACAGCGCCAATTTCCATGCGTTTTGCTACGTAGCCAGGATGGTAATATTCTTTTACTTCACCTGTAGCAAGACCGATTTGATTGCCGTAAGATGAATAGCCACGAGCTGCTTCTTGAGTGATTTTCTTCTGTGGTAATTTACCTTCTAATGTATCTTCAAGACTCGTATGTGGATCACCAGAGCCAGTGATGCGCATTGCTTGGTATACATAGGCGCGGCCGCTCAATGGGTCGCGGATACAACCGCCTAAGCAGGTAGCGGCACCGCCGAATGGTTCGATTTCAGTAGGGTGGTTATGGGTTTCATTTTTGAATAATAACAACCATTCTTCAGTCTTTCCGTCTACATCGACAGGAACGATGATAGTACATGCATTGATTTCATCGGATTCATCGAGATTTGTTAAACCACCAGCATGGCGCAATTCTTTTACGGCTAGTGTAGCCATGTCCATGAGGGAACGAGCTTTTTTCTTAGTTGTATAGAGCTCAGCACGACCTTCCATGTATTCTTCGAGGGCTTCTTCAATAGGTCCTGTGAAGCGACTCGCTTCGATAGAGATATCCGTTAACTCTGTCATAAATGTGGTATGACGGCAGTGGTCGGACCAATATGTATCGAAGAGGCGAATTTCTGTAATCGTAGGATCCCGGTGTTCTACCTCTGCATATTGTTGTCTAATTATTTGAAGGTCCGCTAATGTCATAGCAAGACCATAGTTTTTGATAAGTCCTTCTAACTCAGCATCGCTCATTGTCGTAAAGCCATCGATAATTGCCACTGGTTTTGGGTCCTCTAAATTGAGAGCCAAAGTGTTAGGTAATTCAAGGCTTGCTTCACGGGAATCAACAGGGTTAATGTAGTATGCTTTGATGGCATTTTCTTGTTCTTTTGTGAAAGTACCTTCGATAGCAAATACACGGGCACAGTGAACAATATGGCCAGAAGTAAGGGTTAGCATAGAAATACATTGCTCAGCACTATCGGCGCGTTGATCGTATTGACCTGGTACATATTCAACAGCGAATACGAAACCTTGTACAGCTGGAATTTCTTCTAATACTGTATCCACAGGAGGTTCGGAGAAAATTAAATTTTTGGCAGATTCTAAATCCTTGGCATCTAAATTTTCAATATCATATCGTTCATAAATGGTAACACCTGTAACAGGCATAGATAATTCCTGTTGTAAGGTCTGTAACATGCGTTGTGCTTCTTGGTTGAAAGATTCTCGTTTTGTTACGAATAATCGTTGTATAGCCATTGTAGCCTCCTGTAATGTATATAATTCCCTAGGGGGATATTGACAAATTAAGTATAGTCGGTCTAGACTTATAAGTAAAGATAATCTTACTTATGAAAAGATTAGAAATACTAATAAATATGAAAGGTTCATGAAGGTCATAGGACCTGGATTTCATGAAGATTTCTACATATTCATTATATATTGAGAGTTCATCGTTATAATATAATAAATGAAATGTATAGTTAAAAGTAAGACGTTACTATTAGTATATAACAGAGGTGAATAAAATGGCAGTATCTGCAGATTTATATAGAACCTTTTTAGGGGTAGGCTTATATTTATCCTTTTCTCGTGCCGCAAAAGAACTAGGTGTGTCTCAATCCGCCATCAGTCAAAGCATTAAACAATTAGAAGGGGAACTGAATATGCCTCTTTTCGTGCGTACTACAAAATCTGTAGGATTCACGCCAGAAGGTAAAGAATTGTTTGATACGGTAGCTAAAGCGTTCTCCATCCTTGATAATGGGGTGACTCAATTACAAGAACGTGTTGGCCAAGCTTATGAAAGTTTAAACCTTGCTGCTACAGATACATTATGTCGCCATTTCTTATTACCATATTTCCATAAATGGCAATTGCAAGAAAGTGAAATCGGATTGCATATCATTAATCGTCCATCCCCTAATTGCGTAGAGTTGGTACTCAATAAAGAGGCTCAGTTAGCGGTGGTTAATGATTATGAAGGCTTGCGTGATAATCCTCAATTAGAGGTCACTACATTGGCTACAATTCAAGATGTATTTGTTGGTGGCCCTGACTATAAAGGGGCAGGGTTCTTTGATCAAGGTCGCTTACTTAACGAGCCTATCTTATTATTACATAAGGGCTCTGCGAGCCGTACCTTCTTTGATGAAGTAACACATGGCGCATGCCGTAAACCTCGCTTTGAACTTGGTAGCGTCGATGTATTGCTCGATCTTGTAGAAATTAATATGGGAATTTCCATGTTGCCTAACCATGTAGTGCAACAAAAGATGCAAGAAGGCTCCATCGTGCGTATCGATACAGATATTCCTGTGCCGACCCGTGATATTGTACTTGTCCGTTCTCGTTTGGTACCTCAGTCTGAAGGGGCTGCGCGCTTCACATCCTTGCTTATTAATCGTGAAAGCACTCGTGATAAGGTCTTATAATTATAAGGCACACTTTTTGGGAAGTTTCAGAAAGTGTGTCTTTTTATATTTTAGACTAGTCTTATCTGTGCTATATTATATTGTTATAAACCTGTTGAATTTTATAATTCAGAGTTGAAAGTTTTTAAGTCTCTTTGATGGTTATTGTATTAGTCATATTGTTAAGGCTTTTACTTGATATAGGTTGACCCTAAGGGGTTATTTACGTTAAAATTTAAAGATAGTTATACTGCGGAGGTAAGAGCACATGGAATTATTAAAACAACGCATTCGTGAAGAGGGGATTGTCCTCAATAATCGCGTGCTAAAAGTCGATGGTTTTTTAAATCATCAAATCGATCCACAATTGTTTAAAGCAATCGGTAAAGAAATTGCTGATCGTTACCGTGATGCAGGGGTACAACGTATTGTTACTATTGAGGCATCTGGCATTGCATTGGCATTGATGGCTGCGCTTGAACTTGATGTGCCATTAGTATTTGCGCGTAAGAAAAAATCTATTCTTATGGTAGACGATGTATATCATAGTGTGGTGTACTCCTACACAAAAGAAGAAAACTACGATATTACTATTTCTAAAAAATTCTTGCCAGCTGGTGAAAAAGTGTTAATCATCGATGACTTCTTGGCATCTGGTGAGGCGGCTATGGGCCTTGCTAAATTGGTAGAAGACGCAGGTGATGAAGTGGTAGGTATGGCTATTGCAATCGAAAAATCCTTCCAACCTGGTCGCGAACGCCTTGAACATGCAGGTTATCGTGTAGAGTCTTTAGTTCGTATTAAAGAATTTAAAGACAATGGTTGTGTATTTATCGAAGACTAATAGTCTGATTATTTGTAGAGGGAATTATGAATCAAAAAGCAGAAAAATTCGACTTACTCGTTGCTGACCTAAACAAAGGTGGTAACTCTTGGTTTACAAAGGAAGAAATGACAGATGATCTTCATACAGTCGTTTATCACGGCCGTTTGGATGTTCATGAGCATAGCTTGCCTGTATTCATCGTTGTGGATGATTCTGCATTCTCCTATGCTCGTATAGCTATCACAACAACATCTATTGATGAAAAAGTGATTCCTGCTGTGTTAAAAGAACTTAACACATTAAATCAAGATTATAAAGTATCTAAATACTATGTAAGCAATGAAGACAATAACATCTATATGGATGTATCTGTTCCTGGTTTGACAGAACAGTTTGATCCTACAGTAGTAGTTAATTTATTGCTTGAAGTTGTTCAACCACACTTAGATGCTGTACATAAAGGCATTCTTAAAGTAGCTGGTTTAGCTTAATAGAGGTTGTTATGAATCCTAAAGCGTTATTATTTGATAAGTTTTTAAAAGACGAAGAAATCACATCCTTTGAACGTAAGGATTTTGATGATGAAGATGGTACGGTTGTATACCGTTCCTATATTAAATCTCCATTGTGGGATATGCCGTTATTTGTCATTCTTGATAACAGTATTTACAGTGTTATTCGTTTGGTGTTGGGCCCTGAAAAGGTAACTGCACAAAATATGAATGCCTTGAATGCTTTGGTTAACCGTGACAATGCGACATACAAAAACTATAAACTATATATTGATGAACAAGATTCTAGTCTGTATTTAGACTGCGTATATATGTGTGGTGATGATGCGTTCGAACCTGCATTGATGTACGCATTGATGTCTTCTATTGTAGATTATGTTCCTGAAGCTGTAGGTGAGTTGAAAGCTGCTTTTGAAAGTGGTACTCACTAATTAATAACAAATATAGATTAACTGGCATAATGTTCGGAGATTAAATGAAAGAGGGTATTCTATCTTTATAGATAGAATACCCTCTTTTATTTTTGCAGAAAAAATATATATAGTGTGAAATAGCTCGTTTATTGCATGGATATTTTTGTACAAATTGAGAGGATATTTGTAATCAACCAATTTGAATAAAGTCGATTTAATTAAAATTAATACTTTCAAATAGTTCGGAATATAACGAACAATAAAAATAATTAATTATATAACATTCGAAAATTGTGTTGATTTTGTAAATATTAGGTGTTACAATTTGTGTACAAGAAGGAGGTAGCACCGTGAACTATGCAAATCAACAAACTCAAAGCAAGTCTACGGAGGCTATTTGTGCGCATTTGACCCAGTCTGTTTCGGCTGGGCTTTTTTATTAGGAGGATCTATGAAGGTCGGTATTATTATGGGCAGCAAGTCTGACCTAGACACAATGAAAAAGGCATCTGCCGTACTTGATGAATTTAACATCCCTTATGAAATGGTTATCGCTTCTGCACATCGTACGCCGGAGGCTGTAAAGGATTTTGTTACACGTCTTGAAGATGAAGGGGCTATCGCTTTTATCGCTGGTGCTGGTGCAGCGGCCCACTTACCAGGTGTAGTGGCTAGCTTCACTATATTGCCTGTTATCGGTATTCCTCTTAACGCAACAGCTTTAAAAGGTATCGATTCCTTGCTTGCTATCGTTCAAATGCCATCTGGCATGCCTGTAGCAACTATGGCTGTAGATGGTGCTAAAAATGCAGCACTTTTTGCAGTACAAATTGGAGCAGCTTTCAACAAAGAATTGAAAGACCGATATGTACAGTATCGCAAAGATATGGCTGAAAAAGTATTAGCGGACAATGCTGAATTACAAGGTGCCATTAAACTATAATCGTTTGAAGCGTTTACATCATCATTTATACATCTTTGAATAGATAAGAGTAAAAGGAGACACATCATGGCTAACATCGACTTGGAAACATTAACATTATTGTACGAAGGTAAAGCAAAACAAGTATATCAAACAGATAACAAAGACGAGTACATTGTTCATTACAAAGATGATGCTACTGCATTTAACGGCGAGAAACATGATACCATCCTTGGTAAAGGCGTATTGAATAATAAAATCTCTTCCTTCTTCTTTGAATTATTGAAAAAAGAAGGCGTTCCAACTCATTTCGTTCGTCGCGAAGATGATCGTAATCAAACAGTACTTACATTGAATATCATTCCTTTAGAAGTTATCGTTCGTAACATTGCAGCTGGTTCTATGGCTAAACGCTTTGGTATTGAAGAAGGTACTCCTCTTAAACATCCAATCCTTGAATTCTGCTACAAAAATGATGAATTAGGTGACCCATTTGCCAACGAATCCCAAATCACAGCACTTGGCTGGGCTACGCAAGAACAACTTGATGTAATCTCTACTATCACGTTAAAAGTAAACGATATTTTGAAAAAATTCTTGGCTACTAAAAATGTAACTCTTGTAGATTTTAAATTAGAATTTGGTACACATAATGGTGAAGTATTATTAGGCGATGAAATTTCTCCTGATACATGCCGTTTCTGGGATGCTACAACAGGTGAAAAACTCGACAAAGACCGTTTCCGTCGAGATCTTGGTAATATCGAAGAAGCGTACAAAGAAATGTTATTCCGTCTTACTGGCGAACGCGCCTAAGGGGGCACAATGAACTACGATCCTGTTTTTGATAAATGGCATGAAGAGTGTGGTGTATTCGGTGTCTATGATAGAACCGTTGATGTAGCACGCTATGTATATTGGGGACTCTTTGCGCTCCAACACCGTGGTCAAGAAAGCGCGGGCATTGCCGTTACCGATGGTCATGATGTAGAACTAAAAAAAGGTATGGGCTTGTTGACTGAGGCTATCAAGGAATTACCATCTTTGCCTAGCCATATGGGTACTGGCCATGTGCGGTACTCCACAACAGGGTCCAATAATCCACGCAATATTCAACCTTTAGTCATTCATTATCAAGGTGGTCAAATCGCAGTGGCCCATAACGGTAATTTAACGAATGCTTTAGCCATTCGCAAACGCCTTGAAGCAGATGGGTCTATTTTTCAAACGACTATGGATTCCGAGGTCATTGTAAATCTCATTGCCCGTTCTAAAGCTGAGACACAAGAGGAACGCATTGCTGATGCAGCCCGTCAAATTGAAGGGGCTTTTTCTCTCGTTATTACTACGAACGACTCCTTGGTAGGTGTGCGTGATCCCCAAGGCTTTAGACCTCTTTGTTTAGGTAAAACGGCTAATGGCTATGTCCTTTCTAGTGAAAGCTGTGCCTTAGATGCTATAAAAGCCGAGTTTATTCGTCACATCGATCCAGGCGAAATGGTAATTATCGATGACTCTGGTGTGCGTAGCACCATGTATGCGGAACCAGAAAAAATCGACAAAAAGCTTTGCGTCTTTGAATATATTTATTTTGCCCGTGGCGATAGCCATATTGATGGTCAATCAGTTTACCAATCTCGTCTGAATATGGGCCGAGAATTATATAACGAAACAAAGTATGATGCAGATATTGTTATGTCTATTCCTGATTCTGGCACAACTGCTGCATTAGGATATGCTCGTGCATCGGGTATCCCTTTTGCAGAAGGTCTTGTTAAAAACCGTTATAGTGGTCGTACCTTTATCAAACCAAACCAAGAGGAACGGGAATTGGCAGTTCGCATGAAGCTAAATGCATTGCCTCATGTGGTAAGTGGGAAACGGATCGTCCTCATTGACGATTCTATCGTACGTGGTACTACAAGTGGCATCATTGTTAAGATGCTGAAAGAAGCAGGCGCTAAAGAGGTTTACATGTGCGTTAGCTCTCCAACAATTGAGTATTCCTGCCACTACGGTATTGATACATCGGTGCGTAAAGAGCTTATAGCGTCTACTCATACAGTAGATGAAATTAAAGATTATATTCATGCTGATAAATTACATTACTTGTCTCGTGAAGGTTTATGCCGTGCTATAGCCAATGTAGCACCCGATGATTTGTGCTTTGCCTGCTTTAACGGGGATTATAGCGTAGCGGTTCCTGCGGAACAAGAGGAAGGGGTCAAATATGTGCTCGAATAAAACTAGTTTAACCTATCGTGATGCAGGTGTTGATATTGATGCAGGTAATCGCGCAGTAGAATTGATGAAAGAATCCGTAAAACGCACCTATACACCTGGTGTTGTAGGTGATTTAGGTGGTTTTGGGGGACTCTACTCTTTAGCTGGTCATACTATGTCGGACCCTATGCTCGTATCTGGTACAGATGGGGTAGGCACTAAATTGCGTCTCGCTATCATGATGGATAAACATGATACGATTGGTCAAGACTGCGTAGCCATGAGTGTTAACGATATTCTTGTGCAAGGGGCAACGCCTCTATTTTTTCTAGACTATATTGCAGTAGGCAAGTTGGATCCTGTGAAAGTAGCAGACATCGTGCGTGGTGTAGCTGAGGCTTGTGAAGAATCTGGATGCGCTTTGTTAGGCGGTGAAACTGCTGAAATGGCAGGTTTTTATGATAATGATGACTACGATGTAGCGGGCTTTGCAGTGGGGATTGTTGATCGCCCTAAATTGATTACTGGTGAAAGTATCAAAGCTGGCGACGTAATTTTAGGTCTACCATCGTCTGGTGTACATTCTAATGGCTTCTCCTTGGTTCGTAAAATTGTATTCGACCATAAACAGTTATCTATCGATACAAAAATTCCAGAGTTTGGTAAAACTTTAGGCGAAGAATTATTGACGCCTACTCGTTTATATCCTAAAGCCGTATTGCCATTGATTGAACAACAGCTTGTAAAAGGCATGGTTCATATTACCGGCGGTGGCTTCTATGAAAATATTCCACGCGTATTGCCAAAAGGCGTTACTGCAGAGGTAGATGTCACTACATGGCCACGACTTCCTGTATTTACAAAACTACAAGAATGGGGCAATGTTGCCTGGCCTGAAATGTATCGCACGTTCAATATGGGCATTGGTATGATACTCATCGTTGATCAAAAGGATGTGGAAACGGTTAAAGAGAACCTTGCTAGCCGTGGTGAAGTAGTATACGAAATTGGCCGCATCGTAAGTGGTGATGGTCCTGTTGTCCTTAAAGGGGCTGAGTTCGATGCATAATTCTAAAAAGCGGTTAGCCCTCTTTGCCAGTGGTCGTGGTTCTAATGGGGAAGCTCTGTATAAGGCCATGCAAGAAGGCTATATTAATGGTGAATTTGTTGTAATCATTACAGATCACGGCAATGCAGGAATTGTGGAACGTTCCAAATCTTGGAATATTCCGCTTATTGTTATCGACCGTAGCAACTATGATTCTAAAGCTAGCTTTGAACAAGCTCAATTGGATGCCTTAGAACCTTATAAGATAGATGGTATTGTGTTAGCTGGCTATATGCGCATAGTAGGGTCTAAGCTCATTGAGCGGTATGAGCATAAAATCTTAAATATCCATCCTGCATTATTACCATCCTTTCCGGGGCTTCATGGTCATCAACAAGCCATCGACGGAGGTGTAAAAATTACGGGGTGTACGGTACACTTTGTTGATGCGGGAATGGATACGGGCCCAATCATTATGCAGAATACGGTTCCTGTATTACCCGATGATACAGAGGATACCTTGAGTGATAGATTGTTGCCTATCGAACATAAAACGTATAAAGAGGCGTTACGGCTATTTTGTGAAGACAAACTTACCATAAAAGGTAGAGTCGTTTATATTGAAGATTGATAAAAAAGCAAAGGGAGAGGTTACATGATTAAAAATGCACTTCTTAGTGTTTCAGATAAAACAGGTATTGTAGACTTTGCAAAAGGTTTAGTTGAACTAGGTGTAACCATTTATTCAACAGGTGGTACGCTTAAGGCGATTACTGATGCGGGCATTGCAGCAAAAGCAGTTGAATCTTTGACAAGCTTTCCTGAAATGATGGATGGCCGCGTTAAGACCTTGCATCCAAAGGTTCATGGCGGTATTTTGGCTATCCGCGACAATACGGAACATCAAAAAGCTATGGCAGATCATGGTATTGAACCAATCGACCTTGTAGTTGTTAATCTCTATCCATTCCGTGAAACCATTGCAAAACCAAATGTATCCTTAGAGGAAGCTATTGAAAATATCGATATCGGTGGTCCTACCATGGTGCGCTCTGCTGCTAAAAACCATGCGTATGTAGGCATCGTTGTAAACCCAAATCATTATGATGAAATCTTAGCAATGTTAAAAGAACATGGCGAGTTGACTAAAGAATATCGCTTTGGTTTGGCGAAAGAAGCCTTTGCTCATACTGCCGCTTATGACGTAGCTATTGCTAACTATATGAGTGGTGTCTTAAATGAAGGCCCTACACCACCTGAATATTTAAGTGCTTATGAAAAGGTAACAGACCTTCGCTATGGCGAAAATCCGCATCAAAAAGCGGCATTCTACAAAGAAATTGGTACAGCTCATGGTATGGGCGCGTTAAAACAACTCCATGGTAAAGAGCTCTCCTATAACAATATCGTAGATATGGAAGCGGCTTGGAACATGGTGTGGGAGTTTACAGATCCTGCAGCTTGTATTATTAAGCATACAAACCCTTGCGGTGCGGCTACAGCGGCTACCTTGCATGATGCGTATGTAAATGCTTACGAAGCAGACTCCGTATCTGCCTTTGGTGGTATTGTAGCTTTAAACCGTGAAGTCGATGCAGCTACTGCAGAAGAAATGAGCAAAATTTTCTTAGAAGTCATTATGGCACCTGCTTTCACAAAAGAAGCATTAGAAATCCTTGAAGGAAAGAAAAATATTCGCCTCATCCAGTTATCTAAGCCTGAATCTGGCCAAGTAACAGTGAAAAAGGTTTCTGGTGGTCTATTAGTTCAAACAGAAGATGAAATTCAAGAAGACCGGGCTAACTATAAAGTGGTTACAAAGGTGCAGCCAACAGAGGAACAATGGAAAGCCCTCGAATTTGCTTGGAAGCTCGTGAAACACGTAAAATCCAATGCCATTTTGATCTCCAATGAAAAACGTACCCTCGGTGTTGGGGCTGGTCAAATGAACCGCGTTGGGTCTGCAAAAATTGCGCTTGAACAAGCTGGTGAAGCCGCAAAAGGCGCCGTATTAGCATCTGATGCGTTCTTCCCATTTGGGGATACTGTAGAAACGGCGGCAAAGCATGGTATTGCAGCCATTATCCAACCAGGTGGATCCATTCGCGATGAAGAATCCATTAAAGCAGCTGACGAAGCAGGAATTGCCATGGTATTTACAAGTATTCGTCACTTTAAACATTAATTTGTCTAGCATAATTGAGGGTTACAGTCGAGCACTAGCTCGTAATCATTAATGTGTAATGATGATTATAGAGGATATAGGTGCTTACATAAATGATGTATTGATGGCGTTTAGGCGTCGATGGAGGACTTATGAACGTATGTGTAATCGGTAACGGCGGCCGCGAACATGCATTAGCATGGCGATTGTCCATCAGCCCTAGCGTAACAAAGGTATATGCCATTCCTGGCAGTGCGGCCATGTCAGATTGTGCAGAGCTAGTCGGCATTGATTGGCAGCAAAGCGATCATTTAATTCGTTTTTTGAAAGATAATCACGTTGATTTAGTCGTTGTTGGTCCAGAGGCTCCTCTTGTAGCAGGACTAGCAGATGCACTCAATACAGCTGGAATTCCTGTATTTGGCCCATCTAAAGCAGCTGCTCAACTAGAGGGCTCAAAGGTATTTGCCAAAGACCTTATGAAAAAATATAACATACCGACTGCTGCCTATGGTGTATTCCACAAGGTGGATGAAGCAAAAGAATTTATCGCTCAAACAGGTGCTCCTATCGTAGTGAAAGCTGATGGTTTAGCGGCTGGCAAGGGCGTTGTAGTGGCTATGACTATTGACGAAGCAAATGCAGCTGTAGAAGATATGCTCAGTGGAAACCGTTTTGGAGAGGCCGGTAGTACCGTAGTTATCGAAGAGTTCATGGAAGGTGAAGAGGCGAGTTTACTTGCCTTTGTAGATGGTAAAACAGTAGTTCCCATGATTGCTTCCCAGGATCATAAACGCATCTTTGATGGCGATAAAGGCCCTAATACCGGCGGTATGGGGACCTATGCACCTGCACCAGTTCTTACTGATGCATTACGAGATGAAGCGATGAAAACAATCTTAGAACCTATGGTAGAGGCCATGCAAAAAGAGGGCATGCCTTATGTAGGTTGTCTCTATGCAGGCCTTATGATTACGCCTCAAGGTCCTAAGGTTGTAGAATTTAATGCACGCTTTGGCGATCCAGAAACACAAGTTGTATTGCCATTACTTGATAGTGATTTAGGTCAAATTATGATGGCTTGTGCCACAGGCACATTAACAGCTGATATGGTGAAATGGAAAGATTCCTCGGCAGCTTGTGTCATTCTTGCTTCTAAAGGATATCCTGAAACATCCTCCAAGGGTGATGTGATTCATGGTGATATTAAACAACATGATACAACCATCGTATTCCACTCTGGTACAAAACTTATGGGAGACGAATATGTCACAAATGGCGGCCGAGTTCTTGGCGTAGTAGGTCTTGGTAAAGACCTTAGAACGGCGCTCGATAGAGCTTATGGCCGTATAGAACACATCAATTTTGAGGGTATGCAATACCGTACAGATATTGGGGCGAAAGCTTTCAAATAAAGAAAAAGTATTTTGAATACAGTAACAGCGTTTTAAATACAGTAACAGCGTTTTAAATACAGCAAAAAAACGTTTTGAACAGAGCAAAACCTCTACACTCATGCATATTACATGTGATGTAGAGGTTTTTATTTTCTACCTTTTAATGGTTACCTATGTTATAATAATGTAGATATAAAGAGGGCCCATCGACGTGTGATGGCGTTAGGCTCATCTCAAAAATTTTGAAACCTATTGATGGCGCCTAATATGTAGAAGTACATCTTCTACATATTAGGTGTTTTTACTATAGTCTATTTTTCGTATAGCGACATACAACTATGAAATATAACAAAGAACCGTTAAAACTGAATAGTCCGGTATCATTTTGGATGAATTTCCCCAATGAAGAACGCGTGTTTTGGGTGGATCGCCAAAGTGACCGCATCGTTGTAGGCGCTAAACGTCTAGCGACGGTTAAAGATGATGACGATCGCCATAATTATGCGTATGTATTTTATGGGGATACTTTTTTTGATACTGTAAAAGACCCTAAATGGTCTGGTATGGGGCATGAAATGATTGCTTTCACCCATTACTACATCGTAGAAAACAGAGAATCCTTCTATCTCCATGCTGGTGAAAGTGTTCCTATCGAGGATTTTGAAGTGCCCCTTATTCGCCATAATTACAAGGAGACTAGTGATGATAAGGCGGATTGGAACCGTTTAATGAATGCTATTGCCAAAGGTATTAGCAGCGGTGAAATGACTAAGGTCGTTTCCTCTCGTGAGGTAGAATTCACTAGTGATACACCATATAATGTGGCAAGTATCTTGGCTAATTTGGTGGATAATAATCCAAATTGCTTTATCTTTGGCTACGAAAAGGATGGGCGTACCTTTGTAGGGGCATCGCCAGAAATTTTAGTCCGCCATCGTGGCAGTGAAATATTAAGCTATGCCTTAGCGGGCACTGCTCCAAAGGATGGTCCTAATGCGTGGACTAAGGAACAATTACTAACTAATAAGAAAAATCTTGTAGAACATAATATCGTTCGCGACCGTATCGTGAATACGATGAAAGCGATTACTCCAGATGTTACTGTAGGGGAAACCGGTATTATGGAGTTATCTCACCTCTATCATTTGCGTACCATAATTACTGCAAAGGATAGTACAAAATCTCTTGTGGAATGGGCTAAATTGTTACACCCTACACCAGCCCTTGGTGGTGAACCTCGAGAAAAGGCACTAGCCTTATTACAAAAGTATGAAGCCCATGAGCGTGGTATGTACGCAGCACCTTTTGGTTTTATGAAAGATATGGGGGACGGCATCGTAGTTGTTGCTATTCGATCTGCTCTTATCATGGATAATGTATTATATGCCTATGCAGGTTGTGGCGTTGTAGCCGAGTCTGATGCGGATGAAGAATATGCTGAAACTAATAATAAAATGCGCACCATCTTGGATGCTTTATAATTGTTTCCGTACCTCTAGGGGTGTTTGAAAGGGAATATAATGAATGAATATATTGCTGCCTTGGTAGACGAATTCTACCAACTCGGCGTCCGTCATGCCGTGTTTAGCCCTGGTTCTCGTTCTACGACGATGGCCATGCTGTTCAAGGAGCATGAAGGATTTGAAACCTATATGAATATAGATGAGCGCTCTGCTAGTTTTATGGCTCTTGGCATTGCAAAGGCTCGTAAAGAACCGACTGTACTCGTTTGTACTTCAGGTTCGGCTGTGGCCCATTATTTACCAGCTATTTTAGAAGCTCAATATAGTGGGGTTCCACTCATTGTACTGTCTGCCGATAGACCTCATACACTATTGCATGTAGGGGCTCCTCAGACTGTAGATCAGCACAAAATCTTTGGTACTGCGGTCAATTATTTTGAAGAATTAGCTGTGCCTCAAGAATCTCATTACTATACATATCCTCGTCAAGTGGCTCGTAAATCGTATATGAAAGCGATGGATACTAAAAAGGGACCTGTCCATATCAATGTGCCTCTCTTTGAGCCATTGGTGCCAGAATTGAGTCGTAATCATTTTGAAGCTGGTCGCAGTTCCTTTAAAGTGGTTAAGCCAAACTATAGTAGTGTATTTGGCTGTGATAATAGAAACAATTTGACTCATGTTAATAATGCAATTGATATTACTCATGGAAATGATGGTACAAAGGAGATTAATGATTTACTTGAAAGATATGAGCGTATCCTTATCCTAGCAGGTCCACAGATCGATATAGATGAAGCTAATACGATTCGGTTCTTTGGGGAGGCTTTACAAGCCCCTATTTTGGCGGATCCCTTATCGAATGTACGGGGATGCGGTACATCTAAAGTTGTAATTTCTACGTATGATGCATTATTAGCAGGGCAAGCTCTTTGGAATGAGTTAAAACCAGATTGTGTGATTCAGTTTGGTCAAATCGTTGTGTCAAAACGAGTGCAACAGATGATTGCTAGTTGGACTGATGTGGAGTACGTCGAGGTTAACCCTACAATGGACTCCATGAATCCTACAGGTAAAACTACGATTCATATGCAAGCTAGTATTGATGTATTTACCCATTTACATGGTAAAAACAATAGCTCTGATACGTACCTAAACATATGGCGATGTTTAGATCAAGTGGGTAAGAAGCAACTAAGCTTAGCTATTGATGAGCCTCATTGCTTTGAAGGTCGAACCATACGGGAGCTACAAAAACAAATCCCTGAAGATGGACAAATTTTCGTTGCCAATAGTATGACCATTCGGGACTTTGATTACTTCTGGTTTAGTGGGGAGTCTAAAGCAACTCTATACGGTAATCGAGGCGTCAATGGCATTGATGGCACTATTTCTACAGCTCTAGGGCTGGCAGCAAATGGCAGACCTACATATTTAGTAACTGGGGATTTATCTTTGTTCCATGATTTAAATGGATTGGCAGTAGCCAAAACGCATAATCTCAATTTGACGATTATTTTGCATAATAATGATGGCGGCGGTATTTTTGAATACTTACCGCAAAAGGGAACGAAGCATTTTGATTACTTGTTCTCTACATCGCAAGGCTTAGATTATAGTGGAGCTGCTAAACTCTATGGCTGTGGTTATACTAAAATCGCAAGTCCCGACGAATTGAGTGCTGTACTAGCTAAGGTTAGCTCAGAATCAGGTGTACATATCATTGAAATACCTACAAATCGGGAATATAGTAGAGAATTGCATAAGAAATATACAAAGGTTTCAGTTGATATGGAGGCATTACTATGAGTCAGTATTTTTGCAGTATTGTAGATAATGCTTTGTGTAATCCAGCTCAACGCATGTACTTTGATTTAGGAGAATACCGCTACGGTTTAACTGTAGTTGGCGATGGAGAACCTATTGTGTGCTTCCATGGCTTCTCTGAATCGAGCTACACTTGGGATGCTATTAATCTTCCCGGCTATCGCGTGGTCCGTATCGACTTGATTGGTCATGGTGATTCCGATATTCCTGATGAAGATAAGGCCTATACGATCCCTCAAATGATAGAGGATTTGCATACCGTTATTTATCATATGGTGGGAGTTAGATATTACCTCATGGGGTACTCCATGGGGGCCCGCATTGCACTTTCTTATGCCTTGCAATATGAAAGTGAAATCAAAGGGCTTATTCTTGAAAGTGGATCTGTAGGTATCGCTTCTGATGATGAGCGAGCGAAGCGTCGTAAGGCCGATGAAGAGCTAGCGGTTCACATTGAAAATCATGATGGTGCGTGGTTTGCGACACGTTGGGCGGAGGCACCTATTTTTGAAAGTCAAAAACAACTTTCAGAGGCCGTAGAGGAATTAATCTATCTACGTCGTTCCAATAATAGTACGTACGCCTTAGCATGTACCTTGCGTGGCTCAGGCCAGGGTGTCATGCCTTATATAGGAGATAAATTAGAAAAATTCTCTGTTGAAGGCTTATATGTGAGTGGCGCATTAGATACAAAATATACTACAATAGGAAGAGATGTATTTGGCAAGTTGCCAAACTTTACGCATGTCATCGTCGAAGGGGCGGGGCATAATGTGCATATAGAAAAACCGCAGATGTTTGAACAAGCGGTATTAGATTTTTTACACAAGAAAGGTTAAGTCCATGAGCAAATTTGATTGGAAAGTATTGAATCGTAATTATGAAGATGTAATTTACGAAACATATAATGGCATTGCAAAGATTACTATTAATCGCCCACAGGTACGTAACGCGTTCCGTCCTAAAACTGTTATGGAGTTAATCGATGCTTTCACAGTAGCTCGTGAAGATAATGAAGTAGGCGTAATTGTATTGACTGGTGCAAACCACGGTCAAGGTGAAGATAAAGAAGCATTCTGCTCCGGTGGTGACCAAAGCGTACGCGGTCATGGTGGTTATGTAGGCGAAGATAATGTTCCTCGTTTAAACGTTCTTGATTTGCAACGTTTGATTCGCGTTATCCCTAAACCTGTAATCGCTATGGTTAACGGTTATGCTATTGGTGGCGGTCATGTGTTGCACATCGTATGTGACCTTACCATCGCTTCTGAGAATGCTAAATTTGGTCAAACAGGCCCTCGTGTAGGTTCCTTTGACGCTGGTTATGGTGCAGGTTACTTGGCTCGCATGATCGGTCATAAACGCGCTCGCGAAGTATGGTTCTTGTGCCGTCAATACACTGCTGCTCAAGCCTATGAAATGGGCATGGTTAATACTGTTGTACCATTCGATAAATTGGAAGAAGAAACAGTTCAATGGTGTAACGAAATTCTTGAATTGTCCCCAATGGCATTGCGTATGTTGAAAGGTGCATTCAACGCTGATACAGACGGTCTTGCAGGCTTACAACAATTCGCAGGCGATGCTACATTGATGTACTACACAATCGATGAAGCAAAAGAAGGCCGTGATGCGTTTAAAGAAAAACGTAAACCGAACTTCAAACAATTCCCTAAATTCCCTTAATAGGGAGAGTTACTAGTTCTAGGTTGAGGACTAACTAATTTTAAAATAATAAGGGCGCCTCTATATGAGGCGCCTTTCTTGTAATATCTCTTTGATATTGATATTTCGATTGTTATTTAATGGTAATTAGAAATCAGGCTTAGATATGAGGTGAGACGATGGAATGGTTACGGTATGGTGCAGAGCACTATCCTAATCGCATATGTATAAATGAATATACCTATAACGATATATACCGTGGCGTAGTCTATGTAGCTCGTAAATTAGAGCCTTTAGAAGCCACTCGTATAGCTATCTTATCTGATAACTCCGTGACGATGGCAATCTATGTATTGGCAACTATGCTCGTGCATAAAGAGGTACTATTACTTAATGTACATCTTAAGCCTAAGGAAATAGAAAACCAATTGAAACAATTAGGTGTTACCACCGTTTTACATAGCAAAGAGCGACGGAATCAACTGCCTGATTCAATGTGTGTTATTGAGTTTGAACCTCTAGAAACTATTCTATCTGACCGAGTTTCAGAAGATATCTTTGATTGGACATTTAATGATACAGACATTGCAGCTATTATGAACACTAGCGCTACAACAGGTCAGTTTAAATCAGTACCCCTTCGATGGGGGCAAATTAGAGCTCATGTACAAGCGTCTCAAGAGGTGTTAGGTAAAACCAAACAAGATAATTGGCTTATGGTATTACCGCTGTTCCATGTAAGTGGTTTATCTATTTTGATGCGGTCTCTTTACAATGGAACGACTATCACTATATTGCCTAAATATGATGAGATAAAGGTTTTAGAACTCATTGAATCTGAGAAAATCAATATGATGTCTCTGGTACCCACAATTTTGACTCAATTAGAACCGAAGATTACACATCATACATTACGTGTTATTTTGCTAGGTGGCGAGTTTATTCCTATGGCTCTCATCGATGCTTGTGAAAAGAAATCGCTGCCAATTTACAAGACCTATGGAATGACGGAGACCTTTAGTCAAAGCGTGACCTTCTCCGTATTAGATTATCCTCATAAACGTGATTCCGTAGGGAAACCATTGCCAGGGATGCAGGTTCGTATTGATAATCCCGATGCAGATGGAGTAGGTGAGATTCACTTAACTGGACCTATGGTTATGACTGGATATATCAATCAGGAACCTATTAATGGGGATTTAAATACCGATGATATCGGTTATGTTGATGAAGATGGATTTGTATATATTCTGAATCGCCGTAAAGACCTGATCATATCTGGTGGAGAAAACATTTATCCTAAAGAGTTAGAGGATTTAGTCTATACGTTGCCATCAGTCAAGGAATGTGCGGTTGTGCCTGTACCTGATCCTAAATGGGGACAAGTACCAGCGCTCTTTGTGGCTTTTCATGATGGTGAAAGCATGACTACAGATGCAATTCTATCCTTTATGACCAAATCCTTAGCAAAATATAAAGTTCCGAAATACGTAAAGATATTGCCTGCTTTGCCTAGAAATGGAACAGGTAAAATCGTTCGCAATGAACTGCGTTTAGAAGATTGAGGCGCTTATGAATGATATTTTAAACTTTAAAAGTATAACCACATATCGCCTTAAATTGCCGTTAAAGTTTAACTTTAAAACTGCCAAAGGTGAAGTAAAAGAACGAGAAACGATCGTCATTCGCATCGAGGATCAACAAGGTTATGTCGGTTATGGGGAATGCGTGGCTTTTACAGAGCCTTTTTATACAGCAGAGACGGTGGATATATGTTGGCAAAAACTAGTAGATGATTATATCTTTAATTTGCGCATGATGCGGCCTAAACCGCTCATGACCTATGTACGGCAGTTGCAGTTCTGGCTAAATCGAGATCATATGCCTATGACTATTGCGGCCTTAGAAAATGCATTGATTAACCTTCATTGTGAGCGATTAGGTGTAAACTCCGTTTCCTATATTATGGGACAGCCCTTACAAGATACAATTGAAAGCGGCGTTGTTATCGGTGATGTACCGATGGAACAATTGCTAGATGCCGTAGAAGCTCATGTGGCAAATGGTTGTAAGCGCATCAAGTTAAAGGTGAATCCTACAGATGGATACGAACGAACAGCCTTAGTGCGTAAGCATTACCCCGATTTAGTCTTGGCAGCCGATGCAAATCAAAGCTATTCTTATGATGATATTGATAAGGTCCGTCAATTTAACGATTTGAAGTTAGCTTGCATAGAAGAGCCTTTTGCTATAACAACGCTTCAATCCTATAAGGAGTGGAAGTGGGGACGCCTCAATAACGATGATTGGCATATTGAAACGCCTATCTGTTTAGATGAATCTATATTGGGTTATGATGATTTATCCTATGCTATTGAATATGGTCTAATTGATGTACTTAACATAAAAGTAGGCCGTATGGGTGGTCTCGTACCTACTAAAGCAGCTATTAATCTTTGTAGAGAATGTCATATTCCGTATTGGGTTGGCAGCATGGTAGAGTCGGGCATTTCTAAAATGATGCACGCCCAACTAGCGGCTCTAGGTGATTCCTATATGGCAGGAGATCTATCTGATTCTAATAGATATTTTGAACGAGATCTTATCTATCCAGACTTAACATTTAAAGATGGGGTTATGCACATCCCTGATGGAGATGGCTTAGGTGTAACCGTCTTTGATGATAGATTAGAAGCGTATTGTGTGGAGAAACGAACACTATGAATTTGATAGAATCTTTACAAATTGAAAAGCCTTATATGACGAGTGATACTACATGTATTGCGAAAATGAATCTAGGCGACTTTCACAAGCAACCGCAAGGTTACCTAAATGGTGGAGCTACCTTGGCCTTTGCAGAAATCGTTGCAGGTATGATGAGTAATGAACTTATTGGGGCAGATAAATTTGGTGTTGGACAATCTGTAACAGCTAATCACTTGCGCCCTGTACGATGTGAAGGGGCCTTAACGGCTCATGGTACTTTACTTGTAAAAGGTAAAACATCTCACGTTTGGCGTTTTGATATGTTAGATGATGCAGAGCGACTCATCTCCCAAGTGACAGTGACGTTGTCTATTGTGGACTTTAATCGGTAATAGATAATAAGTAATATACAATGATAAAAGGACAGTAAATACTTCAGTATCTACTGTCCTTTTATGGTTTTGTATGTCTTATTAATTACTTTTTACTTACGAGTCACTGTATATAAGTCTTCCATATCTGGAATATCATAAATAACCCATGTACCATCGCCTAAATGGCGCATCAAAACGCGTATATCTTTTGTCATGTTCTTTTTATTGTTTTGTATTGTTACTGTTACGGTAGCTGTATCTCCATCGTCTTCAGATTTGATATTTTTAACCTCCACATCATGCTCTTTGAAGAGACGGCCATCCACAAGGCGATCGACCATGGACATATTGTCATCACTTTGAGCTGTATTAGTAGTGTCTGTTGTGGATGGCTGTGATTTAAAGCTATCTGGATCTTCGATGTATTTTCTCATCACATCTTCGATTAAAGAGGGACCAAATGTCTTAGCTGCTGCAATAGTAGCTTTACCAAATGGGTTGGACGTATCTATATATTTATTGCCTTCTCGCTCTAAGATATTTTTTACAATAGATTTCGTATCTATATGGCGTAAGGCTTCATCGGCATCTTTATCTTGTACGGCTTGATGGATAATTTTTAACGTATAAGCTGGTGTATGGGGAATGTACCACATGAAATACCACGCTGCTGCTAAGGCACCAACAATAGCAATAATTAAGATGGTTATAAGTGATTTTGATTTCATTGTATTGCTCCAAAGTATTTTATATTACATTCTTATTATTTATATAATATATATTTATTTTATCATAGTCAAAGGTCCTTCACTATAATTATTAATTAGTGATACTTAAAATAATAAAACTTTCAAATATATGCACTAATAAACTATAAAGAATATATATGCTGTAAAGTGGATAAGATATATTATTGCTTTAGCTGGTTAAAGGATATATAATAAAAGTATCTTTCATGAAATTTTCATATAAAAGAGGGGTAGATTATGGTTAGTAAAAGGGTTATTATCAAATCTTTAGTATGCACGGCATTGACTTGTAGCTTTGCTACATATGCTTTTGCTGCAGATAAGGATAATGGGGAAACAGTTCAATCAAGCTGGATGGATCGTACGGATATAGGTATTGGTTTCAAAGGGACTCAGGAAGATTCTTATCATGATTATGCAATGCCTAATAAACAAATGACCGATAATAATCTAAGCTATGATTCACGATTTCATTACCGGAATCATAACTCTAAGCAGAAAATGAACTCAAAGTATTTTATAGAAACATTACAACCCATAAAACAATATGGTAAAGATGGAAAATCCGTGGTGTTTGTACAAGGTCGCTTAGATGGTAATGGTGGCGAAAAAGTTTCCACTACTACATATTGGAATGGGTCGGACGCAGATTTTGGAAGAATTGTCGGTCAAGGAAGTTATATTGATAAAGGTGAAGTAGTAGAACATGATACTCTTGGTGTTGTCGGTACTGCTGGTATTGGCTATCGTCGCCTTAGTACACATGAGCATGCCTACGTCGGTGCCAATGTATTCTATGACTATGCTTTTAAGGATAAATTTTCTCGTGTTAGTGCCGGATTAGAATATGTAGCTGGTCTAAATACGATTAGTGTCAATGTATACCATGGACTATCAGAAAAAAAGGTGGGGCCTTATGACATTAACACACCTTTGCGTCAAGTACCACGGGCAATAGATTTTCATGATAGCTTAAGTTCACCACCTGATGGTATTCGAAGAACACCTCGATATTCTTATGAACATGTATTGGATGGCTTTGATATACGGTATACACGAGATTATAAGAATGCCCGTTGGCTATCTAGTTATGTGGAAGGATATCATTGGAAAACAAAAGCACCAGGAGAACATCCAGCAGAGATGTTCTATATTGACCAACATAAGTGGCAATCCATACATGGGCTAAAGGTAGGCGCTAAAATGAATGTGACGCCTCATATCTCTGTAGACTTAGGAATTGGTAAAAGTAATATTAGCTCTGTAGAACCTTATGTATCTATTATGTATACTTTAGGTAAGTCTAGATATGCGTACTTTGGTGGTAAACATAGTGAAAATGTGATGACTTCGGCACGTTCTAAGATGTTTGATAAGGTTAAACGCAGTGATATGAAGGTTGAGTATTACTGGGAACAAGACTTGCGTGACGGTCCTTGGGATCATTTATAATTAATATCGTATTAATTATGGTGGTTTATAGTTCTTAATAAATCTTAATGAATTGGTATCTATCTATTATTTAAAATAGGTGGATACCAATTTTATTTTATAGGCTTATGAAATATTGCGTATAAATGAGCATTTGAAATATAAATGGTAAATCCAAATGATTTTTGCTAGATAATTCTTATTTCTATATATTTTGGAGAAATTCATCAAAAAATTAGAAAAAAGTACTTGCATTATATTAGTGGCTCATGTTAATATATACGAGTAGTCAACGAGAGTTGATACGCGGCCCCGTGGTGTAGCGGTTAACATGTCGCCCTGTCACGGCGAAGATCGTCAGTTCAAATCTGATCGGGGTCGCCATTTTTTTTTTACAAAAAAACGTGCCTCGGTAGCTCAGTTGGTAGAGCAACGGACTGAAAATCCGTGTGTCGACAGTTCGATTCTGTCCTGAGGCACCATTTGTATTCCATGCGGTTGTGGTGGAATGGCAGACACGCCATCTTGAGGGGGTGGTGAGCGTACGCTCGTGAGGGTTCAAGTCCCTCCAACCGCACCAAAATATAAGGACCTACAGTTTACTGTAGGTCCTTTTTGCTATATCCATCTAGGCAGAAATTTATATTATGTGTACAATCATAGTAATTAATAATATATATTGTTTTGGAAATGAGAGTGTTTTATGAAATTTAACTATGGCGATACATTGCGTATCCGAAATGAGTTATATACGATCCTAGGCAAAATTCGTTACATTGATACTCATAGGAGAATTTGGTATAAGTATAAGCTTGTTAAACACAAGAATAATGCTGAGTTTTGGATCAGTTGGAATGAAAAGCGTGATGTATATCAGTTTACAAAGTTATGTGGCAAAGTAATACCATCTGATATGAACGTAGTTCATCGAAGTTATCAGATGGCAATAGGTACAAGAGGGGATATAGATATAGATATTGGTGCTTTCTCTCGTTATGAAGAGTATGAAGATGATAAGGGTACTCATATACTTACTATTGAAAAACGGGTTCATACGACAGAGTATTCCAAAGGCGTTTATGTTGATAAAAAATATGTGTTGCTTGAAAGCAATGCAGAGATAACTAAGCCTATTCTAGATAAAATGGATACTGTTAAGAAGGTGAGATTCATAGGGCCAATTATTTGGTTTTTGGCAAATTTTTTTAAGAATAAATAAAAGGTAGCAACAATATATGTTGCTACCTTTTGGTTTGCTCTAGAATTTAGTTGTTAGCTGTTTGCTTCAGCTGGTTGTAATTGTTCAAGTTCTGCTTCTTTAGCATCTAATTCTTTTGCGCCGAAGTGTGCAAGTACACAGAATGTAATGCAAAGAACACATGCTACTAATAAGAGGTAGAAACCTGCATTCCAACCAAATTTGTCTGCCAAAACACCAAATAGAGTTGTACCAAGGTTGGCACCTACGATGTAACTCATGAAGCCACGAAGACCAACGGCAGAGCCTACAGCGAATGGCGGTACAATATCCATAGTTTGTACAGATGCTAAGAATTGAGGAATGTAGATTAGGCAACCTACGACAGCAGCAAAGAATGTAACCCACAAGAGGGATTCACTTTGCCAATAGCCAAAGATACAGAAGAAGATAATACTTACTGCAATGATTGCTGGTGGCATACGATAACCTTTAAAGAATTTATCGGAAATATAACCTGCAAAAATTGTTGAAGGAATGGCTGCCCATTCAAAGAATAAGAATGCGATAGACATTTCTGCTTTAGAGAAGCCTTTCACTTGTAATAAGTAAATAGGCAACCATGTAAGCATACCGAAACGAATCATGTAAACGAATGTATCAACTAGAGACACATACCAAGCATTTTTATTTTTTAATACATATTGTACAAAAATTTGTCTTGTGCTTAGGTGAGGTGCTTCTGCACTTCTATGTGCTTTATGAGATGTATCGGCAATGATTTCACTAGTTGGTGGTAAGCCTTCTCGTTCTGGACTTTCTTTAATCAAGAAGCCAATAATAACAGCTACTACAATCGCAATAATTGCAGGAATACCATAGCTACCTAATTGCCAGTGATCAGTAGTGGTGAAGTATAACGCAGCAGCTACGATTGGTGCTACGATACCGCCACCAAGATTATGGGAGATATTCCAAATTGCTCCAAAGCGACCACGTTCTTGTTTTGGATACCATTTAGCGAGTGTGATGAAGGATGGGCCTACACCAAAGCCTTGGAAGAAACCATTAAGAACTACTAATACTAAGAAGAAAGCGAGGCTATCGGCAAAGCTCATAAAAATATTGATGATTGCACAGCAAATAAGACCGAAAGCCATAAATTTTGCAGGACTTGCTTTGTCAGCAAGACTACTCATGAAGCCTTTACTTAGACCGTAGGCGATAAGCATACCACTAGATAGCAAACCGATTTCCGTTTTGCTCATGTGTAAGATATCTGATAAAAAATGAGTTGATAAGGCAAAGTTGTTACGAACGATATAGTACGCAGCGTAACCAATAAATATACCGGCTAGAGATTGAAATCTATATTTGTAATATAGATTCATAATCATATTCTGTGGAACCGATGGTTTTGCCTCTTTTGGTTGTAGAAATGAAAACATAGTAATTACCTTTCTTTCATAATAACCAAATTCTAGTGCACTGCTAATACTACCATTTTTAGACGATTTATGTAAATGATTAATGGTACTAAATTAAGCGTTAGAATTATAAAATTAATTGATATATGATTATTTTACAAAAAAATGTTATTTATATGTATATAGCAGGATTAGGATATAGTAACATGTGGTAGAAATACTACATTCTATAGGTGCTGAAATTTGTTGTAATGATGATTTAGAATTTGGTATAATTATACGGATGTTAAATAGCTCTTAGTTATTGTTATTTTAAGGAGATTGTATATGAAAGGTTTTACTAAACGTGCTATCCTCGCTGCTTGTGTTGGTGCAGCCATGCTTATTACTGTAGGTTGTGGTTCTAATCAAAGTTCTCAATCTACTCAATTGACTTATAATGGTTCCTCCACGTTGGCACCAGTTATTTCTAAAATCGCTACAGATTTCACAGAGAAAAATAAAACTTGGAATCATGCAGATAGCTCCTTGCCAGATAAAGATATTACTATTTATGTATCTTCTGGTGGTTCTGGCACTGGCATTAAAGCCGTTATCGATGGTACTGCGGACTTCGGTTTAGTTGCACGGGAAGTAAAAGACAGCGAAAAAGCAAAAATTAAAGATTACAACGAAATCAAAGTAGGTATTGATGCGTTGACAATTGCCGTAAATCCTGAAAACCCTTTATACGCAGTAAAAGATAATCTCAGTAAAGAAGAAATTATTAAAATCTTCTCTGGCGAGTATAAGACTTGGAATCAAGTAGATCCATCCTTGCCTAACCAAGAAATTATCGTAGTAACACGTGACCTTGGTGGCGGTGCTCATGAAGTATTCCAACAAAAAATCATGGGTTCTGTAGAGGTAACTAAAGACGCTATTCAAGCTCCATCCATGGGTGCTCTTGTAACTAAAGTTAAAGAAAACCCATATGCTATTGGTTATGCATCTTATGGCATGTTGATTCAAAACAAAGGCCAAATCGTTGCTTTCAAAGTTAATGGTGTAGCACCAACAGATGAAACGATTACTGATGGTTCTTACATAATTCAACGTCCACTTCTCATCGTAGGTAAAGGTAATATGGGTGGCGTAGCAGACGCTTTCACAAAATACTTGAAGTCTGAAGAAGGCCGTAAAGTTATTCATAAAATGGGCTTTGTTCCTGTAAACTAATCAGATAGAATAAAAGCAAGGCTGCGGCCTTGCTTTTTTCTTATGAAAGGAGAGTCTATGCATTTATCAGATCGTTTTACATCTGGCATAGTACCGATTATGGCGGTGTCTGTTCTCGCCTTATATATAGGGCTTGTCCTCTATATGGCGATAGAGGCGTGGCCTGCTTTAATACATATGTCTTGGATGGATATTATAACCGGTACAGTCTGGAAGCCTATGGCGCAAAGCCCTGTATTAGGTCTTTCCTATATTATTTCGGCTAGCATTTATGTGTCGCTGTTATCTTTGCTATGGGCGTTGCCCTTAGGGATTGGTACTTCTATAGGCCTGAGTCTAGGCGTATCGCCACGTATTCGCCAATTCTGTTTATCTACTATCGATATGATTGCCGGTATACCATCTGTTATTGTTGGTTTTATCGGTCTTGCCGTAGTGGTTCCAGCCGTTCAATCCATGTTTTCTTTGTCTACTGGTGAGTCTATTTTATCGGCTAGTCTCGTATTAGCCTTTATGATTTTGCCTTATATTGTGACTCACTGTACAGAATCTATCGAAACCTATCGTCTGCGCTATGAAGAAACGGCTTTGGGCCTTGGCATATCGCCGTGGCATACTATGAAAGCGATAGTATTACCTAGTGCTAAAGGTTCAATCATTCTTAGTTCTGTTTTAGCCTTCTCCCGTGCTATGGGCGAGACCATGGCCGTTATGATGGTTGTCGGTAATGCGCCTATCTTGCCTAGCTTATTAGGTAAGGCTGAGCCGATTCCATCTCTTATTGCCCTTGAAATGGGTAGTGTAGAGTACAACAGTTTGCATTATAGCGGTTTATATGTAGCAGCGTTAGTATTGTTAATGATTTTGATACTGACTAATGTTCTAGTCTATATGTATTCTTGGAAAACTAGAAAGGACGGTCATCATGAAGTTATCTAATCTTGCATTAGCTACTTGGGCTTATGGCAGTCTAGTCCTAGTTATGGCAATACTCATCGCTGCTTGCGCCTATATTGTGTATCATGGTGGACCGTTAATAACTGTTGATTTCCTCTGGCTCTATCCAGCGGGCATGCCTCTCGGTGTAGAAGGAGGCATATTCCCTGCCATAATCGGCAGTATTCTCGAGGGCTTATTAACGGCTTCTATGGCGGCTATTGTAAGTATTCCTTGTGCTCTTTACATGGTATATGGCAATATTTCCAGATGGAAATCAGAATGCTTTTTATTCACTCTACGCTGTATGTCCGGATTGCCATCTGTTTTGATTGGCTTATTCGGCTATAGTGTGCTGATTTTATATTTAGGTATCGATAAAAGCTTATTATCTGCGTCGATTACGTTAACGGTAATGGTTATACCTTTTATTACGTTGCGCCTTGTGAAAGTATTCCACGAGTTTCCTCGTGAAACGTATGAGGCAGCTCTCAATATGGGGCTTTCACCAAGTTATATATGGATGCATATGGTCATACCTAGTGCCATGCGCGACGGATTGAGCGCTATAGCCCTTGGGGCGGCCTATGCGATGGGAGCCACCGCACCGATTATGTACACTGGCGCCGTATTATATACGCGGTCCATACCGAATATAACGGATCCATTTATGGCCTTGCCATACCATTTGTACATTTTAGTCAACGAAGGTTATTCCGTAGATTTAGCCTATGCTACAGCCTTCGTGTTGATGGTTATATTACTTTGCATTAATATCATTTGTCGCTGGATAGGAGGGCGGTCTTGATGAGCACAATATTAGATATTAAAAATATAGAGGTGTCCATTGGTGAGCATCCTATTTTGCAACACATAACCTTGCCTATTACAGAATGTGCAATTACTGCAGTCATTGGCCCGTCTGGTTGTGGTAAAAGTACATTGCTCGCTTCGCTTAACGGTAGTTTGCAGGCACCAAAAAAAGTTACTAATGGACAAATCATTTATGATGGTCTATCTGTAGACTCAATAAATCCGCAAATGTTACGTCGCCAAATCGGTCTCATCGGACAACACCCGACCGTATTTCCTGGTACCATTGAAGACAATATGTTATTTGCTCTAAATTATTATAAAGAGTTATCCTCTACAGACAGAAAGGCTAAAGCGATACAATGTTTAGAGCAGGCTGGATTATATAGCGAAATTAATGGTGATGTAAAGCGTTTGGCAAGTTCTTTATCTGGTGGTCAACAACAGCGCCTGTGTATTGCACGAAGCTTGACCGTAGATCCTCGCGTAATACTCTTTGATGAACCATGCTCTGCTTTAGATATAAAAAATAGCTTGCATATTGAGGCCTTGCTAACAGAGTTAAAAGCAAAACAAACGATTGTCATTGTTACTCACAATTTACAACAAGCTAGACGTATTGCAGACTACACTGTCTTTATGAATGATGGCCGAGTGGTAGAGTGGGGCACTACAGAGCAAATATTTTCTAATCCAAGAGATATTTTAACTAAGGATTATTTAGCTTTTTGTGGCTAACAGTAACTCTTGTAAATATATTAATAATCATTATATTGATAAATTATTTATAAAATATTGACAAAATCAGTTTATAATTGTATATTATAGGTGACATACTGGCGTGTCGTTAAAGGGACTGTGAGAGAGTTTAGCCAGACTGACATACGATATAGTTCGAGAGTAACTATATACATAAAAAGGCATGCCGCTGAGAGACGAGAGAAGGGTGGTGTGTCTTTTTTGTATACCTAATCTGAGTAATGAAATATATAGTATTATGTACTCATAAATCATTTTTATTCTCTGACTCCTAAAATATAAAATTTTATTAAAATAATGCTGGCGTATTTTTAAGATATGGACTAGGACCTCCTTATGTAATACAATGTATTACATAAGGAGGTGCTTTATATGGCAAATATTTCAGTCCGTCTAAATGAACAAGAAGAAGAGTTATTTAAAACCTATGCTGAGTTTATGGATGAAACACTTTCTACCCTCTTTAAGAAGGCTTTACTAGAAAAGATTGAAGATGAATTTGATCTTAAGGTAGGTCAAAAAGCATTAGCAGAATACGAGCAAGATCCAGTTACCTATTCTGTAGCGGAAATGCGTGCAAAATATGGCTTATAAACTTGAGTTTTCTAAACGGTTTGACAAGCAATTTTCTAAATTAGATAAATCAACGCAACGTTATCTTTTTAATTGGCTCATAAAGAATGTAGATAATGTTGAGAACCCTAGGTACTCAGGAAAATCATTGACAGGTAATAAGACCGGGCTTTGGCGTTATCGCATTGGTAATTATAGAGTGATAGCTGATATTAATGACGGTAGATGTGTTATTTTAGCCTTAGAAGTGGGGCACCGAAAAGATATTTACAAATAAAGGATATACCATGAAATACTTACGTCGTGAACTTAATCAAGTAGAAAAAGAATACTTAAAACAATTTGGACCAGACTCCTTGGACCGTGTCGTTCTTCACGATCCAGATACAAAGGATAAGCAAGAAGTACAAGATACCATTGATATCCTAAAAGAAGCTATGGCAAAAAATAAACCGTTAGAACAAGTTCCAGAGGAAATGTGGAAACTCATAGAATTTTAAATACTGAATAAATCTAAAACAAAGGCACATTGTTAAATGAATACCCTCCATGATAAATGGAGGTGGTTCAACACAATGTGCCTTTATGATGTCATTTTATGTTATAAGTTGTACAGTTCAGGTTTACGATCTCTAAAGATATTGATTTTATTGCGAATGTCTTCCACAACGGTAAGGTCGATGTCTACGGAAGCAATGCCTTCGGTCGTATCCATCTCGAGTAGGTTGGTACCCCATGGATCATATACTGCGGAGTGGCCCGTGCTTTGAACACGGCCTACTGTACCACAGCCGTTTACGGCACACACAAAGAGTTGGTTTTCTATAGCCCGTACTTCATTGAGTACTTGCCAGTGACGTAGACGCATCGTAGGCCATTGAGCAGGTACGAATAGCAATTCAGTACCTGGTAATGCAGCCATTCTCACTAACTCAGGAAAACGAATGTCGTAACAGATGACTGTACTACAAGGGATTCCATCAAGTTTAAAATGGGACGTATGAGTACCGCTAGCAAAGTATTTGTCTTCTTTAGCGGGGCTAAAGCCGTGCATTTTGGAATATTCACCTACGAGCTTACCTTCACGGTTGTAAGCATAGGATGTATTGAATATCAAATCATCTTTTGCCACAGCAACAGAGCCGCCTACGATATTCACCTTGTGCTCCTTTGCAAAGGCGGTGAGTAATGATTTTGTTCTTTCCCCATTTCTGTCGGCAATTGTAATTAAATCATCCGATGGGTGAAAGCCTGTATTCCAAGTTTCAGGTAAAACAATAATATCAGGGTTTTCTGTAAGTGATTGAGTGAGTAATTCTTGAACGCGATTGTAGTTATATTCTACGTCGTTTACGTGGACATCCATTTGTATGAGAGTAAGACGTTTTTTCATGGTAAATCCTCTGTGTATTTAAATAGTATAGTTTACGCTATATAGTATATAATTAGAATATTAAAGCATTATTGATAGTATTACAATATGGTAATAATAGTTTAAATACTATTCTTTTGTAGAAATGGATAGAATAGATTTAGATAGTACTAGATGTACAGGTAATCATTGGCATAAAAATTCCAGATGAAGCTATGTATCCTAGACCTAGAGAAGTGACTGACGAGGTACTAATACGTTAATTTTTACTAATCTTCATAGAAATGCTATAATATACTGTATATAATTGTGTTCTAATAGAGGAGGACCTATGAAACGGATTCCATTGGTAACACTATTAGTTGTGGCCTTGACAATGCTTGTGACAGGGTGTGGATTACTTTCACAAAAAACAGAGCCTACTAGTTCAGCGCCACCAGTAAAAGAGGTTAAGATGGTACATCCATCAGGTATTCCTGTTCTTATGTATCATAAAATTGGCGACGATAAAGATAATGATGCGGTTATTCGTGAGGATTTATTCAGAGAACAAATGAAGTTCCTCAAAGATAATGGCTATAATCCATTAACGATGGAACAACTATATGATTATGTTGTAAATGGTGCAGCAGTGCCTGAAAAACCTGTTGTCTTAACCTTTGATGACGGCTATGCTGATACGTATTCTATCGTATATCCACTCATGAAAGAATATGGTTTTGCCGCTACCGTGTTTATCAATCCTGGCGATGTAGGCACTCGGTTGACTTGGGACCAAATTCGTGAAATGCATCAGAATGGCATCACCATTTCTAATCATGGGTTCCAACATATCGAAATGGGACAATTGTCTGAAGCTAAGCAAATAGAAAATATTACGAAGGCTCAAGAAGCTCTTGCAAAAGAAGTAGGTATCAAGGATAATCCTTGGTTCTGCTACCCTTATGGAGATAAAAATGAATTCACCGATGCAGCTACTAAGAAAGCAGGCATTAAAATGAGCATGGCCATGAAATCTGGCTGGGCTCATACAGGTGATAATCCATATAACATTTTGCGTGTTTGGGTTGGTAATGCTGTTGATATTAAACATTTTGAAGAACGCATTAGTACCGAGCATTTCACTGATTTATAAGGAGAAATACATTGTTCAAAAAGAATTGGGTAAAGTTCATCATCATGGTGTTCCTATTTACCGTTGTGACCTCACCATTCGTGGTGCTCTTTGGACCATTTAATAATGTAAAACGCGCCGTTATCGGTGCTATCTTACAATCTCGTCATCCTCATTACATTACGTGGCTGTTCAATGAAGATGAACTGCAATCTATTTTGGGGACTGTTGGGGTTGTTAAAAGCCAAGATTTATTCAAGTTTAATGCTCGTGAAGACAAGTCTTTAAATCTTGAAAAAATCCAGTCTGCTCGTTATGTAGGTTATATTCTTGAAATTCCGGATCCTCGTCGTATTCAAGTAGGTACCGCTGCTAATATTCAAGAAAAAGGCGATACTACGAGTAATATTGCGAAGATGAATAATGCTGTAGCCGCTATTAATGGCGGGGGCTTCCATGATCCAAACGGTACTGGTACCGGTCGTTTACCTTATGGTTTTATCTTGCATGATGGTGAATATATTATCGGTAAAGATGTAGGACCTGATGAAGCCGTTGATTTTGTAGGCTTCTCTAAATCTGGTAACCTTATCGCTGGTAACTATGATAAAACTCAACTTGGAGATATGAAAGCCATGGAAGGTATTACCTTTGGACCGCCTCTTATCGTCGATGGTAAGAAGATGATTACAGAAGGTGATGGTGGCTGGGGCGTAGGCCCACGTACTGCAATCGGTCAAAAGAAAGATGGTACAGTACTGTTCCTTGTAATTGATGGTCGTCAACCAGGTTATTCTCTTGGTGCTACATTGCGTGATGTACAAGATATTTTATATGAAAAAGGTTGCTACATTGCAGCGAATTTAGATGGTGGTTCTAGTTCTACGTTGTACCTTAACGGTAAAGTAGTGAACAAACCAGCCGATTTATTAGGGGAACGCATGATCCCAACGGCGTTTATCGTGAAATAGGAGGACATATGAAACCTTTTACGCGTGTACTGAGCGCCTTTGCGGTAGGTATTCTTCTGCAAGGTGGGGTGTACCTATACCTTGACCAATATATGTTTGCACCAACTACAGATTTTAATGTTGCTGGTGCATCAAAAGATGATACTAAGAACTTCCCAGATGTAAAGGAAGGTACTAAATATGTATCTTATGACCGTCAATTTATGGCGGTTGTTACAGAAAACTCTTTGAAAATCTACAAGGCTAATGAAAGTAAGCCTACAACGATTGATTTGAAGGGCCGTTCTATTAGTTACTTCAGCTGGATGCCTGACCGTAACTATGCTATCATGGGGCTGTATGACTCTAGAGAGGTTGTTATGGCCCGTCTAAATGCGGACGATCCTGAACATGAAGTAGATACAAAACTTGAAGATTTGCCTCGTAATAGTAAAATTGTAGATGCTGCTTACTCCGAAGCGACGAATGTTGTTTATATGAAGGTAAAAGTTCAAGAAAACGCATATCGTATTTATCGTACCGATGCAAACTATGATACGCGTCGTGTCTATATGCAAGCTACTGATATTGGACATATTGGCGTATTCTATGATGAAGATCGATTCTTCTATGATAATGTTAAGACCGGCGATATTTTCATGTTTAATGGTATCGAAGGTGGCTGGCGTGTAATTAATCCACCAGGGCGTTTCCGTTTAATCGGTGTGGATATGGATAAAACTATCTATATTGCTCGTGTTGATGAGGATAACAATGCCTTAACTGTTTACACAGGTAAACTCGGTGTAGGCTTCAAACCAGTTTATAAATACAATCATCCTACTACATTCAATGAATTGACATTGTCTGATGTAAAAGACATTATCAAGAATGGTAGTGATGAAACTACGAAGGTAACAGAAGATGATACATCTTCTAAATCTTCCAGTAGTGACAGTAAAAAGAAATCTTAAGAAAAAGCCTTTATAATGATTCATTATAAAGGCTTTATTCCTATACTCGTTTGTACTATAAGGATATCTATGAATATATTATTTGTACGACTCAGCTACATAGGCGATATACTACATGCTACACCTGCAGCACGCTGGATTAAAGAACACTATCCAGAGTCAAAGCTCCATTGGATTGTAACACCTAGCATGGTAGAACTTTTAAAGGGAAATCCTTATGTAGATGAAATCATTCCGTGGGAACGGGATGAATACGAAGCACATTCTAAAAAACTACATATTCCAACGATGTGGCGCATGTGGTGGGAACTTAGAGACAAGTTGAAACCCTATAAATTTGATGTGGCTGTCGATGTACAAGGGCGACTCATAACAGGGCTCGTTTTATTAGCATCAGGTGCACCTATTCGCCTTGGCCTTGGTGGTACAAAAGAACTAAATTGGCTGTTTACAAACTACAAAGCAAAGCCGAGTACGGATCATGTTATCAAGCGATATATAGAGGTAGCAGAATTACTGAATACTGCCGTTACAGAGCATAGTGACCTAAATGTATCCAGTGCTGTTTCTGAGGATGATGTAAAACCTTGTATAGCAAATGGGGTAACTGGTAAAAAGCTATACCATATGGACTTTTTTGTGCCATCTGATTTGCATGTTTGGGCAGAAGAACAGTGGAAATCAATTAGTTATGACACATCTTTGGAGCGTAGCGGAGTAGAAAAGCCACTACGCGTAGGTCTTGTGTTAGGCACGTCTTGGGCGACGAAAGAGTGGCCTCAAGAGAAATGGTATTCTCTTATTAAATCCCTTCAGTATAGAGCTAATTTTGTTTGTTTAGGTGGTCCAAAGGAGGCTACTCAATACAAACCATTGATGGATTCCTTAACAGCTGATGGCCTTGATAAAATTATGCTAAATATGCTGGGGAAAACTACACTTCAAGAGGTAGGGGCTTTAATTGAAAATAGCGATGTAGTAGTGACTGCTGATACAGGATCATTACATATTGCATTGGCTTTAAATAAACCAGTAGTGGCATTATTTGGCCCTACGGATTCTAAGTTATGGGGGCCACTAACGGGAAACTTTAAGGTTCTTGTTAATGATGAGTTAGATTGCTTAGGTTGTCGTAAACGACGTTGTCCTAAGCCTGATCAATATTGTATGTCTGGTATTGACTCAGTACGAGTGAAAAAGGCGATTTTCGAATTGATAGGAGATAAATATGGCAAAGTTTAAAATTCAAAAAGGTTTATCTGATGCGGATATGATGAAAAACTTTAAAGATACTGAAAATTTTGAAGATACTATGCTAGATATGGAACGTTCTGCAAAGAAACCTGTAGTACATCAAAGTCCCAAACAGAAGGAAGATGCATTTTATCGTGAATTCCTTACAGATAAGGTAGAAACATTAATTGGTAAAATGTTGCTCGACATTAAGATGGAATACTTTAAAGAAGGTGAAGGTGCTTTCTCTATTCAAGTAAAACGAGATGGTAAGAATATCGTTCTTGAAACGGCGCCTAAAAAGGTAAAACCTGAAAAATAATATGATAAAGAACATTTAGTCAAAGAACCTACCTATAAAAGGTAGGTTCTTTTGTATATTTATAAAACATAAGAATTCGGGGATCTTATCAATAAAATTGATGAGGTTATAAGTGTACCGATGATTATCGAATTACTAGATTTATAAATACCGATATACTTTGAAGGCTGATAAATAATAACTAAAAATTATTACGATATAAATTTCTATTTCTCATTAAAAAGAGCAATTAATAAGAAGAGCGTTTGATTAAAAATACACGTTAAACTCTAGCTTTTTAGCACTTTATTGTGAGTTTCATCACGAAAAAATCATAAAAGAATACATGAAATTATGAGAAAATTGCATAATGTGGTTGTTGACAAAGAATTCTATAAGTAGTCTAATATAAGTATGTCTTAACGATTTGTAGAGTATTTGCTTGTGTGAGCAAGTGCTATAAAAATCGTAAAAAAATAGGTATGAGATAGTTGTGTGGTGGATGTATAAAATTACATACACAAAACTATTTCGATTTGGAGGATTAACATGGCTAAAAAATTAAGAATCTGCGAAACCGTTCTTCGTGACGGTCATCAATCTATTTTGGCAACACGCATGCGTTATGAACAAATGGAACCAGTGCTTGGCCTTTTAGATGAAATTGGTTATGAAGCTCTTGAATGTTGGGGCGGCGCTACTTATGATAGCTGTCTTCGTTTCTTGAATGAAGATCCATGGGAACGCCTTCGCAAATTAAAAGCTAATGTAAAAAATACACCACTACAAATGTTACTTCGTGGTCAAAACTTGTTGGGCTACAAGCATTACTCTGATGATGTAGTAGAAGCATTCTGTAAAGCTGCTGTAAAAAATGGTATCGACCGTATCCGTATTTTTGACGCATTGAACGACCCTCGTAACATGGAAGCTGCTATTAAGTACTCCAAAAAAGCAGGCGCACACGTTCAATCCGCTATGGTATACACTATTTCTCCAGTTCATACAACTGAAAGCTTCTTGAAAGTAGCTGAAACTTTGGTTGAAATGGGTACTGATTCCCTTTGCATTAAAGATATGTCCGGTTTGTTAGGACCTGCTGATGCATTCGATTTAGTTTCCACATTCAAAAAACGTTTTGGCGATTTGCCAATCGACTTGCACAGCCATTTCACTTGCGGTCTTGCAAGCACTACATACTGGGAAGCTGCTAAAGCTGGCGTAGATATCATCGATACTGCTATCTCTCCATTCGCTCATGCAACTAGCCAACCAGCTACTGAAACTATGATCGAAATGTTCAAAGGTACTGAATGGGATCTTGGTCTTGACCTTGATAAATACATTCCATTAGTTGACCACTTCCGTAAAGTAAAACAACAAATCGCTGAAGAATTCAACTTGAAACCAGCTAGCGATGTAATCCCAGCTGTTCGTCGTTACCAAATTCCTGGCGGTATGTTGTCCAATACTCAAAACCAATTGAACGAAATGGGTATGGGCGATCGCTTCTTCGACGTTATGGATGAAATGCCACGCGTTCGTGAAGACTTGGGTTATCCTCCATTGGTAACTCCAACATCCCAAATCGTTGGTACAATGGCTATGATGAACGTTATGATGGGCGACCGTTACAAAATGGTTCCTAACGAAGTTAAAGACCTTGTACGCGGTAAATATGGTGCGTTGCCTGGTAAAATTTCTGACGAAATTCGTCACACTATCATCGGCGATGAAGAACCTATTACTTGCCGTCCAGCAGATCTTATCGAACCTGAATTGGCAGGTTACACTGAAGACTTGAACTCCAAAGGTTACACTGGCATCACTGAAGAAGACGTATTAACATACGCTATGTTCCCAGAAGTTGCTATTAACTTCTTTGAAGCTAACCGTCGTTAATCTAAAAAGTAAAAGAGGATTCCTTAGGAATCCTCTTTTTTTATGCCAAAATAAGGCAATTAGAGGGTTATAGGACAAAAAGTGTTGCTGTTAATGCCGATGGAGCTAGTTAAATACTGGCTCTATCGGCATTTTATCTTTTTGAGTAACTTTTACATATAGGACAAAAAGTGTTGCTAAAAAGTCTGAACCCCCTTGATTTTACTGACTCAAATAAGGTTTTATCTTTCTAGAAAGATATATTTTTTAGAAGGAGTATAATTATGAAACTAGTCAGATGCCCAAGTTGTGGTTTCGTTTGTAAGAAAAATGGTAAAACAAATGCGGGTTCTCAACGTTGGTATTGTAATCAATGTTCTTGCTCATTCACAAATAAAGTGAATAAAACTAACAATAATTTACAGATGTTTTTGGATTGGTTATTTGGTAAACACACACAGTTAGATATGGCTGGTGATGGACGTTCATTTCGGAGAAAAACATCACAGTTTTGGGAGCTTTGGCCGTTACCACCAAAAGTTGAATCATCAAGTAGCGTAGCATTTGTTGATGGTATTTATTTAGCTAGAAATGCTTGCATTTTAATCTGTTGTAATGAGACGCATGTCTTAGGATGGTATGTTTGTAGATATGAACATTCTAAGGCTTGGGAGGCTTTATTACGACGTATTTCACCACCTACAGTAGTTGTATCCGATGGTGGTACCGGCTTTCAAAAGGCATTAAAAAAAGTTTGGCCGAAAGCCAAACTACAAAGATGCTTATTTCACGCATTTCAACAAGTAAAACGCTATACAACAATACGTCCTAAAACGATTGCTGGCTGTGAATTATATGGAATTGCAAGGGATTTATTAACGATACACACGCAAGATCATGCCGTGAAGTGGGTACAAAACGTTATGTCATGGAAAGTACGACATAGAGTATTTCTATCAGAAATGACCGTTGATGAAAATGGTACGATACGACCTAAACACGAACGACTTATAAAAGCAGAAAATTCCTTAGTTAAATTAATCAATAAAAGATGTTTGTTTACTTACTTAGGTACATCGTTAACATGTACCTGTCCAGCTACTAATAATCGTATAGAAGGTGGCGTAAATGCTCAGTTACGCGCTATGTTACGTAATCATAGAGGAATGTCTATTGAAAGACGAATAAAAGCGGTGTTCTGGTGGTGCTATATGCACTCACCGAACCCGCTTTCTAATGCAGAAATACTTAAGGTTATGCCGACCAACAAGAGTATTTCTGATATATATCATACCATACATGAACAATCTAGGTTAGAAGCCTCTATTCCAACTTGGGGTGATGCTATTGTTTGGAGTGATTTGCATAATTATGATCGCCTATTTACCAATCTTTGGGACTGAAATAGCAACACTTTTTGTCCTATAACCCCAATTAGATTATGTATGTGAATAGTGCATTTATTATGATGATCATATTATGATGTAAAAAATTATTTTTATAGACTTAGTATTTATATTTAGAGTTTTTATAAAAAATATAGAGGCTATTGTATTGATAGATATTTGTCACTAGCTTTGATGTACTAAAAATTACTTGTAGTATATATCTATAGATTACCCGGATGCGTGTAAGTTATATTAAAAACTGAAAAATAGTAGGTAATAAAAGGCATATAGACCTTATGTAATATCTAGTAATTATAAACTGACAATGAAGAAAATATGAAGGTTAAATCATTTTTTTACTCTTTTTACTTGCTTTAAGTATTAAAAATAGCGTAAACTATAAGAAGTATCTACTATTTATGATATTGAGGTAACCCTGTGAATTTACAAATACGGATTTGGATATCCAATGTTGTGCTCTTTGTAGTGCCTATTTTGATAGCAATTATCTTATTTTTGCTATACTTTACAGGTCTGCGCATATTGGCTAATGCCGGTTACTATTTGCGTATTGAGCAGGAACAACAGTTTAAAAGTGTCAGTCGAATCACTGAAACAATTACCTTTTATGGTTTAGAAAACAACTTAATAGATACCTTAGTAAAGCCTAGCTATAGTCTACTCGATCCGAAGGAAGTATATGTAGAGGTACTAGATCAAGGTAATATGGTGTACAGCTATGGTAATCCTCAAATCTATAGCGCTTCTGCTATTGTTGGTCTTATTGATGTAAACCCTGAATTACAAGGTATTGTATATCAGTCCAATAATACGTTCGTATATGAAATGCGGAAATACGATGGGCGTCATGCTTACGTATATCATATTGCTATAAAGCGCGCTACTCATGGTAGTGATAGCTTAATGGAATCAGTTTCCTTCTATATTATTGTAGTGGCTATATTACTCTTTATTGTTACATTCTTTGCTATTAACCGATTTGTTACACGCTTTATCATGATTCATGTTAAGAATATGACAAAATCCTTAGAAATGGCTAATCGTCAGATTGAAATGGAGCAGGAGCAACAAAAAGAGTTACTAGCAGGGATATCCCATGATATTCGAACGCCGTTAACAGCTATTAAAGCGTATGCAGAAGGTGTTCGTGATGGTATTGCACCAACAGAAGAACAACAAAAACGCTACATGGGAATTATTTTAAAACGAGCTAATGATTTAGATTCGATGTTAGAGGAGTTATTCCTCATTACAACTTTGAATTATAAAAAAGAGTCGCGTCCATCTGAACGAATTGAACTTGGTCAATATGTACGTGATTTTGTAGAAGATCATTTGGCTCCTTATCAAACAAGAGGTCTAGAAATTAAATTCCGTATAGCAGCGGAAAATGCTTTCATTAATGCAAACCCACAATTGTTACAGCGGGTTTTACAAAATGTGTTGAACAATAGTGCTAAGTATAAAATGGCCGATGTTGGTCATTGTGTTATTGATGTAACTAGTGATGATGATTTTGTATACTGTGTTATCAGTGATGATGGCCCAGGGGTACCACCAGAATCTCTAGAACGTCTAATGCGTCCATTCTACCGTGTAGATTCATCTCGTACGAATCCACAAGAAGGTAGTGGTCTTGGATTGTCGATTATTCGTCGAATTATGGAAATCTTTGAAGGCCGAGTTGTGATTGAAAATGTAAGACCACATGGTCTACGTATTATATTAGAATTTCCTAAACAAGGAGAAGAATCATGAGTGAACATATCTTAATTATTGAAGACGATTTGGATATCGCCAATATTGAGCGTGATTATTTGATGGTGGCAGGTTATGATGTAACTATTATGACTAATGGTACTGAGGGTATTGAGGCTGCCTTAAATACTCCTGTAGACCTTATCATCCTTGATGTTATGTTGCCAGAAATGGATGGTTTTGAAGTTTGCCGCCAAATTCGTGACAAGGTTCGTGTACCAATTGTTATGGTAACAGCTCGTCTCGATGATATCGATAAAATCCGTGGCCTCGGCGTAGGTGCTGATGACTATATCGAAAAACCATTCTCTCCATCTGTGTTGATTGCAAAAATCAAAGCTATGTTGGCGCAATATAAACGCTTAACAGAGCGCGATGCAATGGAAACTAATGCTATTCAATCCGGTGAAATTCGCCTTGATCCTAAGATGATGAAAGTTTGGGTGAACGAAAAAGAAGTTCATCTTAAAAAGAAAGAATTCCAATTGTTAGAATTCTTGATGCGCAACCGTGATATCGTATTTAGTAAAGAAGAATTATATTCTCGCGTATGGGGGCTTGACTCCTATGGTGACTATGCTACTGTAGCGGTACACATCAATCGTTTGCGTGAAGAAATTGAAGATAATCCATCCGATAGTAAGCATATTATTACGGTATGGGGCGTTGGTTATAAATTTGTTTAATGACTGAAAAATGGTTTCATTTTTAATTCACGTATCTGTTGGCTGTTGATAAAATATGTGTTTGTAGAGAGTTATTATATAGATATAATCAAAGGTTTAAAAAATGTTTATATACTTCCTTTGATAGTTTAGATATTCCGTGTATACTTATCTAGGTAAGGCTGACAATTGATTCTAGATAAGAAATAACTAAACTTCTCTCTCTTAATAAGTTCTCTCTCAAACTTATCTAGATCACATATACTCTCTCTCAACAGTCCTTACACTCTCAAACTATATGCATAAAGGGCATTCCTAGCGACGGCTAGTGAATGCCCTTTATGTTTTTCTATAGTTTTGTATTTATTATTTAGTCATTATATTTTTATTGTTTTAATATATTGTTATCTTGCATTGTAAAAGAATGAGTACTATAATAGTTTTATCACAATTGATTTTATAAAATTGATTGTGATGAAAGTAGATATAACATGATATTACATTGTTGTTAACATGTTTATTTTATTCCGATTAGTATTCGAGATAATGATGAATATTGCTCGAAGAGATTAATAAGAAATAATATAAGGAGAGATTAATGAATTTTTCAAAACATAAGAAATCAATTATTGCCTGTGTGCTCGCACTTGGAATTGGCATAGGTGGAGGATACTATTTCTTTGGTAATCCTGTTACACATCAAGCTACTGTGAGAGAACAAACGAAACAGACAAAGCCAATTACAGATACACGTAATACGTACGTGGTTCAAGCTGCTAAAGAATCTGGCCCAGCTGTAGTAGGTATTACTACGCAAGTTTTCCAAAAGGATATTTTTAATCGTACTATCTATGCTGGAGAAGGAGTAGGATCTGGTGTACTTATTGATAATGATGGACATATTATAACTAATAACCATGTTGTATCGGGTGCTAAAAATGGAGAGGTGACAGTATCTTTGTCTAATGGTTCCACCGTAACAGGTACAGTTATCGGTACAGATGCCCAAACAGATTTGGCTGTTGTTAAAATCGATCCTCCAAAGGATATTAAACCAATTAAAATTGGTGACTCTGACTCTTTACAAGTAGGGGAACCTGCTATCGCAATTGGCAATCCTTTAGGTCTAGAATTTAAAGGTTCTGTTACATCTGGTGTAATTAGTGCTTTGGCGCGTACTATTGATGATCAAGGTCAACGATTCCCATTGATTCAAACTGATGCAGCTATTAATCCTGGTAATTCTGGTGGTGCTCTCATTAATGCAGATGGTGAGTTAATCGGTATCAATAGCTCTAAGATTTCTAAAGAAGGCGTTGAAGGTATGGGTTTTGCCATTCCAATCAATTCAGCTATGACAGTTGTAGACTCTATTATTAAAAATGGTAAGGTTGTTCGCCCATATATCGGTGTATGGGCTGTAGATCGTCAAACGGCAGCACGCAATAATGTAAGTTATGAAGGGGATGGCCTTCTTATCGTACAATTAGATCCTAATGGTCCTGCGTCTAAAGCAGGGTTAGTAGAAGGTGATACAATCGCTCAAATTGATGGTAAGGATATTACTACATTACTTCAATTAAAAGAACAAATCGATGCTAAGAGCCCTGGAGATACAATTTTAGTATCTTATACCCATAATGGTAAAATGAAGAGCGCACAGATTAAATTAGGACAAGCATCTTCAAAATAAATAGAAAATCCTCATCTTTGATGAGGATTTTTTTTGATTTTCTTCATTTTAGATCATTACCATATAAATTTCAAAAATTTTTTTGGTTAAATAAACATAGTGTTTATCTGCCTTTAGGGTGATTTTCTATCTAAAAAAATAGAAAAAGTAAATATTTTTTACAAGGTACCTTGCAAACCGAGGTACCTTATGTTATTATGTATTTGTCAGTACAAGATAGTGACAGTAAGAGAGCTTTTAAGTTGGCAGGCAAGCACAGCCTAAAAGGAGGAACTATGCAAGTTCAATTAAAAAAAGGTGTTATGGACATGCTAGTATTAGCGTTACTAACACAAAATGATCGCTATGGGTACGAAATAGTCAGTAAAATCTCCGAATATATAGAACTTTCGGAAGGTACTATTTATCCACTTTTTAACAGATTAAAAAAAGAAAAATATGTAGAAACATATTTACTAGAATCACAAACCGGACCATCGCGAAAATATTATAAAATAACACCAAATGGTACAGTCGCTTATAATCAGATGCGACAAGAATGGGATGGATTTTCTGGCGTTGTTGATATGCTCTTGAAAGGGGTAGACTAAAATGAATAAACAAGAATTTTTGAACACATTACGTATTATTTTTAAAAAAGCAAATGTTTTAGATGTAGAAAGTATCATTGATGTATACGAAGAACATTTTGCTGTAGGGTATGAGAAAGGTCTTGATGATGAACAAATCATTAAATCATTAGGTACTCCAAAAGAAATTTATACATCCTATGTAGAGGCAGGTATCATCACTGATGAAATCGGACAAGAAGGTACTAAAAGAACAGTTAACATGCAAGCAATATATAAACGACTTGAAGAGTATAAAGCTCTTTTGTTACCACAGTTACCAGGGGTGGCCAAAAAGGCATCTCATACATTATTAACAGTAGCTAGTGCTCTTACCTATATTGTTGGGGTATTACTATTTATCGTGACACCAGCAATTTTATTTTTGTTAAGTGGTTCATGGCAACCGTTGGCAAATGTTACACCACTTCCTGCTGTGTCGATTGTTACTCTAGCAGGAATTGCGGGTTTAGGTTTATTTGGTGGCTTGACATGCATCTATGCTGGCAGTGAGCTTAATAATGTATGTAAGCGTTAATTTGATACATTAAAATATTGGATAGAATGAACTAAGGAGATACTATGAAACGGATTATAATTACAGCGATTTTAGCAGCTATTTGCACAGTAGGGGGCGCAACTTCTTTTGTTATGAATGATTTACCAAGCTATACTGCATGGAAACAAGATAATGCGCAGCAATTTAAGCATACATCAAAACATGATGGCCTAGATCAACAAAAGGATAAACAGTTTAATAACGATAAAGATCATAAGAAGATAAAAGATTCTAAGGATAATAAAGATCATAAGGATCAAAAGGATTATAAGGACCATAAAGATCAAAAAGATCATAAAGACCATAGAGACTATGATCACGAAATGAATAATATGCCTAATACACCAACTCAACCACAAGGTCAAATGCCTGCAACAGGTTCTGTACCAGCATCAGAACAAGCAGCTCAACCAGCTCAACCAGCTCAACAACCTGCTAATGGAGCAACTCAAGCACCTAATATTCAACCAAGTGCCGATCAAAGTGGGCAATAAAGTACATATATGAAAAGAGTAATTAATTATAATTACTCTTTTATAATAGAAAACTAATTTATTTTTTTGCAAGGTACCTTGCAATTCAAGGTACCTTATGTTATTATGTATATGTCAGTACATGATAGTGACCGTAAATGATTTTGATTGACTAGAATTGGGTGTTCACGAGAACAAGCCTGATGGCGTCAAAAGGGAGGAACTATGCAAGTCCAATTAAAAAAAGGTGTTATGGACATGCTTGTACTAGCATTATTAACACAAAGCGATCGCTATGGATATGAAATTGTTAGTACTATTTCAGAATATATTGAAATTTCAGAAGGAACTATATATCCATTATTTAATAGATTAAAAAAAGAAAAGTATGTTGAAACGTATTTGAAGGAGTCCTCTTCTGGACCATCTCGAAAATACTATCATATTACAGATGATGGGCGTGCAGCATACAATCAGATGCGTCGAGAATGGAATGAGTTTTCTGGCGTTGTAAATATCCTGTTGAAAGGAGTCGACTATAATGAATAAGAATAGCTTTTTAGAAGCACTACGTAATATCTTCAAAAAGGCACATGTTGCTGATGTTGAAAGTATTATAGAGGTTTATGAAGAACACTTTGCAGTAGGGTATGAAAGAGGTCTTTCAGATAGTGAAATTATTAAAGCATTAGGGACTCCAGAAGAAATCTATGCATCTTATGTAGATGCAGGTATCATTACAGAGACTTTGACTCAAGATGGTAGTAAAAGTAAATCTGTTAATATGGAAGCTATCTATGCAAGATTTGAAGATTACAAAGAGCGTTTATTACCGCAGTTACCTGGTATGGCTAAAAAAGCATCCAAAACATTACTATCTATTGGTAGTGCGTTATCATATATTGTAGGTGTTTTAATATTTATTATTACACCGGCTATCCTTTATTTACTAGGTAGCTCATGGCAACCATTTGAAAATATTACAGCATTTCCTGTATTATCATTAGTAACTTTAGTTGCACTTGGTGGTGTAGGTCTCTTTGGGGGCCTTACATGTATCTTTGTTGGTGTTGAACTTCGCGGTGTACGCGAACGTTATTTCAGCAATGTAGATTAAGGAGGACCTATGAGACGAATTATAATTGCTGCCATTCTAACAGTAATCTGTGCTGTTGGGGCAGGTACATCATTTGCTGTAAATGATCTACCAAATTTTGGCGAATGGATGAAAATGAATGAACAACAGTTTAGAAAACCACATAGACATGATGGTCCTAATATGCATATGGATAAACATATGATGGATGGAAATGATCAAATGATGCCTCAAGATGGTATGGGACCAAACAATGGTGAGCATATGAATCAAAATGGTCAAAATCAAATGATGCCTCAAGGCGGTATGGGGCCAAACAATGGTGGACATATGCACTCAAATGGTCAAATGTCTCCACAAGGCCAACCACCTCAAGGCCAACCACCTCAAGGTTCGCAACCTAATGGTAATGCTTCAGAACAAGCACCTAATGGTGAGACACAAGCTCAATAAAATATATAAAACTATTAATATAGATTTATATATTTTAAAGGTATTAACAGATATAGAGTTAGATATATCTGAGGATATCGTTGATTTCATCGTATTTAAATATTAGATAGAGGTAAAAATATGAAAAAACTTTTAATTGCTACAGTATTAACCGCAGCATTTGGGATTGGCGGTGTAACATTTGCTGCTACTAATGACGTACAAAATAATAATGAGCCAATCAAGATGAACTTGTTAGTAGAACGAAATCATGATGATGCAAACAATTTCCAAGATAAAAAAGGTGATATGCCATCAGAATGTCAAAATAATCAAATGCATGGTCAACATCGAATGGGGCATATGCCAATGAATCATCAAGATGATAATATGCCTCCACATGTTGATGGTGACCAAATGAGACCAGAAGGTCAAAATCACCAAATGAGACCAGAAGGTCAAAATCACCAAATGAGACCAGATGGCCAAAATCATCAAATGAGACCACAAGGTCATAATCATCAAATGCCACCACAAGGCCAACCACCTCAACAGCCTAATGGCAATGCTCCACAACCACCAATGGAGCAAGGCGCATCACAAACTACACAACACCAATAATACTCTTATTGGATTCTCTCTCTGAACACTAAATAGAGACGTGGTCATGAAAGTGCATTCATGGCCACTGTAGAGCCATACACTCTACGTGATACATTCGTATCAGAATCTCTCTCTTACACACAATAACTACACACAAACAAAAAGAGCTCCTCAGTGAAGGAGCTCTTTTTGTATCTGTTTATAATTTTATTTGATGTGTTTAGAACCACGTTCTGTCATAGCTACGCCGTCTTTGCAAAGAGGGCATTCTTCAGGTTTGTATGTAGGAACTTCGAGGTTAAGCAATGCTTGTACTTTTTCGTGAGGCACGCCGAATTCTGCTTTACCACCAGAGCGGTTAACGAGCAAACCTACACCTACGATTTCACCACCAGATTGGTTTACAACATTTACTACTTCTTGTACAGAACCACCAGTAGTTACGATATCTTCAACGATAAGTACGCGTGTGCCTGGCTCAATTTTGAAGCCACGACGCAATGTCATAACACCTTTTTCGCGTTCAGTGAAAATCGCACGTGTGCCAAGAGCTTTACCCACTTCGTGAGCAAGTAAGATACCGCCAGTCATAGGTCCAATAACGAGTTCTACATTTTGGTCGCGGAAGCGTTCAGCTAATTCTTTACAAAGAGTTTCAGTGTATTTAGGATGTTGCAATACATTGAATTTTTCAACGTACATTGGGCTGTGGAGTCCAGATGTCAAAAGGAAGTGACCTTCTAAAATAGCTTGAGTGTCGATCAATAATTGTTTTACTTCTTGTTCTGTCATCATTTGGATACATTCTCCATTTCTTCAATAATTAAACGAACTGCTTCACGAGGATTTTCAGCCTGTGTAATAGGGCGGCCAATAACGAGGCGAGATGCGCCATCTTGTAATGCACTAGCAGGAGTAGCAATACGTTTTTGGTCATTTGTTGCTGCAAAGGAAGGGCGAATACCAGGTGTTACGATGAGGAAATCATCACCACATGCTTCACGGATCATCTTAGCTTCTAATGCGGAACATACAACGCCATCCATACCACATTCTTTAGCGAGTTTCGCTAAACGAATAACTTGGTCGGAAATAGGCAATTGTCCACCAGTAGATGTCCACGCTTCATCATCAAAGCTAGTTAACACAGTAATGGCCAACAATTTAGCTCTTTCAACACCTAATTGTTCAGCTGTTTCGCGAGCTGCTTGTACAGCTGCTTTCATCATAACTGGACCACCTTGACCATGCATAGTGATCAAGTTAGCCCCCAAACGTGTTAGAGAAGATACGCCATGTGCTACTGTGTTTGGAATATCATGCAATTTCAAATCAAGAAATACTTGTTTGTTATGCTCTTGTAAAAAGCGAACTGTTTGCTCTCCTTCGGCGTAGAATAGCTCCATACCGACCTTGTAAAAGCTAACCGCATCACCAAGGGATGTTACGATTTCTTTCATGTCATCCATTGTGGATACATCAAGGGCAACGATTAATCTGTCATCTGCCATCTTGCAACCTCCATACTACATATATATCTAAATAATTTTCACATACAGAGGGCCCATCTGTCAATTAAATTTGATGTGAAAGAGGTGACTATTAGTCACCCTTGAATAGTAGATTATAGACTGTTTCATGCTATAATAAATGGAGAAAATGAATATAATTCTTATATATAGAGTTTAAAATATATAGATTTGAAAGGAGTCCTATGTTAGATTTTGTTGCATTAGACTTTGAAACAGCTAATAAATTTAAAAATAGTGCGTGCTCCTTAGCGGTTATTACCGTAAAGGACGGACAGATTACCAAAAAGGCATACAGCCTTATTAAGCCACCATTCATGAGCTTCGATGATGAATGTATTGAAATTCATGGCATTCAACCAAAGGATGTTATCCACGAGAAAACATTTGATCAATTGTGGAATGCTATCTACGAAAATCACTTAAAAGGCAATATCATGGTAGCTCACAATGCAAAATTCGATATGAATGTATTGCGTGCTACACTAGATTATTATAAAATCCCTTGGCCCGATCTTGATTATGCATGTACGGTGAAACTTTCACGTGCAGTATGGCCAGATTTAGTAAACCATAAGCTAAATACAATGGCTGCATACATCGGAGTCGAGTTTAAACATCACTACGCATTAGATGATGCGGAAACATGTGCTAAGGTTGTATTAGAGGCAGCTAAAGTTAAGGGCGTTAATAGCTTGCCAGATTTATTGAAGGCTACAGGTGTACCACTAGAACCATTTATTGATGACAAAAATCGCGCTGCTCAAGAGGCTTTGCATAAAGAACCTGAGCCAGAGCAAATGTCATTCTTTTAGTAAGGAGAGACACTATGTTAGGTAAAGAATTATTATCTTATGTGGATCACACATTATTGCGTCCAACAGCTACATGGGAAGACATTAAAGAGATTTGTGAAGCCGGGGTAGCTTATAATACAGCCTCTGTTTGTATTCCGCCAGATTTTGTGGCTTCTGCTCATGAATCGTATCCAGAGCTTAATGTATGCACTGTTATTGGATTCCCTTTAGGTTATGAAACGACAGAGGTGAAGGTAGCTGAAACAAAGCAAGCCCTTGTAGAAGGCGCCTCTGAAATTGATATGGTCATAAACCTTGGCAATGTAAAACAAGGCGATTTTGAGGCTGTTACATCTGAAATTAAGGCATTAAAAGAGGCTTGTGGAGATAAAATTTTAAAGGTTATCATCGAAACCTGTTATCTAACTAATGCTGAAAAGGTAGCCCTATGTAAATGTGTTACAGACGGTGGTGCTGACTATATCAAGACATCTACAGGTTTTGGTAGCAGTGGAGCTAGTATTGAAGATATTCAACTCTTTAAAAAACACATCGGCCCTAATGTAAAAATTAAGGCTGCCGGTGGTATTCGTTCTATCTCTGATATGAAAGCTTATATTGCAGAAGGTTGTAGCCGTATTGGTGCCAGTGCAGCTGTAGAACTACTAAAAGATCACTTAGACGAAGAAGTATAATAGAAAACCACCTAGGCCGTGCTTAGGTGGTTTCTTAGAATGGCGGTGTAACTATGCGTATATATGATATTATCCTGAAAAAACGAGCAAATTTACCGTTAACAGATGAAGAAATCCGTTTTGTTATCGATGGCTATGTGAATGGGGACATTCCAGATTATCAAGTGAGTGCCTTATTGATGACCATTGTGTTTAATGGCATGAGCGCTCGAGAGCTTGGGACCTTGACCTTAGCTATGGCTCAATCAGGTCATATGGTAGATTTATCTAGTATTAATGGCATTACTGTAGATAAGCATAGTACCGGTGGTGTAGGCGACAAGACTACGCTTATCATTGCACCCCTTGTGGCGGCTTGCGGAGGCAAGGTGGCGAAAATGTCTGGCCGTGGCCTTGGTCATACAGGTGGCACTATCGATAAGATGGAATCCATACCAAATCTAAAGGTGTCATTGGACCAAGAGACATTTATTAATCAAGTTAATACAATAGGACTTGCCGTTATCGGACAGTCTGATGGTTTAGCTCCGGCGGATAAAAAACTCTATGCGTTGCGTGATGTAACAGGTACTGTAGATAGTATTCCACTTATTGCATCCTCAGTAATGAGTAAAAAATTAGCCTCTGGTGCACAAGCCATTTTGCTGGATGTAAAGGTTGGTAGTGGCGCCTTTATGAAAACTCTGGATGATGCTCGCGCATTGGCAAAAGCTATGGTAGATATTGGTAAGGAAAATGGTCGTTCTGTTAAGGCTGTTTTAACCGATATGGACCGCCCACTAGGTCACGCCATTGGTAATACTTTGGAAATTTGTGAGGTTATTGACACCTTGAAAGGTCATGGCCCAGAGGATTTAACTCATGAATGTCTTATCATGGCAGCTCATATGCTTGTGTTGAGCCAAATTTGTGATTATGAAACAGCTCTTAGTCGCGTACAAGAGGCCCTTAATTCGGGAGCTGCTCTTGAACGATTGCATATGATGATTGATGCCCAAGGTGGAGATAGCCGAGTTCTTGATGATGAAAGCTTATTAGTTATCGGAAAATTTACTTATGAGGTTACAGCGCCTCTAGACGGTTATATTACACATATGAATACAGAACAATGTGGTATTGCATCTGTTATGCTTGGAGCTGGTCGCACCATTAAGGATGGACCTATTGATTATAGTGCAGGCATAGTAATGCACAAGAAAACCGGTGATGCTGTTACAGCTGGTGAAAGTATTGCTACCTTGTATGCTTCTGATGAAAGCTTGCTCGTAAATGCAGCCAAAACATATTTAGAGGCCATTACATTTGGTAAAACAGCACCAGTGGTGGTAGATACGATTCTTGATATGGTGGAATAAGGAGATCCATATGACGGAACAAGAAATTCAAAATCTTATTGACCATGCTATAGTAGCGCGTGAGAAAACCTATAGCCCTTATTCCCATTTTGGAGTAGGTGCAGCCCTTCTGTGTGAGGATGGGGGAATCTATGAAGGTTGCAATATAGAAAATGCTTCCTATGGCTTAACGAACTGTGCAGAACGAACTGCTATATTTAAAGCTGTATCAGAAGGGCATAAAAGGTTTAAAGCCCTTGTGGTAGTAGCCGATACAGAAGGGCCTTGTTCGCCTTGTGGGGCTTGTCGTCAAGTAATATCTGAATTTGAAATACCTTATATTATTATGGCAAATCTGAAAGGGGATTATACAGTAGTTGAGCTAGATGAACTATTACCTTTTAGATTTGGTGCACATAGCATGTAGTTACACGTTAAAACAATAAGCTAAAACAACAAATTTAGACTATAAGTTAAGGCGACAAGCTAAGACAATAAAAAAGAGACCACTTATGTGGTCTCTCTTTAGTATACCTTAGAATGCAGGAACAACTGCACCTTTGTATTTTTCTTCAATGAATTTTTTGATTTCAGGGGTATGAAGAGCTTCCATCAATTTTTTGATGCGAGGATCGTTTTCATTGCCTTTAAGTACAGTTACGATGTTTACGTAAGGGGAATCTTTAGATTCGATTGCCAATGCATCTTTACCAGGGTTAAGACCTGCATTTAATGCATAGTTTGTGTTAATAGCTGCTAAAGCTACATCGTCAAGAGAACGAGGTACTTGAGCTGCTTCTAATTCAACAAATTGGTAACCATTAGGATTGGAAGTGATATCTTGAATTGTAGACAAGATATTGCTGGAGTCTTTCAATGTAATAAGACCTTCTTTTTGCAATAATAATAATGCACGACCGCCGTTTGTAGGGTCATTAGGGATAGCGATTTTAGCGCCTTTAGGAAGATCTTTTAAATCTTTGATTTGACGGGAGTATAAGCCCATTGGTTCAAGGTGAACACCACCAGCAGATACTAGTGGAAGGTTGTGAGCTTTTGCAAATTCATCCATGTAAGGTACATGTTGGAAGAAGTTTGCATCGATTTCTTTATCACCTAAAGCAAGGTTTGGTGTATTGTAATCAGTGAATTCAGTGATTTGTAAATCAATACCATCTTTTGCCAAGATAGGTTTAACTTGTTCCAAAATTTCTGCGTGAGGTACTGCAGTAGCACCAATTTTTAATACTTGTTTACCGTTGTTAGCAGCTTGTTTATTATTGTCATTACCACAACCAGCGATCAATAAAGCACCGCCAAGGATTACAGTAGCTGCTAATGCTAAAAATTTTCTCATTAGATACACTCCTTTTACAATCATTTCATATAAAATATTACATTTATAGTACTAAATTATTTCCTATCTATCAAGAAGGAATTATTATGAGTTCTCCATAGCTTGAAGTTATACCAAAAAGAGATTTCCAAACTAACATCTATAAATAGTTGATAGTATTTGGAAATCTCTCTTTATTTTATGTAACTATATTTAATGTATGTACGTATTGGTAAACACTTATTTGCTAATAATTGTATCTATGGTTCCACCTTATTTACCTATGATAAGGCCAATGGACCACATGATTTGGTAAATCATTGCAGCCCCTGCAGTTGTACCCATAGCTTTGTCGAGTAGGAACTCATCTGTTTTTGTACTTAAGGTATGTACTGTTTTGAAAGCTAGTGGTGCTGCAAGAAAGGCGAAGAGTGAGAACCATGTCATATGACCTACGATGATCCATGCAAGGATCCAAATAAAGTTGAATAGGTAGGTGATGCTCATTAAACTGAGGGCCCGTTCACGACCCAATACGATTGGTAATGTACGACGACCATGGCTTTCATCATTTCGAATATCACGAATGTTATTCGTGAGCATAATGGAACCAACGAGCAATGTAGATGGAATAGCAGGGATTAATAATGCTAAAGATAAGTCTCGCGTCCATGCATAACCCGTAATGAGGACGATGGCAAAACCCATAGCGATACCAGAGGAAATTTCACCAAATGGTGTGCGAGAAATTGGTTTTGGCCCACCAGAGTAGAGAAAACTGATGAGAATGCAAAGAAAACCGGATGGAATATAGTACCAGGTGATAGTTGCCGATAGGTAAAGACCGATGATAATAGGTACAACCATGAGTACCTTAATCATGGTAACGATGAGCTCAGGTGTGATGGCACCACGAGTAATAGAGCCAGCATTGCCGACCTTTTGCCCCGCATCGAGACCAGATTTAAAATCTTTATATTCATTCCATAAGTTAGCAACAATTTGAGCTGTTACAACAGCTAAAAATATTAAAATCGTATGGAAAATGGCGAGACCGGTACCCTTTACAGCACCAAATGCGTAATAACTAAAGGCTGCACCTAAAATGGTAGGCCCTAAAGCGGCCGCTAATGTACGAGGCCTAGTGAGTGGAATTATTTCTTGTATCATAATAAAAGCACACCAAGTGTGCACTCCTTTCTATTTCTCATACTCTATGTTTACATATCTATTTAAGTATTGTATAGCAGAACTGATAGGTTGTAAATTACACTATACAGTTATACATCTCTATATAGTATAATAATTAGTATATGCAGTATAGATTATTATTTTATAAGCTTTGTAGCCATATAGAATAATCCATTTATATGGTAAGTTACTAATATAAATAATCTATCTAACATAGTATACATTATGTATTGTTAAATCGTGAGGTGTCTTATGAGAGCTCTCAATAAAAAAATGATGACATTGGCTTGTGCGACGTGCTTGACTGTTGGCGTGGGTGCAGTGGCATGTGCTGATACAGTAGATTTAGGTTATGGTTTGTATGGCAATACGTCTCCTACAGTGAAGGTAGCTAAGGTTATGCATATTTCCACTGATCCTAAATTGCGTAATCAAGAAGAAAATAATTTTCTTAAAATGACAAATAAAACTGCTATTGATGTGGTTAATAATACTGTGAAAGCACAAACTGGTGTTTCTGTTGAACCGATGAAAGGGGATGTTCTTGATGGTTATTCCCTCTATCAATTACAAGGAACTGACAAACAAGGTCACCATGTAGGGCAGTTAGTTGTTGTAGACTATTCTAAAAATGCTATAGATCAAGTGATTAATATGAATAAAACTATTTTAGAAAAGGTTCCAGACGCAGAAAAAGCTAAAATAAAAAGCTCTATCTCTAAATATGTAGATTCCTACTCTAAAGAGAAGGCTCAACAACAATTACAAGGCTTGAAGGGCAATACTATTGAAGGTGCTAAATTAGCGAAAGATTTGAAGATGCTAAATGACAAGTTACCTACTTACATTATGGGTGCCTTTGATAAAATGCTTGCTACAGAAAAGAATTTATCTCCTAAAAGTAAAGAAGAGGTCCGTTCTTATGTAGACTTTATGGCAAAACAAGTGAGCCTAGATGCAACTCATGTAGGATATAAACCTGTTCAAACACGTTATGGTACGGCTGTAACAGGCGATTTGCGTGGTGGTCTTAGCTATGATGGCTTTAGAAATTCTTATGCTTTGATTGGTTATGCTGTTCCTACAGATAAAGGGGTATCCTTACAGATTTTATCATCTGATGATTCTAGCTATGATTATTGGGCTAATGAGTTGAATCATATGTATCAAACACAATCTCTCAAGGGAGGTAAATAATATGAAATCTTTGAAAGTATTGGCTTGTGCAGCCTGTTTATTAGGTACTGTATCTGGCGTAGGTTTTGCTAAGGATGTGCAAACTATTGCAGGTTCTATGGTAGTGCCTAACAATGTAAATGTTGTTTCTGCATCTAAAACAAATACACGTGATTTTGTAGAAAAACAATTGAATGAGAATCCTTCAAAATCTTCAATGGCAAATATGATGGCCAAGGAGCTTCTTCAAAACTTTGGCACTACTTTTGACGTATACCAATTAAAAGGTGCTGACAAAACAGGTCAAAAGGATGCGTTAGTAGTAGCTGTAGATGTTAAACAAATTGCACAGCAAGTGGCTAAGGACAAAGCTAATGATCCTATGTTTGTAGCGGCTATGGCGGCTCTAGATAAAGGTCAAATTGACCCTGTTACAGAACAACTCATGTTAGGTGCTATTAACAAGCAAATTCCAACTACTACAACTGTAGTACCTTTAAATGATCCGAAACGCTATGCTAATCTTAAGACTCGGTCAGGTGAACTGCTTATAAAACCTAGAACGCTTACCGTAGAAAATGCGGAACAAGTACATCCTGTGGCTGGTACAAAATATCAAACTTATGCAGCAAGTTCTCGCTTGTTATATGCAGATGGAAATGTACAAACTCCGCTTTATGCAAATGCTGCATTTGTGTTAAAGCCAGGTAAACCGGTACTATACGTAGGTGTAACAACTGATGTACAGCGGGATTATTTCAAAACGATATTTGACAATGCCTTCAAATCTATTAAATAATTTGTTATAGATATACTTTCACAGAGTATGTCATATACAAGGTAATTACTAATGTGAGTATGTCGGCATTAGAATGATCTATATTATTTTTTATTATATTTTTAAAGGAGAATTATTATGAACACAATTCACACAGACAAAGCTCCAGCAGCAGTAGGTCCTTACTCCCAAGCTAAAGTAGTAGGCGGTTTATTATTCGCTTCTGGTCAAATTCCACTCGATCCTGCAACTGGTTCCATTGTTGCAAGCGGTATCGTAGAGCAAACTGAACAAGTATGCAAAAACATTGATGCTGTATTGGCTGCAGCAGGTTCTGATTTCTCTGAAGTTATTAAAACTACTTGTTTCTTGGCTGACATCGCTGACTTCAAAGCATTTAACGAAGTGTATGCTAAATATTTCACTTCTAAACCAGCTCGTTCTTGCGTAGCCGTAAAAGACCTTCCATTGGGTGCTTTGGTAGAAGTGGAAATTATTGCGGAAGTATAAGATGGATTATATTTCCTTATTACAATCAGAGATGCGTCCTGCCTTCGGGTGCACTGAGCCGATTGCATTGGCTTATGCGGCTGCGAAGGCAGTCTCTGTTTTAGATGAGTTTCCTAATCATATTCACGCACGATGCAGCGCGAATATTATTAAAAATGTAAAATCCGTAGTAATTCCTAACTCTGGTGGACGAAAGGGCCTTCAAGCGGCTGCTACCCTTGGTGCCATCGTAGGTCATCCTGAGCGTGAGCTAGAGGTACTAGAATCTGCTACAGATGAAGATCGTAAATGGCTTGGCACATTGTTGAATGCTAACTTCTGTACGGTCTCACTCGCTGAAGGTGTAGATAATCTTTATATCGAAATCACTGCTGAAACAGATGAACATACGGCTGTAGTTCGTATTGAAAATAATCACACGAATGTAACGTATGTTGCTGTAGATGGTGAGATTATTTCTGAAACGTCCAATGAAATCAAGAAAGCGGCTAAAACTGAATATGCTATGACTTTTGATAGCATTTACGAATTTGCTAAAACGGCAGATATTTCTGGCATCATTCCTCAAATCAAACAACAAGTAGAATACAATACAGCTATTTCTCGAGAAGGTTTGTCTAATGATTATGGCTCCAATATTGGACAGCTCTTGTTGTTGGATGAAGAAAACCCGTCTCTAGAAACGAAATGTAAAGCTCGTGCAGCGGCTGGATCCGATGCGCGCATGAGCGGTTGTCCATTGCCTGTAGTTATCTGCTCTGGCTCTGGTAACCAAGGTTTAACCGTATCTGTACCAATTATTACGACTGCCGAGGAACTTGGTAAAAGTGATGATGAATTATATCGAGCGCTAGTCTTTGCTAACTTGTTAACACTGTACGTTAAATCTGGTATTGGTAAATTGTCCGCATATTGCGGCGTTGTATCTGCCGGTGTGGTAAGTGTAGCCGGTATTGCCTTCTTGAAAGGTGATAGCAAGGATATCATCGAGAATACACTTGTAAATGGTCTTGCCAGCTTATCCGGTATCGTTTGCGATGGAGCAAAACCATCTTGCGCAGGTAAAATTGCTATCTCCCTTGATGGCGCCTTTATGGGATATAAACAAGCTCGCCTTAACAAGAACTACCAAAAAGGCGATGGCCTTGTAGCCTACTCCGTTGATGATACTATCCGTAGTATCGGTGCTGTGGCTCAAGGTATGAAAGAAACGGACGTAGTTATCTTGAATGAAATGCTAAAACACTAATTTAGCTAACTATATAAGCCCCCGTAAGGGGGCTTTTCTCTATTGTAATTATTGTAATTTTTTAGGATCTTTGAGTATCAATGATGCCCCAAGGCCCATTACGAGGAATGGCACAAGCGTCATCATAGCGACTGGTAGGGAGTAGGTATCTGCTAGGTTACCTACTACAGGTGCGATGACGCCACCGATGGTTTGGCTCACGCCGAGGGTAATGCCCGATGCAAAGCCGATGCTTTTAGCGAGGTAGGTTTGGCCTAGTACGATAACTGGGCTATAGCTAATCGCTTTAGCAGCACCAATCATGAGTAGTAACAAGTAGGCTACAGGCATCATGATGAGTGGTGAGAAGGTTGGCACCTCTGTTAATAGGAACATAGCAGGTAACCAAACTAATAGGGATAGTCTGATAATCTTGATAGGACCATATTTATCGCCCAATAGACCGCCAATATAGGTCATGAAGATGCCGATACTAAAGAATACAGTTAAGGCAAAGCTGCCTTGTTCTGGGCTTGTACCGAGCTCGCGAGTCCAGAAAATCGGAATAAACGCATTGATAACGCGGAAGTTTACTGATTGGCTCAAGATAATGATGAACAAGATGCCAAAGTATTTCCAGTAGTTCTTCAGCGGTTTTGCTGCCACTGTTGGATTTTCAGTAGCTACTGCTTGGTCGATAGTACGTGCATGAGCTACGATGCGAGGCATTAGTACGAACAATATAGTAGATATAATAATACCTACTACGGTGAAAGCCGCTAATCCATGTGGGCCTACTGTATAGGCGATAGCACCTGCAAAGAGTGGGCCAAAGGCGAAGCCTGAGCTGCCGCCGATAGCAAAGGTACCCATGGCTTTCCCTTTCTTGCCTCCACCGAGACGGTTCATAATCTTCGCGCCTTCAGGATGGAAGATGGAAGAGCCAACGCCAGCTAATGTGGCACAAACGAGGAGGCTTTCATAAGAGGTAACAAAACCCATCATACCTGTACTACATGCAGATAATAAAACGCCGAAGGCAATGAGCCGCGGTTGATTGATCTTGTCTGAAATATAGCCTAGTAAAGGCTGTAATAATGATGATAATGCTGTATTAGCTAAGATGAGAAAACCTGCTTGCTCTAAGCTCAGTCCATAGGTATAAATGAACAATGGTAAGAGGGCAGGCAACACACTTTGACAGGAGTCGTTAATCATATGACTCACTGTAATGAGATAAGGGTAATATTTTTTCATGGTAGTTGCCCCTTGTGTATATAAGGTAAATGTTAAACTACTTATTTGTATCTATTATAACTCATATAATTGCAAAAATAATGATAAATGTATGTAATTATATAATTAAAAAATACAACTCAAATACCGTTTAGCTGATGATTAAAACTATAAGTGGACAATAATAGTAAATTAATATAAATTAGCGAAAAAAGCATAGAAAGCATTTTGCGTTATATAAAGGGGAAAATCGTTGCGAAAGGCGCATTACTTAATAAAGTAGCTACAGAAATTGCTTTGACTTGTAGCGATATTGATATATATTTGCCTAGCATGCTGAAAAGTGCCGTAAAATAAAACACCCTGCTTATATAGCAAGGTGTAAGAGATGATTATATGATTTTGAAAAATGTTATGGGGCAATAAATGGGGCAAATATTATCATTTAAAAGAATGGCAGAGGAGGAGGGATTTGAACCCCCGCGCCGGTTGCCCGACCTACCGCATTTCGAGTGCGGACCCTTCAGCCTCTTGGGTACTCCTCCGTGCTTTACGGCGCTCTTTAAAGAAGTCTTTCATAATTTGGCTACATTCATCACCAAGCACACCAGATGCTAGTTCTGGTTCATGATTTAAACCAGGATGAGAGAGCACATTGAATAGCGATTCTACAGCGCCTCCTTTGTAATCGCTAGCACCATATACAACACGGTCAATACGACTGTTAATAATGGCTCCAGCGCACATCGGACACGGCTCTATCGTAACATACAGGGTACAAGCAGTCAACCGCCAGCGCTTGAGGATGTCGCATGCTTCGCGGATTACGAGGACCTCTGCATGAGCCGTTGCATCATGATCAAGTTCACGACGATTGTGGTGGCGTGACACGATTGTATTATCTTTTACGAGAATGGCACCAATAGGGATTTCTCCAAGTTCATAAGCCTTGCGAGCTTCTTCCATGGCGATAGCCATGAAATACTCATCCCGTGTGCGTTCATCCATATTTTCAATATCGATAGGTGTAATGTCTTTTGTCATTGGCATACCTCTTCATGTATAATATCTTACATAAAGTCTATCATAGTGTACGCAGTTATGCGAATAGATTATTTGGGGGAATTATGGACATTATTTGGTATATATTTGATATGATTGGCACCATTGCCTTTGCTGTATCCGGTGCACTCGTTGGGGTAGCCCGAAAGATGGATATATTTGGGATGACTGTTCTTGCATTGGCTACTGCTATTGGTGGTGGTATTGTACGGGACGTGTTGCTCGGCTATTTTCCGCCGAATTCATTGCGAAATGTAGTGTATGTTACTGTTGTTTTAGTGGTAACTGTTATCGTGTTCTTGATTTATAACAGTCGATATCGTAAGCATGCGATGGGGCCTCGTAGTCGAGCTAGTTACTTGTTGGCCGATGCGTTAGGGTTGGCATCATTTACTGTAACAGGTGCTTCTGCAGGTTTTAAACTCTATCCAGAGTTGCCTATCTTTATTGTATTGCTCGGTACAATCACTGCTGTTGGTGGCGGTATTATCCGCGATATGTTGGCGCAACGCATCCCATCTGTTTTGAAAGAGGATGTATATGCCTTGCCTAGTATTATTGGAGGCATCGTTTATTATCTTATGGTCACATCGAGTTGGGATAGTATGGCCGTATATGGTGCTTTCACAGTGGTACTCGTTATCCGTCTATTAGCCATCAAGTACAATTGGAGTCTACCTAAGGTAGGAAAAACCAAGCCGGTTGCGAAATAATAGTCAAATGATATAATTATACTATTGAGCATATGAACATTTCATAAAAGTGTCAGAAAAAGAGAGTATTATATAACAGTTCATTTTGCGAGTCGGGAGTACTCGCTACACAGAAGGAGATTTGATTTATGACGAATAAATGGTTGAAAGTAGCACTTATGGCTGCAGCCATCGCTACTGGTACATCTATTAAAATTGATGCGGAAACCGTATTGTACGTACCTCAAGATGATCGCCCTGTAAGCTTACAATATACTGTAGATACAGCTCGTGAAGCAGGTATGACTATATTGACGCCACCTCAAAATTTGATTTCTGGTAAGACATACCAAGGTCAAGCTGACCAAATTATGGCTTGGGTTGAACAAAATGCAGGTCGTGCTGATGTGATGGTATTGAGTACAGATACTCTTATCTATGGTGGCCTTGTAGACTCTCGTAAACATAATATTCCACTTTCAACATTGGAAAGTCGTTTGAAACGTATTGAAGCCTTAAAAGCTCGTAATAAAAAGGTTCGTATCTATGGCTTTGGCACTGTAATGCGTTCTCCGCGTGCTAGTGGTGGCGGTACTGAGCCAGCTTACTATGCTGAATACGGTCCTACTATCTTCCAAATTGCAGCATTACAAGATAAATTAGATTCTGGGTCCTTAACACAAGAGGAAACTCAAAAATTGATGAGCTTGCAAGCCTCTGTTCCTGTAGAATATCTACAAGATTGGTTTGACCGCCGTCAAAAAAATATGAAAATCAACAAAGAATTAATCGATGAAACTCGTAGTGGTGTATTCGATTACTTTGCATTGGGTCATGATGATACATCTCAATTGTCTCAATCTGCATTAGAAGGTCGTTACTTAAGTAAATACTCTAAGGATATTCCTGCTGAGAAATATGGTAGCTTCCCTGGTGCCGACCAACTTGGTCTATTGTTGATGGCTCGTTCTCGTACAGATGAAAGTACAGAAAAACCTACATTCTCCGTAATTTACCCACTCGGTGGTGGCGGTAAAACTTTGCCAGGTTACGAAGACCAAACAGTTGATAAAACGATTGCACAACACGTTGAGGCCGTAGGTGGCACTATGGTGACACAAGGTAAACCAACTGTGTTGTTAGCCGTGAATACACCACTTACTACAAGTACTGGTGAATCTGAAAGTTTCGAGAACTTCCCGATGATTTCTAATTCTACTAATGCTTTCGTAGATCGCATTCAACAAGCTGTTGATTCTGGTGTAAACGTCAGTGTTGCTGATATTGCTTATAACAATGGTGCTGATAATACATTGGTATCTGCTATGTATAAGCGCGATTTGCTATACAAAATCGGTGCGTATAATGGTTGGAATACAGCAAGTAATACGATAGGCTATGCCATTGCTCAAGGCGTATTGCTCAAAACTATGAGCCCAGAAGGTCACCGTAAGATGTTGACTCAACAATACTTAGATAACTGGGCGTACCAAGCAAATATCCGTAAAGATATTTACCGTATGCAAGACTCTATTCGCACAGATAATGTACGTTACTCTGGCGAGTTGAATGAACGTCTTGAAAGTTACTTAGGTGAACGTATCCAAGACTTTGCTGAAAAATACCTTAAAGTCGACCCTCGTACAGTAAAAGCTACATTCCCTTGGGGCCGCTTATTCGAAACAGATATTACGATCTATGATAAACCTGTAGTACCGCTTGAAAAAGAATTGCGTTTGAAACGTGAAGCAGAGGCAAAAGCTAAAGCGGAAGCGGAAGCTAAGGCTAAGGCAGAAGCTGCAGCTAAGGCTAATGGTCAAGCTGTGCCAGTCAAACCAGCAAAGACTCAAACTGAACTCTCTACAGTATCTGTAATTCCAGTAGTAAAACAACCAGCTACTACATCTCAAGGTCTACGCATTGTGCCGACACCTGCTGTTGTACCTGGTCAATAATGAATAGGGAATGGCTATGAAAAAAGCATTTTTACCGGAAATTACATATATGCGTGGCCTCTGTATGCTCGGTGTAATCGGCATTCATGTAGGTTCTTATGCATTACAAAATCCTTTTGTAAATTTAGAACTTATTAGCGTCTTAGAAATTCTATCGCGCTTTGGGGTACCGGCATTTTTCTTCCTCTCTGCATTTGGACTGTTTTATCATACATCTGTAGAGGGACCATTCTCATATAAGGAATTTATGCACCGCCGTATTCAGGTGGTGCTATTTCCATATATTACGTGGTCTTTATTTTACTTGCTCTATACGGGGCTGACGGCACATAATCTAGGCAATTTACATCCCGGGCCATTGGCGGTAAATCTATTGTTTGGTACGTCTATGTATCATTTATACTTTATGGTTATCCTCTTATGGTTCTACGTGATGATGCCGCTATGGCGAGCTATGGTGAAAGTTATCTTAAAACGACCTGTATTTTGGATGATCTTACTATTTATTATCCAAGTTGCTATCGATTATGTATCATCTTACATGCTTGGCCGTTGGGTAACAGAACATCTTAGTAATAACCCTGTGTTGAAATATCTTTTTGATATGAGACTTAACTATTGGGTCATCCATTATGTGTGGATATTCCTGTTGGGGGCTATATGTGCCGAACGATATGAAACAGTATGCGAATACATGTGGCGTTATCGTTACTTGTTAGGTGCTAGTGCAGTAGGCTCTATGTTGTTGATGCTTGGATCCTACTACTATGTCATGGACGTATGGCATTATACAGTGCTTGAAGCAATTTATACAGTTCATCAAATGAGTCCAATGGGTGTTCTCTATACTGGACTAGGAACACTATTTAGTTTGTTCCTATTCCAAACCTTACCAATGAATGCGACTATGGAATCTACTTGGTCAGAAATAGGGGATAAGTCCTACGGTATTTATTTAGCACATCCATTCTGGTTGTTGATCATCTCTGGCGTGATGGCTAAATATAATCTCCTCTATACAGTGGTCAATGTACTTGCCATGTATGCTATGGCGCTAGGCCTGTCATATTTAACTACAGTCGCTCTCAATTATGTGCCTAAACCAATTCGTAAATTTATATTGGGACATTAGTAGTAATCCGCTAGGATATAGTTTTTAACTATGGCATCCTAGCGGATTTTTGTATATCTAAATTGTATCTTTCACAAAGTAAAGTGTGAAAATTTGAAAGTAATTGTGATATAATAAGTCCATGATGATTACTACTTGATAGAGTAACGATATAGAAAAAGAGGTGCTCCTATGCAAGAATTAACATATTTTAATGGCGAGTTCGTTGAACCAGGTGCCAAAGTTATCAGTATTGATGACCGTGGTTATTTATTTGGTGACTCTGTATACGAAGTGGTACGTGTCGTAAAAGGCCGTTGCTTCGCATTGTCTTATCATCAAGATCGCTTGTATCGCTCTATGCGTGAAATGGATATTCCAGTAAAAATGACCCCAGATGATTTAACAGAATTGCACGAAATTTTAATCGAGCAAAGTGAAATCAAAGAGGGCTATATTTATTTGCAAATCTCTCGTGGCGTAGCGCCACGCCATCATGCATACGATCGTTCTAAACTTGAACCACAAATGCTCATGTCTATCCGCAATTTGGATATGGATGAGGTTAATAAATTGGGTGAAGGTGTAAAAGCGATTGCATTACCTGATGAGCGTTGGGACCATGTAGATGTTAAGACTACTAACTTGATTCCGAATATTTTGGCACAAACTAAAGCGGAGAAGAAATTTGCTTATACTGCCATGTTATTCCGTGATGGCGTTTGCACAGAAGGTGCAACATCTAATGTATTTGCTGTTAAAGATGGTATCTTGTATACGCATCCAGCAGATAATCATATCTTAAAAGGTATTACGCGCCAAATGATTTTGACCCGCGTAGCACCATCTCTAGGTATTACTCTTATCGAAAAAGAATTCGATCGCGCCTTTGTAGATGATGCGGACGAATTATTCTTTACCGATACAATTGGTGGTGTCATCCCAATTACTAAGCTAGACAGAAATCCAGTATCTGGTGGTAAACCAGGTGCTATTACACTTCGTCTACGCGAAGCATTAGAAAAGTTGATGGAAGAAGGTTTGCCTTAATAGGTTATCTACTTTCATTACATGGTAAACTTTTACCTTAAGAAAGGACATTATTTTGATTCAATTAAAACACATTAGTAAAGTCTATGAAGGTGCTACTCGTGTGGAAGCTTTAAAAGATATTAACCTTGATATTAAAGAAGGTGAAATCTTTGGTATTATCGGTCAATCTGGGGCCGGTAAATCCACATTGATTCGATGCATCAACATGCTTGAAGCTCCTACATCTGGCTCTGTTATCGTCAATGGTACAGATTTAACAACACTTAGCAAATCCGATTTGCGTAAAGCACGCAAAGACATTGGTATGATTTTCCAACATTTTAACCTTTTGTCTTCTCGTACAGTGTATGACAATGTGGCATTCCCGTTGGAATTACAAGGCTTGAGCAAATCTGAAATCAAGGATCGCATTACGCCAATTCTTGATATCGTAGGTCTTACTGAGCGTATGAACAACTATCCATCTCAACTATCGGGTGGTCAAAAACAACGTGTTGGTATCGCTCGTGCCTTAGCCTCTAATCCAAAGGTTCTTCTTTGTGATGAAGCTACATCTGCGCTTGATCCGCAAACAACAGAATCCATTTTGAAATTGTTGAAAGATATCAACGAAAAAATGGGCCTTACTATCGTTCTCATCACTCATGAAATGCACGTAATCCGTGAAATTTGTGATCGTGTTGCGGTTATCGAAGGTGGTGTAATACTCGAGGAAGGTAGTACTGTTGAAGTATTTACACATCCTCGTGAAAATACTACAAAAGAATTCATTAGTTCTGTAGTAAGTGAGAACTTACCGCCAGAAGCGTTAGAGCATTTAGAATTACATGACCAATGGATTGCTGGTACAGCTCCATTAGTACGCCTTAAATTTACAGGCCAAGCTACTGATGAACCTGTAGTAGCAGGCCTTGTACGACGCTTTAACCTCGATGTAAGTATCCTCTTTGGTGGCATCGACTATATCCAAAATACATGCGTTGGTCGCCTTATCGTTATCTTGAATGGTGACCCTGAAAATGCTCAAGAGGGTCTAGATTACATCAAAACATTACCAATTGAAAGCGAGGTGATCGGTTATGTCAGAGCAAATCATTAATCTTCTCATAACTGGTACCCTTGATACATTGCAAATGACCATTATCTCTACGGTCATGGCTATGTTATTTGGTATTCCTCTCGGTGTTATTTTGGTAGTAACCTCTAAGGGTCATATTTTAGAAAATGTAGCGCTTAATAAGGTGCTAGGTGCTATCGTCAATGCAACACGTTCCATACCATTTATCATTTTGATGGTAGCTATCATTCCATTCACTCGTATGGTGGCAGGCACATCTATTGGTACAACTGCAGCTTGTGTACCTTTAACAATCGCTGCAATACCATTCTTAGCGCGTCTTGTAGAAACATCTATTAAAGATATTAACTTTGGTGTTATTGAGGCGGCTCAATCTATGGGTGCAAGCCCACTCCAAATCATTTGGAAAGTATTATTACCTGAAGCATTGCCTACGATTATCGATAATGTAACGGTTCTTATCGTTAACCTCATCAGTTACTCTGCAATGGCTGGTGCTATCGGTGGCGGTGGCCTTGGTGATATTGCTATCCGCTATGGTTACCAACGTTTCCAAGCTGATGTTATGATTGCTACCATCATCATCTTGATTGTTTTGGTACAAGTTGTACAAATGATTGGTGATGCTTGGTCTAAAGCGATGAATAAGAAGTAGGAGGATCCTATGAGCATCAATGAAAAATTGAGAAGTCAACAAAACGATGAGTTATTCACCGCTATATTAACGCTTGAAAATACAGAGGAGTGCTATGCATTCTTTGAAGATATCTGTACGATTAATGAATTGAAGGCTTTGTCTCAACGCTTACAAGTAGCAAAAATGCTACGCGCCGGTGATAGCTACGAAAAAATTGTAGAAGAAACAGGTGCGAGCACGGCTACTATTAGTCGTGTCAAACGATGCTTAGTCTATGGTGCTGATGGATACACATTAGCTTTAGATCGTCTAGGTGCAAAATAAAATAAACTAGCATGACAACGGTGGCCTTTTGGCGACCGTTGATGTGCTATCTGTAGGAGGTTTATATGGAGTGGCTTATTGAGGTAACAGGTTTACCATTTGATATCCTAATTCTCGTTTTGCTCGCTGTAGCAGGTGCTTTTGCCGGCTTTGTAGACTCCATTGTGGGTGGTGGGGGCCTAATCTCTGTTCCTGCTATGCTATTAACCAACCTTCCGCCGAGTATGGCCTTGGGCAGTAACAAATTATCCAGTATTTTTGGTGCTGGCAGTGCATCTATTACGTTTTTGCGAAATCATATGGTTGATTTTTCTCTAGTTCGTAAATTACTACCCTTTACATTTATAGGATCCATGCTTGGTACCTTAGCAGTTGTATCATTGCCACCCTTGTATGTAAAGCCAATTATTATCGTCCTACTCGTTTGTGTCACACTTTTTGTGGTATTTAAAAAGGATTGGGGCGAAATAAATCGTACCTCAGCAGTAGCGGGTAAAGCTCTATATATTTGCATGGCTTTCGCTCTTGGTATTGGTGTCTATGATGGTTTTATTGGACCTGGTACAGGTACATTTTTGATTATGGGCTTTATCTTTACTGGCTTTGATTTTCTGCATGCATCTGCAAATGCAAAAATATTGAATTTTACTAGTAATTTAGCATCATTAATTGTTTTTTTGTATCTAGGTCACGTCAATATTAAGTACGGTCTAGCTACAGGTGTTGGACAAATTATAGGTGCTTATTTAGGTTCTCATTTAGCTATTGCTAAAGGATCGTCGTTGGTACGTGTTGTATTCTTGTCGGTAACGACAGTTATGTTGTTGAAATTAGTCTATGACTATGTTTCCACATTATAGGAGGGCAAGGTATGCCTCATAAAAGTGATGTACAAGTGGCATTGATTAGTGGTGGCACATCGGGCATCGGATTTGCTACGGCAAAATTGCTTCTTAAGGAAGGCTGGTGTGTCGTCATCAATGGTCGTGATGAAAAGTCAGGACAAAAAGCTAAGATGAAATTGCGCCGCCATTCTTCAAGGGTACAGTATGTACAAGGAGATGTATCGAAGATTGAAGATTGTCAGCGTATTGTAAAAGAAACCGTTAAATTATTCGGCGGTGTTTCTGCTCTCGTAACAGCGGCTGGCTATTATGAGGAAGAGCTTCTAGCAGACGTGACAGAGGCGGCTTTTGATGAAATGTTTGGTACCAATGTGAAAGGTACGGTTTTCTTGTGCCAAGCGGCATTGCCCTATTTGCGCGCTACAAAGGGCAGTATCGTAACGGTAGCTAGTGATGCAGGATTACAAGGCAATGTGGCTTGCTCTGTATACGGTGCTTCAAAAGGTGCGGTAGTGAGTTTTACGAAATCACTATCCCTTGAAATGGCACCACATAATGTGCGCGTTAACTGTGTTTGTCCTGGTGATGTGGATACCTCTTTAGTAGATAAACAAATTGCAAATGCTCAGCAAGATGCAGAGGCTGCCAAGGCTGAAATGGGACAACATTACCCATTGGGTCGCATTGGTCAACCTCATGAAATTGGAGAGGTTATTGTATTTTTATTGAGCAATAAAGCTTCCTTTGTAACGGGGGCAGCATGGACTATCGATGGTGGTCTCACTAGTTGGTAATATAGAAAATCTTAGATAATATTTTGCTTTTTTAAATCTTAGGAGAATTGTAAAAATTCATTCCCCTTATATCAATAGAATGGTATAATAATACTAATAATATGACCTATAGTTGGTTCACAACAAAGGAGAATACTTATGGCAGAATATAATGGCGTAACACTTGAGCCACTTATGGATGGTTCTCAAGATCGTGACTATCAAGTTGAACAATTTATTTTCTGGGGTGCAAGTCGTGCAGCGGCATTGGCATTGTCCCCTAAATTCAGCAGTGTTGCTTTGTGCGCCAATGCAACGTATATGGTAACTCGCATTGCACATCTTTATGAAGTAGAATTGCAGTCTGGTGCCGTAGTGGGGCTAGTTGGTGGTCTTAGCACAGCTGTAGGTACAGCGGCTATTTCTCTTCTTATTCCTCTAAAAGCAGTTCGCGTTCCTGTAGCAGTTGGTTTAACATATGCTATCGGTAAAATTGCTCACATTTGGATCCAAGATGGTATGCCTTCTGATATCGAACGTTATAAACCAATGGTTGCTGAATTCCTTGAAAGCGGTAAAGCTATAGCAGGTGATATCATCCGTGATGCAAGCGCTAGCATTCCTTTCACACAAGGTCAACGCGACGTTTGGGCTGGTATTGCTAATGAAACAGGTCTTGCTAAAGAAACGTTGAAACAAGTTTACGAAGAAAAAGTAACACCTGCTATCGATAAATGGAATACAGAAACAAAATATCAAATCCATGATAATGCAGCAGAAGTTGTGGCGAAAGTAACCGATGCGGCAAAAGAGAAAATTGATGTTGCTAAAGAAAATATTGATGTAGCTAAAGAATTAGCTAAAGGTGGTGTAGAAGTAGCTAAAGCTTCTGCACAAGCTGCAGTAGAAACTGCAAAAACTAAAGCTAATGATGCTGTTGAAACAGCAAAAGATGTTGCTACAAACACTGTTAATACAGCAAAAGATAAAATTGGTGGTTTGCGCAAATAGGCGCTAAAGGATTAGGAAGATGAATCCATTAAAAATTATTACATATGGTAAGTATTTTAACGAATCTAAATTCGCCGCTTTTTTAGGACGATATGGTAAGAAGCTTGCCTTTGTACAACGAGCAGTGACCTTGTTCCTTTGTATGCGTGACAAGGACACTCCAAAATATGTAAAAGCAGTCATTGCTGGTGCCTTAGGGTATCTCGTATTACCTATTGATATTGTACCGGATACAATTCCTGTATTAGGTTGGATAGATGATGTAGCAGTGCTTGGACTTGCCTTCAAGGTTGCCAATCGTTACATTAAAACTCGTCATCAAGAAGAGGCAAAAAAATACTTCCCATTTGGTGGCAGTAACTAGCTTTTAACCATTAAGGCAGTTTGATCCGTTGCGATTGAACTGCCTTTATTTATTTGACACGCTAAAGTAATAGATATACAATGAAGGTTGTATTCTATGAAAAAAGAAGGATAAATATATGCATATTGCTTCAGTAAATGTACGCTTTTACGAAACCGATATGATGGGTATTGCGCACCATAGTAATCATTTTAGATGGTTTGAAATGGCACGCATTGAATTCCTTCGTCAAATCGGTGTAACCCTGTGGGATATGATGAATGAGGATATTGTATTTCCCATTATGAACGTATCTTGCAATTATAAAGAACCAGCAAATTTTGATGATGAGCTTCATATTGAAACGTATCTAGTTAAGATGACACGTGCACAGATGGTATTTCGTTATCGTATGCGCCGTGCCAGTGATGGTGCTCTCCTAGCTACGGGAGAGACTAAGAATGCATTTATGTCAAAATCAACAGGTAAAATTGTGCGATTAGACGATACTTTTTATCAGCCTATGTTAGCAGCTGTTGAGGAGATGCCTAATGAGTAATGTACAACAATTGCCTATCGGCGTGTTTGACTCCGGTGTAGGCGGGCTATCTGTTTTAAAGGTCTTACAAGAACAATTCCCTAACGAAGACTTCATCTATATTGGTGATAATGCGAATAACCCTGTAGGGAATCGTAGTGATAATGAAATTACTTATTTAGCTTGTCATATTGCAGAGGCTCTTGAAAAACAGCCTGTAAAATTGATGGTTATTGCTTGTAATACGTTTACTGTTGTAGCCCTTGATGCGGTACGTGAACGGGTGTCTGTACCCGTTATTGGCGTATCACAAGGCGTAAAAACAGCGATTAGTGAAAGCAAAAGCAAGACAATTGGTATCATGGCGACGGCAGCAACTGTGAATAGTCATATTCATAAACATGTAGCCCTTGAAGTTGATCATGAAGTGCTTGTTTGGGAACAACCTTGTCCTGAATTGGCAGGCCTCATTGAGCAAGGTCATTTAGATGACAATTTTGTACGCGATGTATGTACTGAATATCTAGAGCCTTTATTGTCCCGAGAAATTGAGGTTGTAGTTTTGGGCTGTACTCATTTCCCATTTGTACAACCTTTGCTAGAGGAACTAACGTCAGGGCGCATTCAATTCATTGACCCTGCTTTTGAAACGAGTGAACTTGTTCGCCGTAGATTAGAGGGTAAAGACTTATTTAACCCTCAAAAAACGGCGGGGACTGTGTCATTGTATTTTACAAAGGATATTGAGCTTGGTGATACGCTGAGTGCCTCTTTCCTTGATACAAGTCGTCGCAGCATTGAACATATTACATTATAAAGGAGATGCCCTATGTGGTTTTATAACATCCTAAGTGTAGTAATAGCTATTATTGTAGCTATTGCAGCTTTGTATTTATTATTCCGTTTGTTCGTATTGAAACAAGGTAATGAAAAGGTTATTTTATTGCCAAAACGTGCAACAAACTTTCAAGTATCTGACCGTAATTTTGAATCTATTACCTTGTTCTGTGATATTCCATTTGTGAACAAAGGACGTCAACTTGGTACAATTATGGACTTATTCCCACGTCCATTGTTGCCAGAGGAACATTTTGATGCTGTGAAAGTAGATGCATGGGCTATGGACATTAATCGTCCTCGTCATGATGGCTATTTTGAAGCTGTTATTATTAAACCTCGTAAAGGCGGTACTATTCGTGTATTCGTTACCTTAACAGGTAAAAATGGCAATATTCGTGAAGATATTAAGGGCTTCCCTTATATGGACATCGATATTTACTACCAAATCGTAGGTCGTACAGATTATCATATCGATAAACAACGTATTCGTTTGACTGCTGAAGAAGTTCAAGCAGCATTGGTTCAATAAGGAGGCATAACAATGGCAGAATTAGAGTTAGTATGTGTGCCAACACGTATTCTTACAGATAATGATGACATCGTGGATGCTATCGTTGAATTTGGCGGTCATAATATTGGACCTGAAGATATCGTATGTGTAGCTGAATCTGTAGTAGCTATTACACAAGGTCGTTTTACACGTCCTGAAGAGCTAAATGTTTGTTGGCAAGCGCGTTTAATCAATCGTTTTATCCATCCAGATGGATCTATGGCGTCCATTTATGGCATGCAATCCGCTATGAATCTAGATGGTAAATGGAAAGTATTGGGTGCCTTCATTTTAGGCGCTATTGCTAAGATTTTCCGCAAACCAGGTGTATTCTATGCAATTGCTCGTGCAGCATCTTTAACAGATGATGTAACTGGTACAATGCCTCCATTTGACAAGCACATCGTATTTGGTCCAAAGGATCCAGATAAAGTAGCTGAGAAAATCGTATCTCGCACAGGCTGTTATGGCGCTGTTGTAGCTGACGTTAATGACTTGAAACGTTCCGCTGTGTTAGGTACAAGCCGTGGTATTGATGGTAATAAAATTGCACAATTGTTGATTGACAATCCATTTGGTAATGATAGCCAAATGACTCCGATTGTTATCATTAAAAATTACGCATCTGTATCTGGTAAATAACAGAAGGCTGTACTCATCACATAGAGATGGGTACAGCCTTTTTTTATACTAATTAGGAGGTCGTATGTTACTAGGTTTAGACGTAGGTGGTACTTTTACAGATGCAGTCATCATCGATGGCCATCGTGTAGTAGCATCTGCTAAAAGACGGACTACCAAAGATAATTTAATGCAAGGCATAGGCGAGGCCCTTGATGCAATTCTCCAACATTGTGATACTACAAATATTGATCAAGTTACGTTGTCTACTACTGTGGTAACAAATACCATCGTGGAAGAGAAAGAACAAGTGGTAGACCTGTTTGTAGTAACGGGACCTGGCCGAAATGTGGACGATATATTCCCTGTAAATCCTATCTATCTTCAAGGTTATACTGATCATAGAGGTATTGTGGTGGAACGTACACCTACAAATGCAGTTCGAGATATAGCTGAAATGGTACAATCTCGCAGTGGCACAGATTTGGCTGCTGTATCTGCTAAATTTGGGGTACGGAATCCTCAAGAAGAATCATCTATAACAGAAGCATTGAAAGATAGATATAATACTATCTCTAATGGTAGCTTATTAAGCGGCTCTTTGAATTTTCCACGTCGCACTATTAGCGCATATTTTAATAGTGCTGTAACACCGGTATTTACAGTATTTAAGAAGAATGTAGAAGATGCGTTAAGCGTGCGAAACATTAAGGCTCCACTTCATATATTAAAGGCCGATGGAGGTTCTTTGCCTATGGAACATATGGTAAGTCGACCTGTAGAAACTGCTTTTACAGGACCTGCAGCAACCGTACTGGGTTTATCTGCTCTTGGAGCTATTGGGAATGAACATACAGTTGCTTTAGATATTGGAGGTACCACTACAGATATTTCTTTGTGGAAACAAGGCAGACCGTTGATGACGAAGAATGGCGTATCCATTCGTGAATATCCAAGTGCAGTGAGATCCTTTGCGGTTACCTCCGTCGGCATCGGTGGTGAATCTGTCGTTCGCATTGTAGATGGTGAAATTACTGTCGGACCTGAACGGGTGGGCCCATCGGTAGCATTAGGTGGGACAGAACCTACACTAGGGGATACTCTCATCGTACTAGGGTATGCGAGCTATGGTGAGGTTGAATTAGCTGAACGAGCTATGGAGGTGTTGGCTAGTAGACTAATTGCTAGTACAAACGGAGATACAGCTCAGAATCAACAACAATTAGGGGAGAATGTAACTGCTTCTGACGTTGCTCAATTAATCGTAAATAAGGCGTTACAAATAATTCAGCATGGCATAGATGAGGTGGTAAGGGCAGAAAACAAACGACCTATCTATGTAGTAGCGGATATTGTGAACCCCGATGTATTTGTACCGGCTCAAATCGTGGTAGTAGGTGGAACGGCACCAAGCCTTGGACCTAGCATAGGTAAATATATGGATTTACCGATTACCATACCAGAAAATGCGGCGGTGGCTAATGCTATCGGAGCAGCATTAGCACTATCGACCATTGAACTCACTGTTCATGTCGATACAAAACGACGCTTACTCGTTATTCCTGAACTAGGGATTAAACAACAAACCTGTACCTTAAAACGAGCTGAACAAGTAGTAGAGCGCGCAAAAGAGGCTCTTATTGAAGAGTCATTACGCTTGGGCCTAGATAAAACGCAAGAGGTCGAGGTTATTAGTATTGAAGACTTCCCTGTTGTTGAGGGTTGGCAATCGATGGAACGTCTAATTACGGTGAAAGTACAACTAGAAGCGGGGGTGAAATACTATGTGGAATAAGGGTCTATCCTATCGTGAGCGTCATGGCATTATAAATATGGATATTAAACAGGATGAGGCTATGAGCTCTGCTACTAATAAAGCTAACTATCATCACAGTTTAGGTCTAGTATTTTTCCCTGCTTTTGACTGGAAAATTTCAGAAACTCACCCTGAACGACAGGAGCGTTTGCTTTATACGCGAGATCAAATCGTAGAGGAAGGTTTATTAGATATACCAAATATTAGGGAATATAATCCTATTGTAGCTGATTGGGATACGATAGAGCGTGTTCATGTAGGGGCACCTGACTTAGAGTCTTGGGTAACGGAAGCACATCGTGTATCTGCAGGTGGTGCTATTGTGGCTGCTGATGCGGTTATGCGCGGAGAGGTAGACCGTGCCTTTGCCCTCGTTAGACCTCCAGGACATCATGCGATGGCTATGGTTCATGGTATTCGTGGGTTCTGTACCATAAATATTGAAGCTGTTATGATTCAACATATGCGTCAAACCTATGGTATAAAACGGGTTGCTGTAGTGGATACAGATGTGCACCATGGCGATGGATCTCAAGATGTGTTCTACCACGATCCCGATACTCTATATATTAGTTTCCATCAAGATGGACGCACGCTATATCCAGGCACTGGCTTTATGGATGAGTTTGGCGGTCCTCAAGCTATTGGTGGCAATATAGATATTCCATTGCCCCCAGGAACTGGTGACGAAGGGTTGATGAAGGTTATGCGCGAATTAGTATTACCTATATTAGAGGAGTTTAATCCGGATATCGTCATCAATTCAGCGGGGCAAGATAATCACTTTAGCGATCCTTTGGCGAATATGCAAGTTACCGCAAAAGGCTATGCCGAGCTTGTAGATTTATTGCAAGCAGATATAGCTGTATTAGAAGGTGGTTACTCTGTACAGGAAGCGTTGCCTTATGTAAATACAGGTATCATATTATCTATGGCAGGCCTTGATTACAGCAAGGTCGTAGAACCTGCCTTTGATCCTGTTAAATATAAGCAAAGTCAAAATGTAACTACCTATATAGATGACCTCATTGCTAAATGGAAGGTGCAATGGGCTAATCGCCATAAGATGGCCGAAGAGGAACGCACCGGTGTGGGAGATATATGGTCGAACCGTTACAATGTGTACTATGATGAAACAGGTGTACAAGAGGAACGGCTTGAAAAGGTGCGTATGTACGAAGATAAAGTTGGATGGCATAGCGTACTTTCACATGGTCAATATGGACCCTATGGGCCACAAAGTGTTTATGCCATGTTCATTCCTTGGCAAGCTGATGAGGGAACTCGTCAAGATGCCATTACAGAGGCCAAACGGGCTAAAGCAGAAGGCGGTGCAAGTCGTTATGTTGTGGTGGATCCACTTGGCGATGGACAATACATAATCTGATTCGTAGTGATAAAAAATAGTTAAATTGTGATATAATAGGAAAAGATAACGCCCCTTTGTGTAAGGGGCGTTCTAATGTTTAGATTTAGAATGGTGAGGTTCCTATGCGCAGCGATAATAGAACAGCAGGTCAATTGCGACCTATTAAAATAACACGGAATTTTACAGAGTATGCAGAAGGTTCTGTACTCATTGAGTGCGGCAAGACTAAGGTTATCTGTACAGCTACTGTGGAGGATTCTGTGCCGCGTTGGCTCAAAGGTTCCGGCCGAGGTTGGGTAACAGCAGAATACTCCTTGTTGCCACGTTCTACGCAAACTCGCGTAAGCCGTGAAGCTGCAAAGGGTAAACAAACGGGCCGCACTGTAGAAATTCAACGCCTTATCGGTCGTGCATTACGCGCTGTTGTAGACCTTGAAGCGCTTGGTGAACGTTCTATTACGATTGACTGCGATGTAATCCAAGCCGATGGTGGCACGCGTACAGCCTCTATTACAGGTGCTTTTGTGGCCCTCGTTGATGCGGTGGACTTCACCTTTGGTGGGGCCGGTAAATTCCCGATTACTGACTTCTGCGCAGCTATTTCCGTAGGGATTGGCCCAGAAGGTCCTATTACGGATCTTTGCTACGAAGAAGATAGTGCGGCTATCGTTGATATGAATGTGGTACGCACAGGCTCTGGCAATATGGTTGAGGTACAAGGTACAGGCGAACATGGTACGTTCAATCGTGATGAGCTTAATGCATTACTCGATTTAGCAGAGGATGCTACAGATGAGCTTATGGCTAAACAACGGGAAGTACTTGGTACGACAGCAGATAAGGTAGGTAAAGTATATCCTACAGCTCCGGAGGTGTAAGATGGAACAAATCGTATTAGCTACAGGCAATAAAGGGAAAATTCGTGAATTTTCTGAGGCTTTTTCCCATTTATCTATCGACTGTGTACCGGTAAAAGAGGTCATCACCATTGAGGAACCTGAGGAAACAGGTACAACCTTTATGGAAAATGCGCTTTTAAAGGCGCGCTACTACGCGAAGGCTTCCAATCGTCCATGCCTTGCGGACGACTCTGGCATCACCGTAGATGCTCTTAATGGGGCGCCAGGCGTATATTCTGCTCGTTATGCCGGTCATCATGGTGATGATAACGCTAACAATGAAAAACTAATTCACGAGTTACAAGGAAAAACTGATCGTACAGCTCATTATGTATGCGCCTTAGCACTCGTATATCCTGATGGCCGTGAAGTGACAGCTGAAGGCTATTGTGATGGACTTGTTCAAGATGAGCCAAAAGGGGACAATGGTTTTGGCTATGATCCATACTTCTATGTACCTGAATTTGAAAAGACAATGGCAGAACTTAGCATTGAAGAAAAGGAAACCATCAGCCATCGTGGCCGTGCTTTACGCAAATTAATTAACAAGCTTTAATATTTTCGAACTATATGGTATAGTTCATATAAATATGTAATATAATAGTATTAGAGAACTTATAAAATGAAACGAATTGGTATTTTAAGTGATACCCATGGGTATCTAGATGATATAGATCTTGTCTTGGAGGCTACAGCAGACCAAGAAATTGATATGTGGCTTCATGCTGGTGATTATGGCGATGATGCACGCTATATGCAGGAACATACTGATATTCCTGTATATGCAGTACGCGGTAATAATGACCGTGTACAGCCTCTTGAACCGCGAGAACAGTTGATTCCTCTAGAGGATACCTATATTTACATGACTCATGGTCATGAGGTATCATATTATAATCGAATACAAAAACTGATTGAGTTAGGCACTGATATGGGGGCGCGACTCATCGTGTCCGGTCATAGTCATCATCATGGTGAGGTTCGAGTTCGTGATGCGGTATTTGTGAATCCCGGCAGTATATCGTTGGCTCGTGACCGCTCAGGCGGTACATTTGCTATCGTTACCTACGATAATGGACAGTTTGATGTAGAGTTTGTGTATAAACAAGATATTGTTTAGTTATATGGTGAAAGCTTTGACCTCAATGGTTCGAAAAGCTTTCAAAAAAATAGTAAGTCTATGCATGGAAAGGGTTATGACATATCATGGATACACCAGTTAAAGCAAAGCCTAAAATGAAATTATATGGTTTTAATAATCTCACAAAGACATTGAGTTTTAATATTTATGATATTTGTTATACTCGTACGGAAGAAGAGAAAAAACAATACATTCAGTACATTGATGAAGTATACAATGCAGATCGTTTAACAGCTATTTTGACGGAAGTTAGCCGTATTATCGGTGCTAACATCCTCAACATAGCGAAACAAGACTACGACCCTCAAGGTGCGTCTGTTACGATTTTGATTTCTGAAGAGGAAATTGAAAAGGAAGATGTAGTCATGCATCTTGATAAATCTCACCTTACTGTACATACTTACCCTGAAAGCCATCCGCACAAAGGGATTAGTACGTTCCGTGCAGATATTGAAGTGTCCACATGTGGTCAGATTTCTCCTCTTAAAGCACTTAACTATTTGATTCAAAGCTTTGATTCCGATATCCTTACACTGGACTACCATGTACGCGGCTTTACACGCGACGTATCTGGCAAGAAAATTTATATCGATCATCGCATCAACTCTATCCAAAACTACATCAATGCAAAAACTCGCAACATGTACAACATGATTGATGTGAACGTATATCAAGAAAATATTTTCCACACAAAAATGATGTTAAAAGAATTTGATTTAGATAACTATCTCTTTGGTATTACTGAAGCGGAATTGAGCGAACGAGAAATCAAGCAAATTAAACATCAATTAAAACAAGAAATGATGGAAATTTTCTATGGCCGTAATTTGCCATCTGTAAAAGCGTAAATAAAATACATATGTTATAGATATGTTAAAACATATCGCATAATACGAATAAAACATAAAGTAGATAAGCCTTGTCTGGCTTATCTACTTTTTCTTTATTTATCATTTTTTTTACTAATATAAATTAATAGAATTTAATTCTAAAACCTTCGAAAGACTATATCGAAAAAACTTGAATTATCATATATCATTTTGTATAATAAAATTAGTAAAGGTATTAATTACCGACTCAAAAGAGTCCGAGTTTATCCACAAAGGAGAATTGTTATGGATGTACGTGAATTAGCTGTACAAAAAAAACGTGAATTAAAAGGTTTCCTTACTGTAGGAACAAAATATGAATTAAAAGACGCTCATGATTTATCTGTAGCTTACACACCAGGTGTAGCAGAACCATGCTTGCGTATTAAAGATAATGAAGCAGAATCCTTCGAATTAACATGCCGTTCCAACATGGTTGCCGTTGTATCTGACGGTACTCGTGTACTTGGTCTTGGCGATATCGGCGCTGCAGCAGCATTGCCAGTAATGGAAGGTAAATCCTTATTGTTCAAAAAATTCGGCGATGTAGACTGCATTCCATTGGTTGTAGATACTAAAGATGCTGATACATTGATCAACACTGTAAAATTATTGCAAAAGAACTTTGCTGGTATTAACTTGGAAGATATCTCTTCTCCTAAATGTTATGAAATCGAAAACCGTTTGAAAGAAGAATTGGAAATCCCTGTATTCCATGATGACCAACACGGTACAGCTATCGCTTGTTTAGCTGGTGTAAAAGGCGCTCTTCGCCTTGTAAAAAAAGATTTAGCAACTGCTAAAATCGTTGTAAATGGTGCTGGTGCTGCTGGTGCAAACATCGCTCGTTTGTTATACCTTGCAGGCGCTCGAGACATTACATTGTTAGTGTCCTCCGGCGTATTGCACAAAGACTATAAACGTCTTGATTCCTTACAAGCTGAATTGATCGACTTGCTTAAACTTGAAGAAAAACATGGCAACTTGGCTGAAAATGCTAAAGGTGCTGACATTCTTCTTGGCGTATCTGCTGCAGGTGCTTTCACAAAAGAAATCTTGGAAAACTTGGCTGATGATGCAATTGTATTCGCTATGGCTAACCCTAACCCAGAAGCAACCTATGCTGATATGAAAGCTGCTGGTATCCGCGTTGCTGGTACAGGCCGTTCTGACGCTCCTAACCAAATCAACAACGTAGCAGTATTCCCAGGCGTATTCCGCGGCGCTATCGATGTTCGTGCATCTAAAATTACTGATGAAATGAAATTGGCTGCTGCTGACGCATTGGCTAACTTGATTCCGGACAGCGAATTGAACGAAGAAAACATTATGCCATCCGTATTCGATCCTCGTGTAGCTCCAGCAGTTGCAAAAGCAGTTGCTGAAGTTGCTGTAAAACAAGGTATTGCAAGAAATCCACAAGTAGTAGAAGACGGCAGCTACGAAGGTTAATCTAATTGCTATGAGCTTAATGCTTAATAGCCTCTTAAAACCTAAGTAAGATAATATAAACAATACAAACATGCACCTCGAAAGGGGTGCATGTTTTTGAATATGAACTAATAAAATTTAAAAAATTAATGAAGTTGTAAAAAAGTACTTGTCACTAATTTGTATCGATGATATAATAATTTTCGTTGCAGAGCGATACTCAATAGAGTAAAAACTCAGCAAGAGTAGTGGTTGACATCAACTACCAGGTTTGCTATAATTAGCAAGTAATTAATGACGGGGCATAGCGCAGTTTGGTAGCGCACCTGGCTTGGGACCAGGGGGTCGCAGGTTCGAATCCTGCTGCTCCGACCATTTTTTTTTGCGGGTGTAGCTCAATGGTAGAGCCCCAGCCTTCCAAGCTGGTCGCGAGGGTTCGATTCCCTTCACCCGCTCCATTTTTTTTTGCCTTTTTTAGGGTAAACTAAAATAAAATAGAGCACAGTTGACGATACATACTACATAATTTATACTATAATAGATAATTACATATATAGGTAATCCACATGGTTCAGTAGCTCAGTTGGATAGAGCAACGGCCTTCTAAGCCGTGGGTCGGGGGTTCGAATCCCTCCTGGATCACCAAAGAAATAAGCGGATAGCTCGTGATGAGCTATCCGCTTTTTTACTATATACATTGGTCTAAAAGACAGTAAAATTTATATGTGTTATAATAGTAAAAATGAAAAATAGATGAAAAGTGTTGCGGACGTGTTAGGGGACGTATTGTGATAAATATAAAGAAGATTTTTAAAGATATAAAGTTGCAAAAATATAAATCTGGAGGAAGGGCTTATGCTGATCCTGTACGCAATATTTTTGTTCAGTGTACACCAGAGGAGGAAGTAAGACAGAAAACAATTCTGTTTTTACAACGAGATTTGGGTGTGCCTATTGAAAGAATTAGTGTTGAAGAATCTATGGCTCATGTGAAAAGAGGAAAACGGGGAAGAGCGGATATAGTTGTTTATAGGGATGATAAGAAAAAAGATGCACTTTTAGTAATTGAATGTAAGGCCTCTGAGGTGGATGTATCTTGTTATATAGTACGTGAGCAGGCTGAAGGGTATCTTAAAATTCTTGATGCTGATTATTATATGTTGATTAATGGGCATCAGATTATAATGTATAAATATAATTCTGGACTTGCTATAGAAATTGAAGGTATTCCTTCTTATAGGGAACTTTTAAATGATAAAGTAGAGTATGCTCAAGCATTGCCGATAAAAGCATATAGTTATCATGATATTTTATCAAAGGACCTTCAACGTGCATTTCAAAAAGAAAATTATTTAGGTGATTCTACACCTCATGATATAAAATTATTTGCACTTAATTTCTTAAATTTAATTTTATTAAAAACTGCTATTAATCATGATGATTTAATTGGGATAGGTGTGTCAGAGGATTTTGGTGTAAAAAGAACTAGGTTTGGAAATAGTGCTGGTTATAACTATCAGGAGTTGACACGTTTGTTTATCGCTAAAGACAATAAGAATAAAGACTTAATTTGGGGTCTTAGTATGATTGGTTATTATAATACTCAGTTAAATGTATCGATAACAAATAAGAAAAATAGACATCACTCTTTACAATTAGATCTGGATAAATTTTGTGAGTATAATCCAGTTACCAATATGGTAACTGTTACACATAATGGAGCATTATCATTTGGTAGAGGTGGATCTATGAAACGTCAAGTTGTTATAGATTATGTAAAGGATAAAGCACCAGATTTAATTAGAGAGAATAAAGTATATCTTGGTTGCATAGATAATTCTAGGTTGTTGGAGTGGGAGCATTCGGACGTGCAAAACTTTATAAAAAACTTACTTCGATATGGAATACTTCGTGATGAAGTACGTACAAAATATAAAAGGAAGTAATATCTATAAGGCTTTAATTGTTAAGACTGGACTAATAACGTTAGGAGATAATCTATTATGAAGTATATAGAAGAGATTTTTGATAAGATAGAACTTGAAAAATTTCAACGAGATGGAGATTGTATATATGATCCTATACGTTGTTTTTTGTTAGCTGCGACACCGGAGGAGTGTGTTCGTCAAAAAACAATTGTATTCTTGCAACAGGAATTAGGGATACCTGTTAATCGGATTTTTGTAGAAGAGTCAATGGCGCATACTAAAAAGGGCGCCCGTGGAAGAGCAGATATTGTTATCTATCGTGATGACGAGTGTACAGATGTACTAATGATTATAGAATGTAAGGCTGCTCATATTAACATACTTGGTGATGAGGTCTTTAAGCAAGCTTCGGGATATAGAGAGATACTTAACGCTGAGTATATTATGCTGGTTAATGGTATAGAGGCCATTATATATTATTATAATGATGGAGCATATCATGAAGTTAAGGATATTCCTTTATTAGAGGAGCTTTTAAGGAAAGAAATTTCTTTTGTCGAGCCGGAACCCTTTGAGGCATTTAGATATGAAGAGCTTATGTCAGACGAGTTTCAAGAGGCATTTGCAGAGAATTGTGATATTAGTGAATATACGCCTCAATATATAAAAGGCTTTGCTCTTAATTTGATCAATCTAATTATTTATAAAGAGATTAAAAATAGTAAGTTTTTGGAAAAATTAGGTGTATCCGACGATTGCCGTGTAAGTATGCCACATTTTGGTAATAGTGGCGGTGGTAATTATCAAGTTTGGTCTCATATGTTTATTGCAAAAGATTATCTCAATAGAGACCAAGTTCTAGGTATTAGTATATGTGCTACGGCACATACAGAGAATGATCCGCATTGGGGGAACCGTACTGGTACTACTCAATTAAATGTATCTATAACCAATAAAGAATCAAGACATCATTCTCTTCAATTAAATTTAGATAGGTGCTGTCGATATAATCCGCTTACTAATATAGTAGATATTACACATAACGGTTCTTTAACAAGAGGTAAAGGTGGAGCGGCTAAAAGAGCTGATGTTATTGCATATATTAAGGACCGTGCGCCTGAGCTTGTTCATGGTGATGAAATATATCTTGGTCGTCTAAATAATTCTCGTTTGCTAGAGTGGAATGACTCTAATGTACAATCTTTCATAAGGAATTTGTTACGTTATGCTGTACTTCGTGATGGATTTAGAGCAGAATATAAGAAATCAAAGTAATATTGTTAATAAAAGACCATTCGTCGAATGGTCTTTTTGTTTTTATATAATCAAATCAAAAGTGTAAATTTAATTATCTCTCACAAACACAGTATTTATCTATGTTCTTACCATATAAATCTAATTAGTCAAAATAAAAGTCAAAAAAAGTCAAAAATTTTATCTTTGACCTATTGACTTTTTGACTTAATCAGATTATTATAATGTCATAAGGTTGAAGAAACCTAGAAATAAAGCAAGAAATTAAACAGACTTAAAAAGTCAAACTGATATACTTGTAGTCAAAAAAGTGAGGTAATTAATATGAACAACAATTTCAATAACTTTGGTAGCGATTTCGGTAGCATGAATGATTTGTTCAATCAATTGATGGGTAACATGGGTGGTTATTCCACAGAAAATCGTCGTTATAAAATTAATGGTCGTGAAGTGACTCCGGAAGAGTTTGCTTTCTATCGTCAAACTGGTCGTTTGCCTTCTAATGAAGAAATGCAAGCTGCTCAAGCTGCACAACAAGGTAAAATGAAACAAGATGGTATCCTTGCTAAGTTAGGTACAAACTTAACTCAACAAGCTCGTGATGGTAAACTCGATCCTGTTATTGGCCGTAATAAAGAAATCCAAGAAACAGCAGAAATCTTAGCACGTCGTACTAAAAACAATCCTGTACTCGTAGGTGATGCTGGTGTTGGTAAAACAGCTGTAGTAGAAGGCTTGGCACAAGCTATCGTCAATGGCGATGTTCCTGCAGCTATTAAAAATAAAGAAATTATTTCCATCGATATTTCCGGTTTGGAAGCTGGTACTCAATACCGTGGTTCCTTCGAAGAAAATATCCAAAACCTTATCAAAGAGGTTAAGGCTGCTGGTAATATCATCTTGTTCTTCGACGAAATCCATCAAATCTTGGGCGCTGGTTCCACAGGTGATGGTCAAGGTTCTAAAGGTTTAGCAGATATCTTGAAACCTGCTTTGTCCCGTGGTGAAATGACTGTTATTGGTGCTACAACACAAGATGAATACCGTAACACAATCATGAAAAACGCAGCTCTTGCTCGTCGTTTCAATGAAGTTAAGGTAAATGCACCATCTCCAGAAGATACTTTCAAAATTTTACAAGGCATTCGTCCATTGTATGAAGCGCATCATAATATCGAATTGCCAGATGCCGTGTTGAAAGCAGCTGTAGATTATTCCGTACAATACATTCCTCAACGTAGCTTACCAGATAAAGCTATCGACTTGATCGATGTAACAGCAGCTCACTTGGCTTCCCAACATCCTGTAACTGATATCAAAACATTAGAAGCAGATATTGCAGAAGCTAAGGCAAAACAAGAAGAGTTTGCTCAAAAAGAAGATTACGAATCCGCTATTAATGAAAAAATGCGTATTCAAAAATTACAAGAAGAAATCGACAACCACACTGAAAACCAAAAGGTTGTGGCTCAAGTCAATGACGTAGCGGAAGCGGTTGAAAGAATGACTGGTATTCCTGTATCTCAAATGGGTGCATCCGATATTGAACGCTTGAAAGACATGAAATCTCGTTTACAAGCTCATGTAATTGGTCAAGATAAAGCAGTAGAAGCTGTATCCAAAGCTATTCGTCGTAACCGTGCAGGCTTTGACGAAGGTAACCGTCCGATCGGTAGCTTCTTATTCGTAGGTCCTACTGGTGTTGGTAAAACAGAATTGGCTAAACAATTAGCACTTGATATGTTTGGTAACAAAGATGCAATCATTCGCTTGGATATGTCCGAATACAGTGATCGCACAGCCGTTTCTAAATTGATTGGTGCTACAGCTGGTTATGTTGGTTACGAAGATAACTCCAACACATTGACTGAACGCGTTCGTCGTAATCCTTACTCCATCGTATTGTTCGACGAAATCGAAAAAGCAGACCCTCAAGTTATTACATTACTTCTTCAAGTATTGGATGATGGCCGCTTAACAGATGGTCAAGGTAACACAGTAAACTTCAAAAATACAGTTATCATTGCTACATCTAACGCAGGCTTTGGTTATGGTCAAAATAATGACGATGAAAACAAAGTTGATGTAATGGAACGTATTGCTCCATTCTTCCGTCCAGAATTCTTGAACCGTTTCAATGCAGTAATTGAGTTCAACCAATTAAGCAAAGACGACTTGAAGAAAATCGTAGACTTGATGCTTGATCAAGTCAACAAAACTTTGGCTAAAAAAGACATCACTCTTGATGTAACTGATGCAGCTAAAGAATTATTGATGGAACAAGGTTATGATAAAACTATGGGCGCTCGTCCATTACGTCGTGTTATCGAATCTGAAATCCGCGATAATGTAACTGACTTCTACTTGGATCACATCGATGCAAAACACTTGCTTGCTGATGTTGTAGATGGTCATATTGTAATTAGCGACAAAGATGCTGCTAATACATCTGATGATAAATCTGCAGATGATAAAGCTGCAGACGACAGCAAACAAGCTGATGATGCTGCATCCAAGGATAATAAATAATCGATAGGCTATCGACACTAACTAATGAATCCCTTACAACTCTCTCCATATACAAACTAATGATAGACCTATTGATACTGAGAGCACCCCACATAATGTGGGGTGCTTTTTTGTGTCTTAATATGCATTTTAACATGTGTATTAATAAAGAAATTTTGTATACATGATAAAAATCATTGCTAATATATCGATTTATTTAGTATAATCATATCTATAAATTCAATATTCTATAGAATTTAAAAAAGAGATGAAGAAAGGGAGGAGATTATTGATGTCACATTATGTAGATCTAAATAGTGATTTAGGTGAAAGTTTTGGCAACTACACATTAGGCATGGATAGTGAAGTGTTAAATCACGTCACGAGTGCTAATGTTGCCTGTGGATGGCATGCTGGGGATCCTCTCATTATGGATGCTACAGTTCGCATGTGCAAGGAAAAGGGCGTAGCCGTAGGGGCTCATCCTGGGTATCCTGATTTAATGGGCTTTGGCCGTCGAGCATTGGCAGTAAATCCAGCAGAGGCAAAAGCGTATATGATATATCAAGTTGGTGCATTGCAAGCCTTCTGTGATAGCTATGGCGTTACATTGCAACATATGAAATTACACGGTGCTTTTTATAACACCGCATGTGTAACTCCTGCATTGGCAGATGCTGTATTAGATGGCTTACAAGCGGTAAACCCTAATATTGCAGCTATGGTGTTGAGCGGTAGCTATATTGCAAAAGAAGCAGAGCGTCGAGGCATTCCTGTAATTCAGGAGGTATTTGCTGATCGTGGTTATACTGATGAAGGTACATTGGTACCTCGTACAGAACCTGGCGCTTTCATAAAAGACCCTCAAGAGGCTCTTGAACGAGTTCTTATGATGGTTACAGAAGGCAAGGTTGTAACAAATACAGGAAATACTATTGATATTGTAGCTGATTCTGTATGCGTCCATGGCGATAACCCAGAAGCGATAGCTTTCACAAATTACATCCGTGAAGGCCTTACAAAAGCGGGTGTTACAGTGGCTAATTTTCAAAACCGTAAATAGTAAAACGGCCATTATAAAATAAGCAATACATAGCAAATACGTAATAAATAGTGAATATGTAGTAAATAGTAAATATGTAGTAAATAGTAAGTACATAATAGATCGTTAATAAATTATTGTGTGGAGGTTTTTATGAAACCAATTTCAGGTAAAGCAAGTTTATCTGTCCTCTTGGGGGCAGCTTTCTTGATGGCCACGTCCTCTATTGGGCCGGGCTTTATGTTACAAACGGCGGCATTTACGAATGATTTAAAAGCAGACTTTGCGTTTGCCATCATTGTATCTGTTATTTTTTCAATTATTGCACAGCTTAATGTGTGGACCATCATTGGCATATCTAAAATGCGCGGTCAAGATATTGCGAATAAAGTATTGCCAGGACTTGGCTACTTCGTAGCATTCTTGATTTCTCTTGGGGGCCTTGCGTTCAATATCGGCAACATTGGGGGCGCATCTATGGGCCTAAATATTGTATTTGGTATTGATACAACGACTGCGGCGGCTATCAGTGGTATCCTTGGTATTCTATTGTTCGCCTCTCCAAAAATGGGTGGTGTACTAGACAACACTGCTAAAATTCTTGGTACGGTAATGCTTGTATTAATTGGTTATGTAGCGTTTTCTACAAACCCTCCAGTGGCTGAAGCGGCTACTCATGCGGTGGCACCAACGCATTATCCATGGCTTGCTACTATTACCCTTATCGGTGGTACCGTAGGTGGTTACATTACATTCTCTGGCGGTCACCGACTCATTGACGCGGGCATTACTGGTCAAGAACATTTGAAAGATGTACGTCGTGCAGCCTTCATGGGTATGTCCGTAGATGCAGTGGTTCGTATCTTGTTATTCTTAGCCGTTCTTGGTGTTGTGTCCATGGGCTTTGCGTTAGATCCTAAAGATCCAGCTGGCTCTGCATTCCTTCTTGGTGCTGGTGAAATTGGCCATAAATTGTTCGGTATCGTGTTCTTCTGTGCAGCCTTAACATCTGTAGTAGGTGCAGCATACACATCCGTGTCCTTCTTAAAAACATTGTTTAAAGTAGTAGAAAGAAATGAAAAATTGACTATTATGACATTCATCTTCGTTTCTACATGTATTTTGATCTTCATTGGTAAACCAGCATCCTTGTTGATTTTGGCTGGCTCCGTAAACGGTTTGATCTTGCCGATTACATTGGCAGTAATGCTCTTTGCTACTCATAAATCTGAAATCGTAGGCGACTATAAACATAATAAACTGTTATACTATACAGGATGGATTGTAGTACTTGTAACAGCTTACATCGGCGTTACATCCTTACAAGGCATTGCTAAATTACTTGGTTAATTTGATAATTATGAAAGTACCATTATTTTCGTTTGAAGGTAATGGTTCTTTCTGGTTTTAGGAAGGAGATACCTATGAAACCTATAATTTCACCTGTAGGGGATTGCGCTATCTCTATTGATTTTGGTCAAGTCATCGATCCAAAGATTAATCGACATATTCGTCAAACGATAGAGCGAATTCAAGAGCTGAATCTAGAGGGCATTATTGAATTAGTACCTACCTATTGTGCATTGCTTTTGCAATATGATGCTATGTTATACTCCTATGCAGAATTGTGTAACATCATTGAGCCTACATTGGAGCAGACTGTAACAGATAATGCTAATGAACTTGTTACCGTCGTTGAAATTCCTACCGTGTACGGTGGAGAGTTTGGTCCAGACCTTGGTTTTGTAGCCTCTCATAATAATCTAACTGAAGATGAGGTTGTAGCCATTCATAGTGGTACTGATTACTTGGTATATATGCTTGGCTTTATTCCTGGTTTTACCTATTTGGGCGGCATGGATCCACGCATTGCAACACCTCGTTTGTCCTCACCAAGAACATTGATACCTGCAGGTTCTGTAGGCATTGCGGGAGCTCAGACTGGCACGTATCCATCCGACTCTCCAGGGGGATGGCAAATCATTGGCCGTACACCGGTAACCATGTATGACATGTCTAAGAAACAAGCGGCGCTATTGAGTGCTGGCGACTATGTGCGCTATGTGCCGATAGATGAAGCGGAATATAATCGTATTAAAGCATTGGGGGCGGACTATGCGCCATCCATGTATGAAGTAGAGGTAGGTGAGTTGCGTGGCTATTAATGAGTTTAATAAATTATCTATCTACGTAAATGCACCTGGCATGTACACTACCATTCAAGATAAAGGTCGCGTTGGGTTCCAACAATATGGTATGCCTGTAGCAGGTCCTATGGATAGTGAAAGCTATCTGTTGGGGCAAGCACTGGTAGGTAATGTAGAAACGGCAGGTGCCTTAGAATGCACATTATTGCCGCCTACACTCACCGTGAACAGCACATGTATCGTTGCTTTCACCGGGGCCGACATGGAACCAACCATCAATAGTGTACGAGTACCAAGATATATTCCATTTGTATGTCACGACGGCGATGTCATTTCCGGTGGTTTTAGTCAATGTGGCGTGCGCATGTACATTTCTTTTTCTGGTGGTATCGACGTGCCAAGCATCAACGGCAGTGTATCGACCCATACAAAGGCGAAAATTGGGGGCCTTGAGGGGCGACCATTACAAAAGGGAGATGAACTTGACATCAAAGCGTTCACCAGAGATGAAGTGCATGTCTGCGATTACCGTGGTGAAGGGCATACTCTATTCAATACCGCCTTATATAACCGTGGGGGCCGTGAATGTCATGAACCGTTACGCGTTGTATTAGGTGATCAGGCAAAATATTTCACCGAGAAGGGTATCAAGACCTTTAGTGATAACATCTATACACTGACTGTAGAATGTGACCGCATGGGCTTCCGCTTAGATGGTCCTGAAATCGAACACGTAGACGGTGCAGATATTATTTCTGACGGTGCCGTATTTGGCTCTATCCAAGTGCCATCGAATGGACATCCCATTGTCCTCATGGCAGATCGCCAAACAACAGGGGGCTATACAAAAATAGGCACTATCATTACCGCAGACCTACCTCGGCTTAGCCAACTACCGGTAGGGGATGGGATTAACTTTAATATCGTGTCTATTGATGAAGCGCAAGATATATACCGAGCGTATATGGAACGATTACGTAAGCGTATCGAATTAGCACATGAACAAAGTGCTTATGTATTTAAATTAAATAATGTCATATAAAAAATAACGTCTAAAGAGATTACTCTTTAGACGTTATTTTGGTTTTGGGCTGCCAATTTATCTTAATTTGAATGGAAAAGTAATTTATAAAAATTTAATGAAATATAGTATTGCAAAGCTAGTATACCTCTAAGAATACAGCTATATAAAGTATTGTGGTCGTAATTTTAGTGATTTATCAATTATATTTATATAGGAAAAGTTAAATTGTGAGTTTAAATTCATCTTCTCTTCTAAATTATGGTATAAAATCACCCCAATTATTAGGTTTTATTTTATAAGGGGTTTAAAGAAATCACTTTATTGCTGTATTTGCAATGGTTATTCTAAAAATGAAATATTAGTGAAAAGGGGTTGCAAGCATATCGAAAAATTTGGTATACTGAGTATATCGAAAAACTTGAAATTGAGATTATTTGTTATATAGAAGTTTGAGAGCTTTATAGTAGTTTAAAGGAGAAAACAATGAACAAGATTTTTAAAGTGGTTTGGAACAAATCCAAAAATTGCTACGTAGTAGTATCTGAATTTGCTAAAAACAATAGCGGTAAAAAGAAAATTGTAGTAGCTGGTATCTTTGCAGCATTAGCTATGACTAATGCTAATGTAGCATTGGCTGTAAACGAGGTGCCTACATCTACTGGTGGTGCATCTGTAGCTTTTGGTGATAGTGCTACTGTTACAGGTGCCAATGCAGTCGGTTTAGGTAACAATGCTAGTGTTACAGGTGTAAATGCAGTTGCTTTAGGTACAAATGTAAAAGCTACTACTAGTGATGCTGTTGTAATTGGTACTGCTGCAAAAGCAGAGACTGCTGCTGGTGGGATTGCTATTGGTCAAAATGCTTCTTCAAAAGGTCTATATAGTAATACACCAAGTGTTGCTGTAGGTAAAAATTCAATTGCAAATGGTGGTACTGCCATCGCTATTGGTACTAGTGCGACAGTAAACGAAGCTGGTACTAATTTTTCACAAGGTATTGCCATTGGTGGTGGTGCATTACCGGGGCAAGGGGCTACCGTTATAGGAGACCAAGCTATTGCTATTGGTGGTAATACTAAAGCCTTTGGTCACTCATCTATTGTTATTGGCGGTGACGATGCTGATAGAATGACAAGTACAAGAGCTGTTTATACCGATATTAATACAGGTAAAGCTACTGTTGCTACTGTTTCTGATGCGGTAAAAGCTTTAACAGGATATGAAATTAAATGGCGTGATTATAATAATGCTACAGCAGACCATATCGGTATCACAGTGGGGACTAAGGGCCAATCTGGTAATGCTGGTATTGCGATTGGTACTGGCGCTGACTCTAAAAATCGTATTGCTGGTGCTTTGACAGGTGTTAATACAAGTACTGCATCTAATGATTCTGTAACAAATGCCATCGCTATCGGTACCGGTGCGAAAGCAAATCGTGATAACTCTGTTGCTCTTGGTGGTGGTTCTACTACAGATAAGCCAGGTACAAAACAATCTAGCTATACGTTGCCAAATGGCATTACAGCAACATGGGCTGGTGGCGATAAAACTTTAGAAGGTGATATTGTATCCTTCGGTGCGGCAGGTTATGAACGTCAGTTGAAAAACGTGGCTCCAGGTGAAGTAAGTGCTACTTCTACAGATGCAATCAACGGTTCTCAGTTAGCTGCTATCGTGGATCAAATTGCTTATAAATATGTATCTATTAAATCTACTGATACTCCAAATGCGGATAATACAGGCGCAACAGCAAATAACTCCATTGCTATTGGTCCTAATGCATCTACAGATAAGGCTGCAACAAGCTCTCTAGCTATTGGTGATGGTGCTAATACAACAGGTCGATCTACAGTTGCATTGGGGTTATCAGCACAAGCTACATCGGCAAATGCTACAGCGGTAGGTGCTAACTCCATTGCGTCCGAGGATGATACTGTGGCAGTTGGTCATGGTGCTAAGGCAACAGATGGCAATGCCAGTGCTTTGGGGGCTGATGCGATAGCTTCCAATATTGAATCTACTGCAATTGGTCATGGTACTGCTGCATCTGGTGCATCCTCTACTGCATTGGGATCTAGGGCAAAGGCCGCTGGAACTGCAGGTGTTGGTATCGGTATGTTAGCCAATGCAACTAAAGATTATAGTATTGCTATTGGCGGAGAAAGCTCTTCCACTGCAGATAACAGTATTGCTATTGGTAGAAAAAGCTCAGTATCAGAGAATGATGGTATTGCTATCGGTACTAGATCTAACGCAAGTGCAGTTAAATCGATTGCTATTGGTGATGGTGCTAGTGCTACAACTGCTGATGGTGTTGCAATAGGTTCTAAGTCTGTTGCTAGTACTGCGGCAGGTGTAGCAGGTTATAATGCTAATACTGGTCGTACTGATACTTATGCTAACTTAACTGGTGCAACGTTAACATCTACATTGGGTGGCGTTGCTGTTGGTACAACAGGTCAAACTCGTCAAATTAACTATGTAGCTGCTGGTACGGCTGATACAGATGCAGTCAACGTAGCACAATTGAAGAGTGTAAACCTTGCTTTCACAGGTGACACTGGTTCTGGTGACGTAAACCTTGCTAACAGTAAATTAGCTGTAAATGGTGACGATACATATATTACAACTACAGCTAATGGTAAGAAAATTACAATTGCTGGTAAAAAACAAGATATTACTGTTACAAATGGTACAGCTACAGCAACTCCAGGTATGGCAGATGCTAAAAACGTGGCTGATGCAATTAATAATGCTATCGATCAAAATAAATACGTATGGAACCTTTCCGCTAATGGTGAAGCAACACCAGAAGCAATTGAAAAAGGTAACACTGTAGATTTCTCTGGCGACGACAATATTACAGTTGCTAGAAACAATAAAAATATTTCTGTATCCTTGAAGAAAGATCTTACTGGCTTGAATAGTGCGTCTTTCAACAATGCTGCAGGCAATCCAACTGTAAAAATTGATGGCGACAAAGGTATCAATGCAGGCGACATGAAAGTTACTAACGTAGCTGATGGCGTAGCTGATAAAGATGCTGTCAATGTATCTCAATTGAAGAAAACAGATGATAAAGCAGAAGCTAACAAAGTTGCTATTGCTCGTAATATTTCCTTAGGCGGTAATACTGGTTCCACAATGTTGAAATCCTTGAGCACAGGTGATGTAAAGTTCAATATTAAAGGTGCTAATGGTCTTACTACAGTAGCAGCTGGTGAAGATGTAACGGTTCAGCTTGATACAGATACTAAAAATAAAATCGATAACGCTGCTGATAAAAACTTGAGTAATTTGAATCCAGCAGGTGAGCAAAAGGTTAAAGATTTAGCTGCATGGAAAGTAGTTGCTAATAGTGGTACTGCTGAAGATGTTAAAGGCGGCGATACAGTTAAATTCATCAATGGTGATAATATCGAAATTACACAAGCGGGTAAAGATTTCACAATCTCCACTAAAAAAGACGTAACATTCGATAGTGTAACTGCAAACCAAACAATTACAGCGCCTAAAGTAAAAGCTACAACTGGTGTTGAAACTCCTCAAGTGACTGGCTTGACTAATACAGATTGGGTTCCAGGTCAAACACAACCAGTATCTGGTCGTGCAGCAACTGAAGATCAATTGAAAAAAGTTGATGACCAAGTAGCAGCAAATAAAGATAATATCAATAACAATACAACAGCAATCGCTCGTAAAATCTCCTTAGATGGTGACACTGGTTCCACAACTGAAAAATCTTTGAGCACAGGCGATGTGAAATTTAAAATCAAAGGTGAGAACGGTATTACAACTGTAGCTGCTGGCAACGATGTAACTGTTAAACTTGATGATGCTACTAAAGACAAAATCAACAACGCTGCAAACCAAGACTTGAGCAACTTGACTCCAGCTGGTGAACAACAAGTTAAAGATTTAGCGGCATGGAATGTAGTAGCTAATAATGGCACTGCTGAAAAGGTTCAAGGCGGCGATACAGTTAAGTTTATCAATGGCGATAACATTGAAATTACACAAAATGGTAAAGACTTTACAGTTGCTACTAAGAAAGATGTTACTTTCGATACTGTAACTGCAAATGACACAATTACAGCGCCAAAAGTAAAAGCTACAACTGGTGTAGAAACTCCAGAAGTAACTGGCTTGACGAATAAAACTTGGGTTCCAGGTCAAACACAACCAGTATCTGGTCGTGCAGCTACAGAAGATCAATTGAAAGCAGTTGATGATCAAGTAGCGGCAAATAAAGCTAACATCACTAAAAATGCTGGTGATATTGCAACAAATAAAGCAAATATTGCAGCAAACAAAGCTCAAATCGATAAAAACACAGAAGCAATCGGTCGTAAGATTTCCTTAGGTGGTAACACAGGTTCTACTGACGAAAAATCCTTGAGCACAGGCGATGTGAAATTTAATATTAAAGGTCAAAATGGTATCGTTACTGAAGCTAATGGCGACGATGTAACTGTTAAGTTAGATGCTGATACTGCAAACAAAATCAACAATGCAGCAAACACTGATTTGAGCAACTTAACTGATGCTGGTAAACAACAAGTTAAAGATTTAGCAGCTTGGAATGTAGTAGCTAATAATGGTACTGCAGAAAAAGTTCAAGGTGGCGATACAGTTAAGTTCATCGATGGTGATAATATCTCCATTACTCAAAATGGTAAAGACTTCACAATTGCTACTAAGAAAGATGTAACATTTGATACTGTAACTGCTAACGACACTATTACAGCTCCAAAAGTAAAAGCAACTGATGGTGTAGAAACGCCTCAAGTAACTGGTTTAACTAATACAACTTGGGTTCCAGGTCAAACACAACCTGTATCTGGTCGTGCGGCAACTGAAGATCAATTGAAAGCAGTTGATGACCAAGTAGCAGCAAATAAAGGAAATATTGCTGCTAACAAAGATGCTATCACTAAAAATGCTGGTGATATTGCAACAAATAAAGCAAATATTGCAGCAAACAAAGCTCAAATTGATAAAAATACAGAAGCTATCGGTCGTAAGATTTCCTTAGGTGGTAACACAGGTTCTACTGAGGAAAAATCCTTGAGCACAGGCGATGTGAAATTCAACATCAAAGGCGAAAATGGTTTAACAACTGTTGCTAATGGTGAAGATGTAACTGTTAAAATCGATGATGCAACTAAAGCAAAAATCGATAATGCAGCAAACCAAGATTTGAGCAACTTAACAGATGCTGGTAAACAACAAGTTAAAGATCTTTCTGCATGGAATGTAACTGCAGCTGGCGGTACTGTAGAAAAAGTACAAGGTGGCGATACTGTTAAATTCCAAGCTGGTGATAACCTTGAAGTAAAACAAGATAAAACTACTTTCACATACAGCTTGGCTAAAGACGTGAAAGGTCTTAACAGTGTAACTGTAGGTGATGAAAATGGTCCATCTACTAAGATCACTCCTGCTGGTACAACTGTAAAAGATGCAGCTGGTAACTCTACAACAGTTAACGGTGCAGGTATGACTATCACTCCTGCAAATGCAGCAGCTAACCCTGTATCTCTTACTGTAAACGGCTTAAACAATGGTGGTAACCAAATTCATGGTGTAGCACCTGGCACAGCCGATACAGATGCAGTAAACGTTAGCCAATTGAAAGCAGCTAAAGCTGGTTTACAACAAGCTATTAACGATGTAGGCGTTGAAACACAACGTGTTGGTGCTCATGCGGCAGCTATGGCAGCGTTGAAACCAATCCAATACGATCCATTGGAACCAACACAAATCATGGCTGGTATTGGTAACTACCGTGGTGAAACAGCGGGTGCAATCGGTCTTGCCCATTACAAAACTGAAGATACAATGTTTAATATTGGTGTTACACTTGGTTCTAGCCATAACATGATTAATGCTGGTGTAACTCATAAATTTGGTGGTAGCCGTGATAGAAAAGATGCGATTCCAGAACGTTATAAAGCTGGTCCTATTAGCTCTATCTACGTAATGCAAGATGAAGTAAGTCACTTACGTAACCAAAATGAAGAGTACAAATCCAAGCTTGAACAACAACAATCTGAAATTGATGCGTTGAAAGCAGCAGTTAACCAATTGTTGGCAAATAAAGCATAATCATATTGTACATATAGTTAGAACTATGTATATCCCGTGAATGGATATGTAAAAATGAAAAGAGCCTTCCTCGAAAGAGGAGGCTCTTTTTAGTATGAAAACAAAAATAGTTTATTAAAGCTATATCTGTAAAATAAAATAGTCTGAAAATTCTAATTTAATAATTAATAAAAATATCGATAAAACTGTATATAATGAATAATTTATGAATATTTTTAGACGGTGATTAATTTTGTAATGAAATCTAATATTCTTTTCGTTCTCAATTAGTAGCATAAAAATTCATATAATATGCAATTTATTAAGGTGAATTGTAAATGAATTATGATGATACTGCGTGTTTAAGCATACTCTATGCATAATTGAGATAATAGTAAATATCCAAAAATTACACTTTTAAATTGAGAAAATTAGATGAATTATGGTAAAATTAAAGATAGATTTTATAAATGAAAGTCTGTGTAGCTTTCATTATTTCCAGACTGAGAGAAGTGTGGAACATATGATTCATATAGTTGAGGGTTAGTAATTTAAAGAAGGAAAATGTATGAATAAGATATTTAAAGTCATTTGGTCTAAGTCTAAACAGTGCTACGTTGTAGTATCTGAAATGGCAAAAAATAAAACAGGGAAAAAGAAAATTGTAGTAGCGAGTATCTTGGCTGCCTTGGCGATGCAGACTGCAAGTGTAATTGATGTTGCAGCAGCAACGCCACCGGTAACTGATATAGCATCTGAATCTATTGCTAATGGTACTGTAGCTAGCGGTAAAACTAATGGCCTAGCTATTGGTAATGCGGCGAATTCTGGTAGTAATCAATCCATTGCAATCGGTTATTATAGTGTAGCAAATGCAGCAGAAGCAAATCCTGCATTACCTGCTACAGCGGTGGGGGCTGGTGCTAAGGCAAACGGTTATTCTACAGTTGCATTGGGGCTAAAAGCTTTAGCAGAAGCTGATAGTGCTACAGCGTTAGGCTCTAAGACCAGTGCCACTGGTGATAGATCTGTAGCAGTTGGTATTAGTGCTGAAGCTAAAGGTAGATATGCGAGTACTTTAGGTGCTGAGGCTAGCGCTGTTGGTAATGCCACAGCGGTAGGGGCTAAATCCATTGCGTCTCAGGATGCTGCTGTAGCAGTTGGTACTGATTCTAAGGCTACAGGTAACTATGCAAGTGCACTGGGAGCTGATGCAACAGCTTCTGGTAATGATTCTACCGCATTTGGTCATGGTACTGTAGCATCTGGCGCATCCTCTACTGCATTGGGCTCTAGAGCAAAGGTCGGAGGTGTTGCTGGTGTAGGTATCGGTATGTTAGCCAATGCGACTAATCAATATGGTGTCGCTATTGGGGGCGAAAGCTCTTCCACTGCAGATAATAGTATTGCTATTGGTAGAAAAAGTTCTGCCACAGGCGAGAATGGTATAGCTATCGGTGCTTTTACCACTTCAAAAGGTGCAAATGGTGTTGCTGTTGGTACTAATGGAACTAAGTCTGATTTAGGCGGTGTCGCAGTTGGTCAAGCTGCTCAGTCGATTGCCTTTAACAGTGTTGCTACTGGTATGAATGTAACTGCTAAAGGTGCTAACTCTGTGGCGTTAGGTGCTAGTGCTACAGCCAATGATGATGGAACTATTGCCATTGGTTCATATGGATCTACGCCAACGAAAGCTACAGGCAATAGAGCTCTTGCAATCGGCTCTGCTACGACAGCTAATGGTTTAGAATCAATTGCCATAGGTAGTCGCGTTAATTCCACATCTCAACATTCTATTGCTATTGGTACTAGAGCTAATGCAAGTGCAGTTAAATCTGTTGCTATTGGTCCTGATTCTAGCGTTACCGTTGATGGTGGTGTTGCCTTAGGGCGTGATTCCGTTGCTGATGTAGCAGGCGGTACTGCTAATAAGGGTTATAATCCTAATACAAACCGTACAGATGTTTATTCTGGTTTGAATGGCAATGTACTTACTAGTACAACAGGTGCCGTTTCTATTGGTAATGGTAGTACTGTAACACGTCAACTTACAGGCCTTGCAGCAGGTACAAGAGATACAGATGCAGTTAACGTAGCCCAATTAAAGAGTGTTAACCTTGCATTCTCTGGTAATGTAAATACTGGCAATGTGAATATTGCAAAGAGCACATTAGGCCTTAAGGGCGATAATACATATATTACAACATCTGCCAACGGTCAGAACCTTACAATTTCTGGTAAAACACAAAATATTGATGTCACAAATGGTCAAGCTTCTGCAAATGCTGCAGGCATGGCTGATTCTAGAAATGTAGCAGATGCTATCAATAAAGCTATTTCTGCCAATGCATATCATTGGAAATTAGCGGCAGACAGGGATTCTAGTGCTCCTGAAGTAATCAATAAATCAGATACTGTAATCTTTGGTGGGGACAATAATATTACAGTAACTCGTAGTGGCAAAAAAATTACTACTTCTTTGAATAAGGCGATTACTGTAGATACTGTGAAAGCAAATAATTCCGTTACGGTTTCTTCTGGTGGCAATCAAATTACTCTAGATGGTACAAATGGTTCTGTAAAAGGTAGAAACTTTACTGGCGATTCATTTAAAGCCGGCGATAATGTATTGAGTAATACAACGCTTCAAATTGGTCCGACTACTGGTAGTAATAATGTGACCATAACTCGTGATGGTTTAACTGCAAAAACTGCTACGAAAACTGTTAAGTTTGGTACCGATGCTATTAGTGCAGGGGGACAGCAAATTACCAACGTTTCTAGCGGTGGTAATATAGGTACTAATGCAGCGAACATTACAGATGTAAAGAATGCTGTAGATGCTGTTACATTAAAACTAGATACAAATTCTAAAACGGGTACTGTTAAGCTTAGTGAAAGTCCACTTAAAGTAATCGGTGCTAATGGTATTAGAACTGATTTAGTTGGTACAAATAATGGTAGTCTTGTTGTTGGTTTAGACAATAATACGGTAAATGCTACGACTAAAGGTATTGGTTTAACAGGTGATACAGGATCTACAGGTCTTAAGTATCTTAAAGACGGTGATGCAACCTTTAAAGTGGCTGGTGATGGCGATTTAGTTACTACTAAGGCTTCTGCTACAGGTGTACAAGTAGCTGTTGATTCTGCTAAAGTAAAAGATTTAGCTGTAGGCGCAGTAACTGTTAGCAAGGCTAATACAACAGATAATCCTATTACAATTACACCAACAGCAGGTACAAATACTAAGGACTATGCAATTGGTATTGATACAACAAAATTAGCTAATCAAACACAATTAACATACAAAGCTAATGGTGCTAATGCAAACAAAGTGTCCTTGGCAAATGGTTTAAACTTTACAGATGGTACTTTTACAAAAGCAACTGTAGGTACAAATGGTACTGTAACTATTTCTACTGCCACAGAAACTATTACTAATGACGCTGATGGTAAAGCTAAAGTAAATAGTCCTACAGATGGTTTAGCGACTGCTAAAAATGTAGCAGATTCTATCAATAAAGCAGTAGATGGTTTGTCTCAAAACCTTACTGTTTCTGATGGTGCTACAGACGGTACTGTAAATCTTAAAAATCAAAAACTTACTGTTTCCGGTACAAATGGTGTGTCTACAACTGTAAATGGCCAAACTGTTACAGTAGGTCTTGATGCAACTACCAAAACTAAAGTAGATAATGCGTCCACAGCAGTAGCTCGTAACATCTCTCTTGGTGCAGATAGCGGCACAGCATCTAGTCAATCTTTGAAAGATAACGACGTAGCATTCAACGTGAAAGGTGCCACAGGTGATTTCATTTCTACAAAGATGAATGGTGACACTGTTGAAATTTCCACTAAGCGTGCAGCTATTACTAGCGATGCAAATACAGGTGCAGCATCTGTAACTGGTGATGATGGCTTAGCAACATCTAAAAATGTAGCCGATGCTATCAATAAAGCCGCTGATGCAGCTAAAGCTGGTGCGGCATGGAATCTTACAACAAATTCCAGCACAACTGATAAAACAACTGTACAAGGCGGTGACACTGTAGATCTTATCAATGGTGATAATATTTTAATCACTCAAGATGGTACAGATAAAAAGAAAATTACTGTAGCCACAAAGAAAGATCTTACAGTAGATTCTATTACTGCAGGTAACACAGTAATCAATACATCTGGCTTAACAAATGGTACTACTGCAATTACAGGTACTGGTATCACAACAGATAAAGTAACTGTAGGTGGCATCTCCATTGATAAAACTGATGGTATCAACGGTGGTAACAAGACAATTACTAATGTTGCTAGTGGTGGTACAACTGATTCCAATGCAGCAAATATTGGTGATGTTAAGCAAGCTGTTGCTAACTTGTCTCAAAACTTAAATATTACAGATGGTACAAATAACGGTACTATTGATCTTAAAAACCAAAAACTTAATGTGGCTGGTGCTAATGGTGTGACAGCCACTGTAAATAATCAAACGATTACTGTTGGTTTAGATACAGATACTAAAACTAAAGTAGATAACTCTTCCGTTGCAGTTGCTCGTAATATTTCTCTTGGTGCAGATAGCGGTACAGCATCTAGTCAATCCTTAAAAGATGGTGATGTAGCATTCAATGTAAAAGCTGCGACTGGTGATTTCATTTCTACGAAGATGAATGGCGACACTGTAGAAGTTTCTACAAAACGTTCCACTATCAACAGTGATGCTGCAGGTACTGCTTCTGTTACAGGTGATGATGGCTTAGCAACTGCTAAGAACGTGGCCGATGCGATTAACAAAGCGGCTAGCCAAGCTAAAGACGGTGCAGCATGGAAACTATCTGCTAATGGTGATACACCGACTACTGTAGCTGGTGGTGATACTGTTGACTTTACTGGTGATAACAATATTGCAGTTACACAAACTGGTAAAAATATTGCTACTACATTAAACAAAGACCTTAAGAAAATGAACACTATTTCCTTTGAAGATGATCTAGGTGAAACAATCAAGTTTGATGCTGCAAATTCTAGCGGCACATTTAGATCTTCACGTGATGCTGCTTATACCAAAATTAATCATGAGAGTTTAAGCATTAATAATGGCGAAACTGGTGCTAATGGAGTTGAAACGTTTCTTGGATTAGACATTATACATCTTCATAGTGGTTCTGATGCTAATAATCTTACATCTCGTTTACTTGCTTTCCACGATGGGAATGGAAATGAATCTATTCATGATGCACAAGGAATAATTGCCGAATCTGCAGGAGGAGCTAAAACAATCCGATTTACTCTTGATGAAATCAATGCTGGTGGCAACAAAATTAAAGAGGTTGCGGAAGGTACAGATGATACTGATGCAGTAAATGTAAAACAATTGAATGATACTGTAGCTCGTCAAACGTTGACATACCGTGCTAATAGTGCCGCTGATGCAGATGCTAAGTCTGTTAAATTATCTAAAGGCTTAGACTTTGTAGATGGCACAATGACAAAGGCTTCTGTAGATAATGATGGTAAGGTAACATTTGATATTAATGATGATACTAAGACCAAAATCAATGATTCTGCAGCGGCTGTGAGTCGTAAGGTTTCCCTTGGTGCAGATAGTGGTACTGTATCTAGCCAATCCTTAAAAGATGGGGATGTAGCGTTTAATGTAAAAGGTGCTACAGGTGATTTCATCTCTACGAAGATGAATGGCGATACTGTAGAGGTATCTACAAAACGTGCGACTATCGATAGCAATGCCACTACAGGTGCAGCCTCTGTCACAGGTGATGATGGCTTAGCAACAGCTAAAAATGTAGCGGATGCTATCAACAAGGCAGCTAAAGCAAGCACTGATGCCATTAACTTGAAATTTGCTGGCGATACGAATACATCTGCCGGTGTTGTAAATCTTAAAGATGATACATTGGGTATCAAAGGCGACGGTAAATATGTAACAACTGATGCAGATGGTAAGAACTTAACTGTAAAAGTATCCGAAGCAGAGGTTAAGAAATCTGCTGTCAGTGCAGTTACAGTAAGTACTGATACAACTGATGCGGATAATCCGTTGACTGTTACAGGTACACCAAGTGCAGATGGCACAACTAAGGATTACAAGGTAACGATTGACGGTACTAAGGTTGCTACTAAGACTAAATTGTCTTATAAAGCAAATGATGGTACAGCTAAACAAGTATCCTTGGCTGATGGCTTGAACTTTAAAGATGGCACGTTAACAACTGCTACTATCGATGATGCGGGCGTTGTTAAATATGATGTAAAAACAGCGGCTATTACAGCTGGCACAGATGGCACTATTACAGGTCCTGCTACAGATGGTGTGGCAACAGCTAAGAATGTAGCAGATGCGATTAATGCAGCTAAAAAAGCATCTAAAACAGAAATTACTGCTAATGATGATGAAGCGGCTAACACAACAACTGGCAATGTAAAATTAACGTCTACAACGGCTGCAGATGGTCATACAATTTACAATGTAAAACTTAATGATACATTGACATTTGGTACTGGCGCTAATGCCATTGTTATTGATGGTACAGCCGGTAAGGCTACTATTGGTAGTGCAGCTATTGATGGCGTAAATAATACAATTACAACAGGTGGTAATAAGGCGGTAACGTTAGATGGCACTACTGGTACTATTACAGGTAAAGCTGCTAATATTGGTGGCGTCACAATAGATGGTACAAATAACCATGTAACAGGTCTCGGTAATACAACTTGGGATGGCAATGCTGTTTCTGGCCGTGCTGCTACCGAGGATCAATTGAAAGTAGTAGCTGATGCTGCAGCTAACCAAACATGGCAAATTACAGCAGATAAAGATGCTGCTACATCTGGTAAACAAACTGGTACTAAAACAGATGCCAAAGTAGGTAAAGACGCAAAGGTTACTATGATTGCTGGTGAAAATATCACAATCAACCAAAATGGGCGTGACTTCACATATTCTTTGAATAAAGACCTTGTGAACATGAACTCTGCAAGCTTCAATGGTACTGGTAATAACACAACGGTTATCAATGGTGATTCCATTACACAAACTGCGGGTACTAAAACCAATACATCTACTGCAGCTGGTAATACAGTAGCAGATGGTACTAAGTCTACAGCAACAACTGCAGATGGCACTAAGATTACGGATGGTACAAAAACAAATACTTCCACAGCAGATAGTACAGTTATTGATGATGGCAATGGTAATAATACAGCTCTTACTAAAGATGGTGTAACCATTACTGCAGCTGGTAAAAATCCTGTATCCTTAACTAAGGATGGTCTCAATAATGGTGGCAATAAGATTTCTAACATTGCAGATGGTACAGATGACACCGATGCTGTCAATGTACGTCAATTAGAGGCTAAGTCTAAGGCGTCTAAAACAGAATTGACTGCTAATGGTGGTGAAAGTGCTGGTAGTACTACAGGTAATATTGTATTGACTAAAACTACTGCCGCTGATGGACATATCATTTATGATAACAAGTTGAATGATAAGGTTACATTGGGCACAGATCCAACTAAGGCAGTTACTGTAGATGGTACAAGTGGTACTATTAAAGCCGGTAAAGATGGTAATGCTGTAGCAATTAATGGCACAGATGGTACTATTAAAGCTGGTGATGGTGCTAATGCAGTTGCTATCGATGGTGTTAATGGTTCTGTAAAAGCTGGCGATAAGATTGCTCTTGATGGTAAGGATGGCAAGGCTACAATTGGTACTGTAGGTATCGATGGTAAAGATGGCATCATTACTACAGGTGGCATTAATCCTGTTGCAGTAAATGGCAAAGATGGTGTTGTTACAGGTTTGACTAATAAAACTTGGAATCCAAATAATATTGTGTCTGGTCGTGCAGCTACTGAAGATCAAGTAAAATCTGCCGTTGAAAATGCAGGCTGGAATGCAACTGTTGGTATAGAAGGCTCTGGTATTAATAGCACACCAACGGCGACTGCTGAAAAAGTAAAAACCGATGAAACAGTTACTTTCAAAGCGGGCAATAATATGATGGTTAGCCAAGCAGGTAAAACAATTAGTTATGCAGTAAATCCTGAACTGAAGGATATGAAGTCTGCTACATTTAAAGATGCAGCAGGTAACACAACTGTCACAGATGGTAATGGCATAACAATTACACCAGGCAGTGCAAATCCTAATAATCCAAATGCAGGCACTATTTCCTTGACTAAGGATGGCCTTAATAATGGTAATAACCAACTTAAAGGTATTGCACCTGGTACAGATGATACTGATGCAGTTAATGTTAGTCAGTTGAAAGCATCTAATGCTAGAATTGGCGATGCTATTGGTCAAGTAGCAGGTGAGGTACAACGTGTAGGTGCGCATGCAGCAGCAATGGCAGCGTTGAAACCGATTCAATATGACCCATTGGAACCAACTCAAGTGATGGCTGGTGTTGGTAACTATCGCGGTGAAACAGCAGCGGCATTAGGTCTTGCACATTATACAAATGAAGATACAATGTTCAACGTTGGTGTATCTCTTGGTGCGAACCGCAACATGGTCAATGCAGGTGTAACTCACAAATTTGGCTCTAGCCCAGAAAAGAAAAATATTCCTGATCGTTACAAAGCAGGCCCTATTAGCTCTGTGTATGTAATGCAAGATGAGGTATCTAGCCTCAAGAAGGAAAATAGTGAACAAAAGACTATTATTGCTGATCAAGCAGCTCGTCTAAATACATTGGAAGCTGAAAATGAACGTCAACGTCAAGAATTGGCTGAAACAAAACAAGGTTTAGATGACTTGCGGGCAGCAGTAAACCAGTTGTTAGCATCTAAAGGTTAATCAGTATATAGTAAGATAAATCGGTACTGATTAGTCCAGTACTCTAGTCTTTGAAGTTTTATTTGAAGTGATACCTCTCTATAAAGTGAGATACAATTTCAATTGTGAGTATCTCAAAGAACTGGAGCTTTAAAAAGAAACCCCTTACTTATCGTAGTTATACCTATATTGGTATAAGAGGAAAGGTAAGGGGTTCTTTTGTTATTTTGATATAGATTATTAAATAAAAGCATAATATATGAATGCCTTCTCATGTATATTTGTGATATAATTTAGAAGATATTAGGAGCTAATTGATGGTTCCAACTTGTACGATCTTACATGAATAGGAGTTACTATGTTAGACCGCATACAACGATGGCTTTCAGTAGATACCATGTTGCCCGCTGCAGAGCGGTTAGGTCCAGTGGGAACTACAAAGCAACTGTATGGTAAATATTTGAAAATTGCTTGGCCAGCTACATTACAAGGTTTGATGTTACAGTTTATGACTGCCATCGATTTGGCAATGGTTGGGGCACTCGGTGCGTCTGCACTTGCGTCGGTAGGTATTATGGGACAGCCTGAAATGGTGATGCTCATTTTCTGCCGCGCTTTATCTATTGCTGTTACTGCTATCATTGCGCGCCGTCATGGTGAAGGCGATGTGGACGGTATGAATGCAGTTCTTAAGCAGTCTATATTATTAAATTTTTTGATTTATGTGCCTTTATTGGCAATATGTTTCTTTAATTTAGAGCATATCTTACGCTTTACAGGTGCCGAAGACGGCTATATAGACACGGCTGTCTGGTATGGCCGTTTTATTGTCATTAGTCTAATATTCCAATCTTTTAGTCAAATTGTAGGGGCTGCACTGATCGGATACGGTAATACAAAAGTAATTTTTAAATCAAATGTAGTAGGGAACATTTTAAATACCATCATGAACTTTTTCTTGATTTATGGTATTGGGTTCTTCCCTGAGCTCGGTGTTATGGGGGCGGGCGTGTCGACCATGATCAGTAGTGCTCTTATTGCATTGTTGCTACTGCGTACTATCTCACAGCACACGACTACAGGACTAACATTGCGACATCCGTCCAAATGGACCTTTGAAAGACCCGTACTTCATACGATGTTTCACGTTGGGGGCAGCTCTTTAGGAGAGCAGTTCTTTGAACGTTTTGGTATGTATACATACACCATGATTGTTGCTTCCTTAGGGGCCGTGCCATTGGCAGCTCATTATGTATGTATGAATTTGATGGACATATTCTACTACTTTGCCATGGGGCTTGGTTTCGCAGGGGCCTCTCATACAGGTCAAAGTTTAGGACATAAACGTCCAGATATTGCAAAGACGTATGGTAAGATTGGTGCTCGTATTGGTCTTGTAGTAGGTCTTGTAAGTGCCTTGATATTTATTGGTCCTGGAGAGTTTTTGGTACAGCTTTATACTCGTGAAAGTGAAGTAGTATTTCTTTCTGGTTCTTTGATGGGCATCATGGCAGTAGCAGCTTTCCCACAAGCTTTACAGCAAGTATATTCTGGTGTGTTAAAAGGGGCAGGGGATACGTATTATATTATGCAATATTCCCTAATTAGTGTAGCTATCATTCGACCTATTATTACCTATCTATTGTGTATTACGTTAGGTTTAGGATTATTAGGTGCCTGGTTATCCTTGTGCTTTGATCAGTCCTTACGCTTATGCTGTTCTTACGTGAGATTTATTAGAGGGACATGGCAGCATAAAATTGTCTAATTTTACCTAATAATGTCAAAAATATTAATTTTGAATATCATTTAAGTTGAATTTTTCATATAAAACTTAAAGTTTGTAGTGTTAAATATAGCGCATTAAAGTCGATAAAACTTATGATGCATTGCTATTTATCACTTTTTATATTGAAAAAATTAAAATAATTTATGAAAGATTTATGAAAAACTTCTTGCATATTCAATTTTTTTGATGTACAATACCAAATGTGGAAAAAATGACACATTGGGGAATGTGTTGTCGGACCAGAAATCTATGATTTCGTGTATATATGTAAGGGATATATATAAGAAACAGACAAAAACCGCCTTAGTTTTACTAAGGCGGTTTTTGTTTTTATAAATGATTTTGTTCAAGCCAGGCAATACAAGCCGCTTTACCAGCAGCAGGTAATTCTTGGCGTAGTCGTTTGGCATCATCTCTAAGTTTGCAAATGTCAATTCCTGCATTAGATAGTTCTGCACAATGACCTACAAGCCAACTTTCAATTAAAGTAGGGTCAGCCTCCATATGGAATTGAAGGGCTAGGATATGAGTATCTACAGAGAATGCTTGATTTTGACATAGCTCTGTTTTGGCAAGTCTAACGGCACCTCTAGGAATTTCGAATTCATCGCCATGCCAGTGAAGAACAGGCACATTGCCTAGCAATGCTAATGGAGAGGAGGCTCCTTCAGTAGTATACTCAATGGGACTAAAGCCAATTTCTTTCTTACCATGCTTCATAGGTCCTACGTGGCCACCCATAATACGAGATATAAGTTGAGCACCTAAACAAATGCCTAGTAATGGCTTTTTACTATTAATACGATCTGTAATAAACTTGATTTCGTCGGTTAAGAATGGATAGAGTTTTTCATCATACGCGCCAATGGGAGCACCGCAGACGATGACTAAATCAGCTTTTTGGGCATCATAGTGTTCAAAATTGGCAAGGGGCGCTTCGATATATGTTAGTTCAAACCCTCGCTCCACTAAGACTGACTCCAAAATACCGGCATTTTCAAAGTTGATATGACGTACAATATAAGCTAATTTACTCATGCTTCCTCCAATATAAGTACTATATACAATAGTAATTTCTACAAAGTATGTAATATCAGTATATCATATTCTATAGAATTTATTTTGTGATGAAAATCATGATGTATAGGAAATAATAATATCCGGATTTCGCTACATCATAAAAAATATTTTGCAAAATTATATCGAAAAAAGTCGTTGATATAATTTAGAAATTGTTTTTAATGATGGAGGTAACATGAATGGCCCTGAGAGAGGGCACGCATGGTTCTCCGTAAAAGACAACTAATTTAAAATAGAACGCCTACGTTTCCGTAGGTATTTTAGTTTGATTAATTTTAAAGATTCATTAAGAAGTATAAGATATATCTTAAAAGAGCAAGCATTCAGAAACTAATCATTTATACGATTAGCTCCTCAATATGCTTATAATATAAAGATAGATATATTATTAATTAAAAAATATAACATCTGTATATAGATATAATTCGAAATTCTCATGATAAATTCATAAAAGATATTGAAATTTATCGAAAAGTTGTGTAAAATGAAAGTATATTATTACCAAAGGCCTGTGTATTGTTAAAGGCTGTTATTGGAGGGAATTATAATGAATAAAAAATTATTAGCTTTATTGGCAGTTGCTGCTGTAGGCGTATCTGTAGCTGGCGCAACTCCACAAACTCAATTCAACAAAGGTGAATTCCAAGTTGATCTTGGCGCAGCTCATTCCAAAGCAAAAACTAATGACTTCAATGCTGATGCAAAATGGAACTTTGATGGTGGTTTAACTTATGCTTTGTCTGATAAAACTGCATTGCAATACCAATATCATGGTTTAAATGACAAATTGAGCGGTACTAGCTACAGTGACAAAATGCACGAAGTTAATTTGGTTCAATCCTTGAATAAAAACTTTGCAGTATATGGTGGTTATGCACACATTTCTGGTGATGACTTCGCTAAAGCAAATAACATTGCTCAAGCTGGTGTAATTGGTAAAGCAAACCTTGGCTCTAAAGTAGAAGTTTACGGTAAAGCTGGTGTAGGTACTAAGAGAACTTCCACTTGGGAAGCTGGCTTAGGCTACAAAGTTAACGAAGATTTGGATATCAATGCAGGTTATCGTTATATCAATACTAAACGTGACGATGATTCCAACATCTCCTTCCAAGGTCCTGTAGTTGGTTTGTCCTACCGTTTCGGTGGTTACAAAACAGTAGCTCCTGTAGCAACTCCAGCTCCAGCTCCTGTATACACTCCAGCTCCAGCTCCTGTAGTAGAAGCTCCTATGTACAAAACTCCTAAATTGGATTACTATGTAGAATCTATCTACTTCGATTCCGATCAAGATGTTGCTCGTGCAGACCAATATCCAAACTTGACAGCTGCTGTAAACGCTGCTCACCAATACTCTCAAGACCAAGTTAAATTGTTAGGTAATGCTGATACTGATGCTACTCCACAATATAACGTTGGCTTGTCTGAACGCCGTGTACAATATGTAGCTCAATACTTAGTAAACAATGGTGTATCTGCTGATCGCTTAATTGGTATCGCTAATGGTGACACTAAACCAGTGGCAACTAACTCCACTGCAGCAGGTAAAGCTGAAAACCGTCGTGTAGATGTTTATATCCATCGCTAATCTCTAGATATATCTAGATTAGGTATACAATAAGTCCACCTTCTATCATGCTCTCGTGTTCATCGGGGGACCGAGCATGTGATAAGGTGGACTTTTGTGTTATACTAAGCTTGCATACAATCGTAGGTCATACAATGTTCATTAAGTTTTGGTAATGTATGTGTTGTGAGTATAGTAAAGTAGGTTATATATGAAACGATTTAAATATTACAAACCGCTTATAGGGGCCATTATACTGGCTGGCGTTATGATCATGATGGCGCTACGCATCAGCGATATTGCTAATGCTATTGATGCTATTATCACTGCCTTTGTTCCACTTATAGTAGGTGCTTGTATAGCATTTGTCCTGGATATTCTAGTGGTACGCTATGAACGGTGGCTGTGGCCTAAGAATAAAACTGGTTGGAAAGATAAAATTAGAAGACCTTTAAGTCTTGTATTATCCTTTGTTACTATCAGTGCTATCGTGTATTTCATTGCTCGCATGGCGATTCCACAATTAATTCATTCCATGTCGATTATCGTAGCTTCTTCGCCGCAGTTGTATACCGATTTCCAAACATGGATGCAACACTTTACAGAAACCATTCCAATGGCCTCCAATCAAACTCTTATGGATACCTTGAGTGGTGAAAGTATTGTTAAATATACTCGCGAGTGGGGCACAAAGGGTGGTACATACCTAGTTAATGCGATGGGGACAGCCTTATCTTGGACTTTGAATATAGGTTTAGGTTTAATCTTTGCCATTTATATGTTGCTCGATAAAGAGCGACTTATGATGCAAGGTAAACGAATCCTAAGAGCCTATGCATCTGATGAGTGGGTTAATCGTGTTAGTTATGTGACACGCGTAGCTGTTCAAACTTTTAGTAACTTCTTTGTAGGCCAGTTTATAGATGCCTTAATTTTAGGTATTATGGTGGGCATTTCATTGTGGGCATTTAATATCGAATATGCTACTACGATTGCCTGTGTTATTGGTCTTACTGCATTAATTCCATTGCTAGGTATTTATGTAGGGGGCGTTATAGGCGCAGTTATCTTACTTACTGTTAGTCCTATGGATGCATTAATCTATGTGATTATCTTAGAGGTGCTTCATCAAATTGAAAGTAACTTTATTTATCCCAAGATTGTAGGTAATTCTGTTGGTTTACCTGGTTTGTGGGTATTTGCAGCCGTTATCGTAGGTGGTAGTTTAATGGGGGTCACTGGCATGTTGATTGGCGTACCTTTGGTGGCAACATGTTACAAATTGCTTATGACTGATGTAAACGATCGACTTGCATCGAATGAAGGTTTATAGTATATTGTCTAAATAATATATCTATTTATGTATGTTTTGTGTGCTGTTGCGTATAGCACAAAATTATAGTAATTCTAGTATACAGATGGCTTTTACCATAGGTGAAAGCATTGTATATAGTAGGAGGATATGTAATGAATAAAAAGTTGATTTCTATGGCATTAACTGGTGTATTGGCAGTTGGCGTATTGTCCGTTGCTACACCTAGTGTAGCAGATGCACGTAAAACAAAACCAGAAACAAGTACTGATATTTCTGTACAACGTGCACCAGGGGAATCCATGGTTATGACTATGAGTAAAATTGGTACTATTTTCCAAAATCGTTTTCCTAATGCAGCACTTCATTCTGTAGAGCTTAACTCTAATGATTTGAACTATGGTTACAAAGTAGTAGGCTATAGTAAATATCATCAATATAAGATGAAAATCGACGTTATCACTGGTAATACATCTGATATGGATGAAGGTGGCAAACCTAAGAAAGTTATCGGTGAAATCTTTAATAAAGATAAAGTCATCGAAGCAGCTCAAGCTGAGCGCGTTGCGAAACAACAGCTTGGTGCTGATGCAGTTGTAAAAGGCTGGAAAATTGAAGCTCATGAAGGCAAGATTCTATACTATATGACAATGCATCAAGATGGTAAAAAGACTGTAGTTACTGTAGATGCGGAAACAGGAGCATATGTAGGTCAATCTAAATCCAGTAAATTACCTCCTGAACCAGACCAAGGTTTTGATGGTCGTAGAACAAATATTATTTGGGATAATACAATAGATATGGGTCGTTAATCTATTTAGCGATATTATAAATAAAGAGCTGAAGATACAATCTTCAGCTCTTTTATTTATATAATGGTTATATATTTATTATTAGGGTTATAGGACAAAAAGTGTTGCTGTTAATGCCGATGGAGCTAGTTAAATACTGGCTCTATCGGCATTTTATCTTTTTGAGTAACTTTTACATATAGGACAAAAAGTGTTGCTAAAAAGTCTGAACCCCCTTGATTTTACTGACTCAAATAAGGTTTTATCTTTCTAGAAAGATATATTTTTTAGAAGGAGTATAATTATGAAACTAGTCAGATGCCCAAGTTGTGGTTTCGTTTGTAAGAAAAATGGTAAAACAAATGCGGGTTCTCAACGTTGGTATTGTAATCAATGTTCTTG
>NZ_PPDC01000005.1:0-8176 GCF_002959875.1 Veillonella sp. T14073-2
GAGTATTTCTATCAGAAATGACCGTTGATGAAAATGGTACGATACGACCTAAACACGAACGACTTATAAAAGCAGAAAATTCCTTAGTTAAATTAATCAATAAAAGATGTTTGTTTACTTACTTAGGTACATCGTTAACATGTACCTGTCCAGCTACTAATAATCGTATAGAAGGTGGCGTAAATGCTCAGTTACGCGCTATGTTACGTAATCATAGAGGAATGTCTATTGAAAGACGAATAAAAGCGGTGTTCTGGTGGTGCTATATGCACTCACCGAACCCGCTTTCTAATGCAGAAATACTTAAGGTTATGCCGACCAACAAGAGTATTTCTGATATATATCATACCATACATGAACAATCTAGGTTAGAAGCCTCTATTCCAACTTGGGGTGATGCTATTGTTTGGAGTGATTTGCATAATTATGATCGCCTATTTACCAATCTTTGGGACTGAAATAGCAACACTTTTTGTCCTATAACCCTATTATTACCAACGATTTTCGTAGTATACTTGTGTCCACATGATGACCTCTACAAGAGAAGGATGTGGGCTCATAGTTTCACCTACAGTGATAACGGATTTAGGATCCATTTCGCGAGTAATACCTCTTTCACGTAAGCGTTTAGTACGTTCAGAAGCGATTTCTTCATTAATTGCAGTCAATGGCGTTACACCGCTGTTCATAAGGTTTACATATGGTTGGAAGAGGATAGATGCTTGAGGGCCTGTTACATGCATACCAAGGATATGGTTAGTATCTTTGTCTACCACGATTTTTACAAAGCCGTCATTTACATCGCCAGGGTTTATACCCATTGCGTAGCCTTTAGCTGTGGAGGAGTAGTAGTTTTTACCTACACCTACATTGTAACCAGCTTTAATAGCTTCTGCTTCAGTAAGACCTACGCTACCAATCTCAGGGTAGGAGAAGGTAACCTTTGGCAATGTATCATAGCGTGCCCAACGGAAATCTTCTTCGTTTTTAGCAAAGTATAGGTTGTGGGCGATAATATCAGCTTCATAGTTCGCACGATGGCGGAATGCAGGCTCGCCGTTTACGTCACCTAACGCATAGATACCATCAACGGATGTTTCTAAGAATTCATTAGTTTTAATCCAGCCCTTTGGCCATGTTTCAATACCTGTGTTTTCGAGATGGAGCTCTTCTACAGCTGGACGAATGCCGGCTGCTACAAGGATTTCTTCAACTTTAGTTTCTAAAATTTCGCCAGTAGTGCGATCTTTAGTGACTACTACTTTAAGACCATCTTCTTGACGGATTTCAACCGTGTCTTGATTTAGGACTACATTGATGCCACGTTCTCTGTAGTTATTCAACAAGAATTCAGATACTTCTGCATCTTCTTTAGGTACTAAACGTACATTATGTTGAAGGATTGTTACCTCTGTACCAGCAGATGCAAATACGTGTGCGAATTCAACACCGATTGGACCTGCACCGAGTACAGCAAGGGATTTGTATGGTTGTTTAGGGAATTTATCGCCAAAGAGGCTTTCACTAGAAAGGAAACCTGCCTCTTGAAGACCTGGTACATTCGGTATATTACTATAACCGCCAGTACCAAGGATAATCGTTGGAGCTGTGATTTCTACGATACCAGAGCCATCGTTAAGGTGGATGTTCATAACCTTATCGGACACAAAGCTTGCAGCACCGCGATATACATCTACGTTGTCATAAGCGTTATAGTAATCATAGATGCCTGCAGACTCGTCGATTTTATGCCATGTACGTTTAGCTACAGTATCCCAATCCATTGTTGCATCGCCAACATTGACGCCTATTTTTTTGAACTCTTCTACCTCTTGAATGGCATTAGCTGCTGTAACCATTACTTTCGTAGGAATACAACCGCGAGTTAGGCATGTACCACCAAATTTACCTTTTTCTATGATGGCTACTTTTAACCCTTTTTTGATAGCAGCATCAGCTACGATTGTGGCACCACCTGTACCAACGACAATAATATCATATTGTTTCATGTTGATTCCTTTCTATTTATATCAATTAATAGTTATTATCATTAACTCTATTATAACACTATATTGAATAAAATCAATATAGATATATCGTTTGATTTTCAGAGTTTGCTTTTATATTATACAATGAATATATTTATAAGTTGTATAGTAATCTATTATTTATGACTTTCAAATACGAAAAAAGACAGTCCCGAAGGACCGTCTTTAGTATGTTTGTATAGTGGTATTTAATTCCAGTTTTCGTGATAGCCACGTTTTGCATAATCTGCAGTAGCAGTGAAGAGAATATCTGTACTGGAGTTAAGTGCTGTTTCAGTGGAGTCTTGTAAAACGCCGATGATGAAGCCTACACCTACAACTTGCATTGCGATGTCATTAGAGATACCAAATAGAGAACAAGCAAGAGGAATTAGAAGTAGGGAACCACCAGCAACGCCAGAAGCACCACAAGCACCGATAGTAGCAATAACAGATAAGAGAATTGCTGTAGGGATATCTACAACGATTCCAAGTGTATGGGCAGCAGCTAATGTCATGATTGTAATTGTGATCGCTGCACCACCCATGTTGATTGTTGCACCCAATGGAATGGATACGGAATACATATCAGGGTTAAGTTTTAAACGTTTTGCTAAATCGAGGTTAACAGGGATGTTTGCAGCAGAGCTACGAGTAAAGAACGCATAGATTGCAGATTCACGTAAACATTTGAAAACCAATGGATATGGATTACGGCGAAGATATACAAAAGATAGAAGTGGGTTTACTATTAATGCTACGAAAATCATAGAACCAAGTAGTAATACGAGTAATTGGAAATAACCAATTAAAGCTTCAATACCGTTAGTAGCAATAGAGTCAGCTACGAGACCCATGATACCAAGAGGAGCAAAGCGGATAATCCAACCTACTACTGTTGTAATAGCTTGAGCGATAGACTCCATTACTTCCTTAGTATTCATTGGTGCATGGCGTAAAGCGCCACCAATGATAAGTGCCCAGCCTAAAATACCGATATAGTTAGCAGTCATCAAGGCTTTTACTGGATTATCAACAATATTTTTTAAAAGTGTTTTCATTACCTCTACGATACCTTGTGGTGGAGCTGCATCGGCTGCACTAGCTGCAAGGTGTAATGTAGTAGGGAACATAAAGCTTACGACTACAGCAAGCGCTGCAGAAAGGAATGTACCTAATAAATATAATGTGATTACAGATCCCATCCCTGTTTTTTGGCCAGAACGGTGTTTACTGATGGCTGCAATTACAAGAAAGAATACGAGGATTGGTGCAATCCCTTTTAAAGCACCAACAAAGAGAACGCCTAATAAAGCTAATTCATTTGCCACATCTGGCACGTATAGAGCTGTCAAAATACCAATAATCAAACCTATGATAATTTGTTGGATTAGACTGACTCTATTGATTGTTTTTACAAATCGATTCATAGTACACTCCAATACTTAATAAAAACTAATAAAAGACCATGGAAAAGATATCTTTTCGTCATGGACATATGTCATTATACAACGAACACAGGATGGTGGCAATAGATAATATCATAGTTGTTTATATATAGTTAAGTTAGATCTACTGTGATTGATAACGATGTTTATTTTGTAATATACTAATTTTAACAGTAGTGAATATATGGTTTTAACTAAATATGTGCTTATTACATAATTACTATATATAGTATATATAATAGGATTCTTTTGATAGAAGGCATAGTATGATATACTATGCGAGTAAAGAGTTTGAATATAGTTCTTGATTAGTGAAAGGACCATAATGAATACTAAAGAATTTAAAACATATGCCGATAAAGAGCAATTTGTACAAGGTGTTTTTTCTAATATTGCAAAAAACTATGATTTAATGAATACAGTCTTAAGCTTTGGACAAGATTATTTTTGGCGCAAATTCTCTGTAAAAGCAATGAATATTGGTCCTCACCAACGTGTGCTTGATGTAGCATGTGGTACTTGTGTGTTTACAAAGGAAGCGTTACGTCAAGAACCAACATTAAGAGTAGAGGCTTTGGACTTTAATAGTGAGATGCTTGATCAAGGTCGTGTACGCATTGAAGATGCTGGTTTAATAGATCAAGTTAATCTTGTTCAAGGTGATGCGATGGCATTACCATATGCAGATAACACATTTGATGCTGCTATGAGCGGATTTGCAATGCGTAATGTGCCAGATATTAAACAAGTGCTATCTGAAATGCAACGTGTTGTAAAGCCAGGTGGGAAAGTAGTTGTGTTAGAACTCGCAAAGCCAAGCATGTTTGGTTTTAAACAGTTATATAATTTCTACTTCTCCTATATATTACCTATTATAGGTAAGTTAAGTAAGGATAATTCCTCTTATGCATGGTTGCCAGAATCCTTACGCAGATATCCTCATCAAAGCGAGATTATTGAAATCTGGAAATCTTTAGGATATGAAAATGCCACCTATCATGAATTGACAGGCGGCATTGTAGCGGTCCACGAAGGTGTGGTACCAGAAAATTCTATTGTAAATAATAAGTAATATTAGCGTCTTGAGAAACTACTAATGATCCTTTTTCAACAGGAGTAGCAGTTTCGAGAGACGCTTTTAACATTACGGCGTTACGATAGGAACCAGAGTCCATAGAGCTTGTTTGTGGTGTGCTGATAGAAACGGTTTTTACAGGGCCTAAAGTACGACCAAGGGCTGCAGCAATAACCTCAGCTTTATGACGACCATCTTGAATTGCTTCGGTAGTTAAAGAATCAGACAGTTGTTGAGATACATCATTTTGGAATGAAAGGTTATTGATATCATTGGCGCCAGCGCTAACAGCAGCATCGACAGCCTTTCCTACATTATCAAGATTGTTGATTTTTACAGTCACACGATTTGCTACACTATAACCAGTGTTGATTCGTTTACCATCTTGATAATCACTTGTAGGGTTAATAGAAATGTTAGATGTGTAAATATCTTTTTTGTCGATACCTAAATGACCTAACTTGCTGATTAAATCACTCATGATGCGATCGTTATTGGATTTTGCAGCATTGATATTAGTGTTTTCACTAGTAATACCAAGTGTTAAAATCGCATAGTTAGGTGCTACAGAACGAGAGGCTTCGCCTGTAATTTGAATTTCTGAGGTATCAAATGTACCTTGTGGTGCAGCAAAGGCTACAGTGGCCATAGTTGCACATACCGCAGCAATAGCAACTGTTTTAGATAATAAACGTTTGGATAATTTCATACTCAATCTCCTCACACATTATTATAGTATTAATTATAACTACTATAATAAAAGACTAAACTGAAATATAGAGCTAATTCAAAATTAAAATATAGTATTAAATAGTATATAACTATATAACTACATAAGTGAAAGAGTCTATATTACAGCTACATTATACAAAATAGATTGTATAAAATCAATCTTTAGTTTTAGGTTGGAAAATGAATGTGCAATGAAAGTAGTGTGAAATTGAGAATTGGGGGTTGCCATTATTTTTTTGTTATACTATAATATGCATACAGTCGTTCGAACGACTGTTTCTTAATGAGTGTAGGAATACACTTTGAAGTTCGAAAGAACTTCAAAAAAGATTATAAAATGTGTTGACATGAAAGTGCTCACATGTTATTATAATCAAGTCGTCAGATGGCGCTTCACTAAAGCGTGAAACTGATAACAGATCTTTGAAAACTGAACAATGATAGGTAATCAATCATATGATTGAACATATGCCAGAGTGCGGGTTTTGACATAGTCAAAACCAACCATAATTCAAAGTTACTTAAATGTAACGACAACAAATAATGAGCTATTCAAATAGCTTCAAGATATCTTGGAGAGTTTGATCCTGGCTCAGGACGAACGCTGGCGGCGTGCTTAACACATGCAAGTCGAACGAAGAGCGATGGAAGCTTGCTTCTATCAATCTTAGTGGCGAACGGGTGAGTAACGCGTAATCAACCTGCCCTTCAGAGGGGGACAACAGTTGGAAACGACTGCTAATACCGCATACGATCTAACCTCGGCATCGAGGATAGATGAAAGGTGGCCTCTATTTATAAGCTATCACTGAAGGAGGGGATTGCGTCTGATTAGCTAGTTGGAGGGGTAACGGCCCACCAAGGCGATGATCAGTAGCCGGTCTGAGAGGATGAACGGCCACATTGGGACTGAGACACGGCCCAGACTCCTACGGGAGGCAGCAGTGGGGAATCTTCCGCAATGGACGAAAGTCTGACGGAGCAACGCCGCGTGAGTGATGACGGCCTTCGGGTTGTAAAGCTCTGTTAATCGGGACGAAAGGCCTTCTTGCGAATAGTTAGAAGGATTGACGGTACCGGAATAGAAAGCCACGGCTAACTACGTGCCAGCAGCCGCGGTAATACGTAGGTGGCAAGCGTTGTCCGGAATTATTGGGCGTAAAGCGCGCGCAGGCGGATTGGTCAGTCTGTCTTAAAAGTTCGGGGCTTAACCCCGTGATGGGATGGAAACTGCCAATCTAGAGTATCGGAGAGGAAAGTGGAATTCCTAGTGTAGCGGTGAAATGCGTAGATATTAGGAAGAACACCAGTGGCGAAGGCGACTTTCTGGACGAAAACTGACGCTGAGGCGCGAAAGCCAGGGGAGCGAACGGGATTAGATACCCCGGTAGTCCTGGCCGTAAACGATGGGTACTAGGTGTAGGAGGTATCGACCCCTTCTGTGCCGGAGTTAACGCAATAAGTACCCCGCCTGGGGAGTACGACCGCAAGGTTGAAACTCAAAGGAATTGACGGGGGCCCGCACAAGCGGTGGAGTATGTGGTTTAATTCGACGCAACGCGAAGAACCTTACCAGGTCTTGACATTGATGGACAGAACCAGAGATGGTTCCTCTTCTTCGGAAGCCAGAAAACAGGTGGTGCACGGTTGTCGTCAGCTCGTGTCGTGAGATGTTGGGTTAAGTCCCGCAACGAGCGCAACCCCTATCTTATGTTGCCAGCACTTCGGGTGGGAACTCATGAGAGACTGCCGCAGACAATGCGGAGGAAGGCGGGGATGACGTCAAATCATCATGCCCCTTATGACCTGGGCTACACACGTACTACAATGGGAGTTAATAGACGGAAGCAATACCGCGAGGTGGAGCAAACCCGAGAAACACTCTCTCAGTTCGGATCGTAGGCTGCAACTCGCCTACGTGAAGTCGGAATCGCTAGTAATCGCAGGTCAGCATACTGCGGTGAATACGTTCCCGGGCCTTGTACACACCGCCCGTCACACCACGAAAGTCGGAAGTGCCCAAAGCCGGTGGGGTAACCTTCGGGAGCCAGCCGTCTAAGGTAAAGTCGATGATTGGGGTGAAGTCGTAACAAGGTAGCCGTATCGGAAGGTGCGGCTGGATCACCTCCTTTCTAGGGAGACATACACCAGGCCAAGAGCTTGGATGTCACTTAGGTCGACACTTTGGCCAGTAAGTAGACGTAGCATATGCGCTAGCTGTACTTACACACCTAACATTGTTCGGTTTTGAGAGATCTGTAAAAAGACTCTCAATCTACAGATATGGGCCTATAGCTCAGCTGGTTAGAGCGCACGCCTGATAAGCGTGAGGTCGGTGGTTCGAGTCCACCTAGGCCCACCAGTTGGCTCATATAACTTGAAATACACTTTGTGTAAAGTACAGACACTAAGAGCTAATTTAATAGGTAAAACTTATAAAAGATAACGGATTCTTCGGAATGGATTATCGAGACTTAAGTTAACCCATTACGGGGGCGTAGCTCAGTTGGGAGAGCACCTGCCTTGCAAGCAGGGGGTCAGGAGTTCGAATCTCCTCGTCTCCACCATTTAGTATTTGACAGCTGGTCTGTTATGTACTAAAATAACAAAGCTGATTTAAACAATCAGTTACAATTTAATAGATTTCGATGGATATCTAGGCGCATGAGATGAACGACGTCGCCGCGTAATGGTAATTACGCAAGACAAGTGAAACGAATGCAACGACGATAGACGCGAAATATATGAATTGTTTGTTCTTTGAAAACTGCATAGAAGAATTAATATATATTTGTAAGGTCATCTCTTAGAATTTCTAAGTAGGTTGACCCGAGCACATAGGAAATAATTCTCTGACTTAATGGTGACGTACATGAAAATGTACGGCTACAAAA